>CAVJTU010000068.1:0-16671 GCA_963652495.1 uncultured Oscillospiraceae bacterium
AAATCCTCTTGCAAGCAAGCTTGCATCGGCTTTCTGACCTTTTGACCCTGGTATCATTTCATGTCAGTATCTGAAATTCTAACGTTACTTTATCATATTTATAGGCAGTAGGCGACATGCTGGAAAGAATGACATTTGTGTTTTCACGACTCAAAAGCTTTTGAGGAAAGATGACAAGCGGATCGGAATGAATCTCGCGCAGTTCCTGAAAGCATAAATAATTTCCGGCATTTAGCCTCTGTACAGCAGCAGAGTCGTCAGGCAGAACCTCCAAAAACATATTCGACTCGGTAAATTCACCATTGTGATAAGTGGAAATAATGCCGTGTGGGAAAGATGTCTGTAAATTTTGCTTTTTGGCAAGCGCGAATAAATGGCTCAGCTTTTTTTCATATTCTCGTGCAGTCATAATTGTTTTGCAGGGAGTGGCAATATAATACCGCTCAAAAATGTAGCGCGAATAATAGCCCTCCTGCCCCAGAAATGTCTTCTGGGCATTGATATGCTGCAAGGTGCGATTAATAGAATCAATACTGGATTCTATTTTTTTTATTTTTTCGTTGGCAAGTTTTTTGCCGTCTGTCAATAAATGTTCAAACTCAAGCTCGCCGTCGTCATTTACATAATTTTTCAGATCCTTTAGCGGTATCCCCAGATCAATACAAAGAATAATCGTATCGAGTATCATAATCTGTTCCAAAGAATAATAACGGTATCCGTTTTCGTGATTGATATAGGCCGGTATCAAAATCCCAAGCTTTTCATAGTAGCGAAGTGACTGGACATTGATATTTCGCAATTTCGCAAGTTCTCCGATTGATAAAAAATTATTCAAAACAAACCTCCATAACCATATATAAATAATAAAGTTTTTGATTATTATAGAGAATTGTACCCATTTTGTCAAGAAAATAAGGGAAAAGATTATGGAATCTGCGATTGACTCTATGATAATCATATAGTTTAAGATGAGTAGCGTGTAAGGATAAATAAGAAAATAAAGTAAATTTTTAAGGAGGTAAAACGATGATTAAAAGGCTTATGCGAAGCATTCGGGAATACAAAGCTGCTTCAATAAGAACTGCAATATTTGCAGGACTTGAAGTATTACTGGAAATTATTATTCCCTTTTTCATGGCGGATATCATTGACAAAGGTATTTATGGCGGGAATATGAATGTCCTGCTAAAGCTTGGCGTTATGATGGGAATCTGTGTCATTGCAGGTTTAGTATTGGGATTTTTGGCAGGAGCACAAGCAGCCGATGCTTCATCCGGATTTGCGAAAAATCTTAGAAAAGATATGTATCATCACATTCAGGGATTTTCATTTGCAAATATTGATAAATTTTCAACAGCCAGTCTGGTGACAAGACTGACAACGGATGTCACGAATATACAGAATGCATATATGATGATTATCCGTATCGCAGTAAGATCACCGCTTATGATGATATTTGCGCTGATTATGTCTTGTACAATCAGCTGGAAGCTGGCATTGATCTTTCTTATCATGATACCTGTTTTGGGAGGAGGACTTGTATGGATCATAGTAAAGTCACACCCGATTTTTGAGAAGGTATTTAAGCAGTATGATAATCTGAACGGCGTTGTGCAGGAAAATGTAAGTGGAATCCGTGTAGTAAAGAGCTTTGTGCGCGAGGAACATGAAAAAGATAAATTCCAGAAAATTTCCATGAAATTGTTTGATACATTCTGCAAAGCGGAACGATATATGGCATTAAATGCACCGCTTATGCAGATTGTTGTATACGCATGTATGATTCTTGTATTCTGGTTTGGCGCGCGAATGATCGTGCTGTCAGGCGCAACGGAACTTACAACAGGAGAGTTAACCAGTCTTATTATTTATGCGATGCAGATTTTAACTTCTTTGATGATGCTGTCTATGGTGCTTGTTATGATTACAATCGCACAGAGTTCAGCAGAACGTATTGTGGAAGTACTGGATGAAAAGAGCAGTCTGTCAAACCGCAGAGAACCGGTCATGGAAGTAAAAAGTGGAAAAATCTATTTCGAGCATGTCGATTTCAGTTATTCGGATAACAAGGAAAAGCTCTGTTTAAAGGACATTAACTTAAGTATTTCTTCGGGACAGACGGTTGGAATTATCGGCTCAACGGGAAGCGGCAAAAGCAGCCTTGTTTCACTGATTCCGCGTCTGTATGATGTTACAAATGGAAGTGTTTATGTTGGCGGTATTGATGTAAGAAATTATGACATTACAACACTCAGAGATAATGTTTCGGTTGTGCTTCAGAAAAATACACTGTTTTCGGGAACAATCAAAGAAAATTTGCGCTGGGGAAATGAATTTGCTTCTGATGAGGAACTGATTCATGCATGTAAGCTGGCCCAGGCAGATGAATTTATTATAGGACTCCCGGATGGATACGACACGTATATTGAGCAGGGCGGTACAAACGTATCCGGCGGACAGAAGCAGAGATTATGTATTGCGCGTGCGCTGCTGAAGAAGCCGAAGATTCTTATCCTCGATGATTCGACGAGCGCAGTCGATACAAAAACAGATGCCTTGATCCGACGTGCATTTAATGAGGAAATTCCGGATACAACGAAAATTATCATTGCACAGAGAATTTCATCGGTACAGGATGCAGATATGATTGTTGTAATGGATGGAGGTCAAATCAACGCAGTTGGAACACATGATGAACTCATGAAGACAAATGCGATTTATCAGGAAATATATCAGTCTCAGCAAAAAGGAGGGGAAAGCAAATGAAACAGTACGATGGAAAAACCATTAAACGATTGATGCGTTACATTTACGAACATGCAAAGGGTCTGTTTCTATTGGCTGCTGTGTGCGTGCTCCTTTCTACGGCGGCGAACACAGTGGGTTCGATGTTCGTTCAGGTATTGATTGATAAATATATTGAACCGCTTCTTTTGACCGATCATCCGGTATTTTCCGGATTGGCAAAAGTGCTTGCGCTGATGGGCGTTGTTTATGTGCTGGGAGCGTTGTGTACGTTATTATACAGCGAGTTTATGGTTACTATTTCACAGGGATGTTTGAAAACAATACGAGATGATATGTTTAACCATATGCAGACACTTCCGGTTCGATATTTTGATACGCATACACATGGCGATATCATGAGCCATTATACGAATGATACCGATACACTCAGACAGTTTATTTCACAGGCGCTTCCTCAGCTGTTTTCAAGCGTTGTAAGTGTTGTATTCTCATTTTGCATCATGCTGTATTACAGTGTTCCTCTTTCGTTAGTTGTTGTGGTGATAACGATCCTTATCTTGTTTATTACAAAATATATTGCATCACACAGTACCACATATTTTGGAAGACAGCAGACATCTCTGGGAGCGATTAATGGATATATCGAAGAGATGTTAGAAGGTCAGAAGGTTGTAAAGGTATTTTGCCATGAAGCGAAAGCCGAGGAAGGATTTGACAAAAAGAATGAGATATTGTATCAGGATTCCAGGAATGCGAACCGATATGCGAACATTCTTATGCCTGTATTAAGTCAGATCGGAAACTTTCAATATATTTTGTTGGCAATATTGGGAGGCTGTCTTGTAATCAGCGGAAAAGGAGCGATAACAGCAGGTGTAGTAGTTGCATTTCTTTCCCTGTCAAAAGCATTCTCCATGCCGATTCAGCAGATATCACAGCAGATGAGCATGGTATCAATGGCACTTGCCGGAGCACAGCGTATTTTTGATCTGATTGACGAAGAACCGGAAACAGATGAGGGATATGTCACTCTGGTCAATGCAAAAGAGACAAGCGAAGGCTTATGCGAGAGTGAGCGTTATACAGGAATTTACGCCTGGAAGCATCCGCATCAGGACGGCACAACCACTTATACAAAAATGAATGGCGACATTCGTATGAGAGAAGTAGACTTTGGATATGTGCCGGAAAAACTGATTTTAAAGGGTGTAAGTGTCTATGCGGAACCGGGACAGAAGGTAGCATTTGTCGGCTCTACGGGTGCCGGAAAAACGACGATCACAAATCTGATCAATCGTTTCTATGATATCGATGACGGAAAGATTCGTTATGATGGAATTAACATTAACAAGATCAAAAAAGCGGATCTTAGACGATCTCTTGGAATTGTACTTCAGGATACCTATCTGTTTACAGGAACGGTAATGGAGAATATCCGTTATGGAAAACTGGATGCAACCGATGAAGAATGTATCGAGGCAGCAAAGCTTGTCAATGCAGATGAGTTTATTCGCCGTCTGCCAAATGGATATCAGACAATGCTTACCGGTGCAGGAGAAGATTTGAGTCAGGGACAGAGACAGCTTCTTGCGATTGCCAGAGCAGCAGTTGCAAACCCGCCGGCGATGATTTTGGATGAGGCGACATCCTCTATTGATACAAGAACTGAAAAAAGTGTACAGGATGGCATGGATAAGCTGATGCATGGCAGAACTACTTTTGTTATCGCGCACCGGTTATCAACCATACAAAATTCCGATGTGATCATGGTACTGGATCATGGCCGTATTATCGAGAGAGGCAATCACGAGAGCCTGATCGAGAAAAAAGGAACCTATTATCAGCTGTATACAGGAGCATTCGAGATGGAGTAATGACCACTCTCTGCTAATAGAAAAGAAAAGGAGACAGATAAATGACAATTGAACAGAACATCAAATTAATGGAAGACCGCTTAAATAAGCTGGAACGCAGCGAAAAGGAAAATTTTGGGGTATGCAGAAAAATCAGACGCAATATCCGCAATCTTAGCAAAAGAGTAGAGGAATAAAGAATCAAAAGCCTCTCGGCAGCATATGCCACCGGGAGGCTTTAAACAGTCTCAAATTCAAATTCCATTCGCAAAATCACAAAATAAAAAAACAAAAGCAGCAACCAAATGGTTACTGCTTTTTAATGCCGCAGACCGGAATCGAACCGGTACGGGTATCACTACCCACGGGATTTTAAGTCCCGGGCGTCTGCCAGTTCCGCCACTGCGGCATAGCTTCTTGTGAAGCTCAATGGATGGAGGTGGATTCGAACCACCGAAGCAAGTTGCAGCAGATTTACAGTCTGTCCCCTTTGGCCACTCGGGAATCCATCCATGTCATATTCACTTGACAGTTATAGATGATACCACATCTTCAAATAAAATGCAAGCACTTTTTTGAAAAATTTCAATTTTTTTTTCAAATCCGCTTATTTATTAGACACCACGGCATGGTTTGTCTAATTTTGGACACTGTGAAGTCTTTGTCTATTGAAAACATAAACGAAAAAATTTATAATCAGTCATGCTGCGATGGCTGTTTGGTTAAGCAATTTTATGGAAAATTATCTTTTATTTTTTATAAAAAACTGCTATACTAATAAACAAATGGTGAAAGGAAGGTAACTGTCTGTGATTATTCAGTTAGGATTGACGCTCGTGATTCCTCTTCTTGCCTGTCTGTACGTTTGTTACTGGCTCTGTGAGCATATAGGTGTTGGCAGCTGGATTTATATTGTTGGCCTGATCTTTGGGATTGGAGCTGATATTATGACTTGGTATAAGCTGTATCTGCGTGAGAAGAACCGTAAGAAAAAGAAAGACAGAAAACCATTCGGTTTTAACGATCATATCTGAATCAATGCATAGCATAGGATTTGGGGATCGCATTTCAAGAGAAAGGGAAGGTGATAGAATGATAAGTGTATCGCCTGCTGTTAAGCAGGAAACGACCCGTATAGCGGTTGGAACTGCCATTTGCGTCGTGCTGATGTGGCTGGTGTTTTTCCTTCTTCATCGGGGTGGCGTGGAAAACGTACCGTTTGATTATACGGTATTTCTCGGCGGCATTGGTGGATTTGTCTTCGCAGTCGGAAATTTCTTCCTGATGGGACTGGCAGTTCAGAAGATAGCAGCTGATACCGATGAAGGCCGGGCGCACCAACGGATGCAGATCAGCCAGCGTCAAAGAACACTTTTGATGCTGTTATGGGGCATTGCAGCACTTGTGGCTCCGTGCTTTAACGGAGCAGCAGGTATTATTCCGCTTCTGTTTCCGAGCATCGTGATCAAGGTATATTACCTGACTGTTGGAAGAAACAAGTCCACACAGTAAAAGTGCAGTAAGACAGCTGCTCCCACAGCTGGGAAAGGAAGTGAGAAGGTAAAAATGGATTTTGACATTTCAGGAGCGCAGGTGTTTTTTACGATTCCTACGAATATTCCGATTCTGGGGGATCTGCAGATCAGTGAGACTATGATAGTCAGCTGGCTGGTGATGGCGCTCATCGTTGTCCTGTGTCTTTGGCTGACACACGATCTGAAGGTGACAAACATTTCAAAGCGTCAGGCGGCGGCCGAGTTTCTTGTAGAAACGGCAAACAATTTTGTACGCGGCAACACAGGCGGTCATAAATTTGACTACATGATCCCCTTTATAGGCGCGCTGTTTACCACAAGTGTATTCTCGAATCTGATCAGTCTTTTGGGGCTTAGAAGCCCAACGGCAGATCTTTCGACAGAGGCAGCATGGGCAATCGTCGTATTCGTTATGATTACGCAGAAGAAGA
This sequence comes from uncultured Oscillospiraceae bacterium, assembly GCA_963652495.1. GTDB lineage: Bacteria > Bacillota > Clostridia > Lachnospirales > Lachnospiraceae > Anthropogastromicrobium. Next base: position 6,568 of record CAVJTU010000068.1, read on the forward strand.
TTCAGGCGAATAAGCTTAGCGGATATTTGAAAGGCTTTACACAGCCAATTCCGGTTATGACACCGTTTAATATTTTGTCAGAGCTGGCTACACCTGTCAGCATGGCATGCCGTCATTTCGGAAATATCCTGTCAGGTGTTGTTATCGACGGACTGATCTACGCGGCACTGGCAGCTGCCACAAAGGCACTGTTTGGTCTGATTCCGGGTGCAGTTGGAAACATACTCGGAACGATTCCGTTTTTGTCGGTTGGTGTTCCGGCAATCACATCTATTTATTTTGACTGGTTCTCAGGCGTTATGCAGGCATTCATTTTCTGTATGCTGACGATTATGTATATCGCAAACGCCGCAGAAGAGGGCTGATAGAAACGCAATAAGCGACAAAAAGAAAACAGCAGGGAAAATGCTGTTAATAGGAGGAAAAAAGAATGGATTTTACAATATTGGCTAAAGGTATTGCTCTTGCTGGTTGTGCAATTGGTGCCGGCTGTGCTCTGATCGCAGGTATCGGACCTGGTATTGGTGAAGGTAATGCAGTAGCGAAGGCTCTTGAAGCAATCGGACGTCAGCCGGAGTGCAAGGGTGATGTTACCAGTACAATGCTTCTTGGTTGTGCAATCGCAGAGACTACCGGTATTTATGGTTTCGTTACCGGTCTTCTTCTGATCTTCGTTGCACCTGGTATCTTCATGAACTTCTTAGGCTGATCTTAGGCTGATTTGAAGATCAAAAGAAACGTGAAATGTTATCAGAATTAAGGAAAGGCATGGTTGACACATGAAGGAAGTACAGGAACTGGTAGGAATTGTGCCGTGGACATTCGTTGCACAGATCTGTAATTTGTTTCTGACTGTTTTTCTGATGAAGAAATTCCTGTTTGACCGTATTAATAAGGTAGTGGAAGAGAGAAAGCAGATGGCAGACTCTCAGATTGCAGATGCGACGAAGGCAAAGGAAGAAGCACAGACAATGCGCGATCAGTACGAGGCGAGCATTTCAGGGGCAAAGGAAGAGGCAAGACAGATCTTAGCCGATGCACAGAAAACAGCTGCTGAGAAGAGCGAGGCGATTGTTGCTGATGCGAAGAGGGAAGCTGTTGCGCTCAAGGAAAAGGCATCTGCCGACATCGCTCAGGAGCGAAGTGCTGCATTCAAGCAGATGAAGTCTGAGATCGGTGACATTGCTGTATCCATTGCCGGAAAGGTCATCGAGAAGGAAGTTAAGGAAGCAGATCATCAGAAGCTGATTGATGAGTTTATTTCAGATGTAGGTGAGGCATCATGACAAAAACCGGAAAGCTATATGGCGACAGTTTGTATGACTTAGCACTTGAAAAAGACAGTACACAAAGCGGATACAGCAAGGAGCTTCTTGACGAACTTGGCATTGTAAAGAAACTGTTTGCTGAAAATCCTTCTTATATTCGGCTGCTGCAGGAGCCTTCCATTCCGAGAAAAACAAGGCTTGATCTGATCGACAAGGCATTTGGCGGTCAGGCAGACGAGTATCTTGTGAATTTTTTGAAGCTCCTGTGTGAAGAGGAACTTTTGTCCGAATTATCAGGCTGCGAGGAAGAATACAGACATCGTTTCCAGAAAGATCATAACATTGCCGAGGCACACGTTGTCAGTGCTGTTGCATTGAGCGAGGAGCAAAAAACAGCACTGAAGGCAAAGTTAGAAAAGGTCTGGAAGAAGGAAATCATACTTATCACAAAGACCGATCAAAGTCTTATGGGTGGTATGAAAGTAGAAATAGAAGGACGGCAGCTGGACGGCAGTGTCCGCAGCCGATTGGAAAGACTGCATAAGCTTATAGAGCAGTAAATAACAAAGAAGCATATGCAGAAGTGAGGACAAACAAATGAATCTGAAACCAGAAGAAATCTCCAAGGTTATTCGAAGCCAGATTAAATATTATTCGAATGCGTTGGAGCAGAGTGAGATTGGCACCGTTTTGACAGTCGGCGACGGCATTGTGCGTGCGAGCGGACTGGCAAATTGCATGGCAGGTGAATTGCTTGCGTTTGAAAATGGTGCATACGGTCTGGCTCAGAACCTTGAAGAGAACCGTGTATCTATCGTACTTTTGGGTGCGGATGACGGTATCAGTGAGGGTCAGACTGTTAAAAGAACCGGAAAAGTAGTGTCCGTGCCGGTAGGTGACGCACTGCTTGGACGTGTTGTAGATGCACTTGGACAGCCGATTGACGGCAAAGGAGCGATTGAAGCAGGCGAGTATCGCCCAATCGAGCGCAAGGCACCTGGTATTTGCGAGCGTCAGCCGGTTAAAGAGCCGCTTCAGACAGGAATCAAGGCAATCGATTCCATGATTCCGATTGGAAGAGGGCAAAGAGAGTTGATCATCGGAGACCGTCAGACTGGTAAGACTGCGATTGCCGTTGATACGATTATTAATCAGAAGAACAAGGGCGTCATTTGTATCTATGTTGCCATTGGACAGAAGCGTTCTTCTGTTGCATCTATTGTATCTGAGCTGGAGAAAAATGGTGCAATGGAGTACAGCATTATCGTAGCAGCAACCGCATCAGATGCCAATGCGTTGAAGTATATTGCACCATATTCAGGCTGCAGTATGGGAGAATATTTCATGGAGAATGGCCGTCATGTGCTGATCATCTACGATGATCTTAGTAAGCATGCAGAGTCTTACCGTGCACTTTCCCTGCTGATTCGTCGTCCACCGGGTCGTGAGGCTTATCCGGGTGACGTATTCTATCTGCATTCCCGTCTGCTTGAGCGTGCATCGAAGCTGTCAAACGAACTCGGCGGCGGTTCTCTTACCGCGCTTCCGATCATCGAGACACAGGCAGGTGATGTATCGGCTTATATCCCGACGAATGTTATTTCCATTACAGACGGTCAGATTTTTTTGGAGACGGAGCTGTTCCACTCCGGTATCCGTCCGGCTGTAAACCCGGGTATCTCCGTATCCCGAGTAGGTGGAAATGCGCAGATCAAGGCGATGAAGAAGGTTGCCGGAACACTGAAACTGATCTATTCCCAGTATCGCGAGCTGCAAAGCTTTGCACAGTTCGGTTCGGATCTGGATGCCGATACCAGAGCAAGACTGGCAAAGGGCGAGCGTATCGTGGAGATCTTAAAGCAGCCGCAAAATTCCCCGCTTCCGGTTGAGAAGCAGGTTGCAATCATCTATGCTGTTGTAAACGATCTGTTAGCAGACGTTCCGGTTGAGCGTATTCACGAGTTTGAGAACGGCTTAAATAATGAGCTTGATATCGACCGGGACGGCAAGGCAGCGATGGAGGTTATCCGTCATACCGGTACCTTGGATGATGAGGCAAAGACACAGCTGGAGAGCTGCATCAACAGCTATAAGGCGAAGTTCTTACAGTAAATGTAACGATTCAAAGCCTCGCAGAGGTAATTTTGCGAATGGGGACTGGATCGTTGCTAGTAAATAAAGGAGAGTTTGTATGGCTGGAAATCAGAAAGCAATCAAACTGAGAATCAAGAGCGTACAGAGTACGATGCAAATCTGTAAGGCAATGGAGCTGGTAGCGGCGTCGAGACTTCACAAGGCAAAGGAGCGTGCAGACAATAGCCGCCCTTACTTTGAGGCATTGCAAGGCACGTTAGCAGAAATCGCAGCTGAAAATATCGATATGATGTCCATTTACACGAAGGCACCAAAAAGTGAAGGCTGGTGCTTTATTGTGGTTGCGGGTGACAGAGGCTTTGCGGGCGGTTACAATAACAACTTGTTCCGCCTTGCAGAGGAGCAGATGGCAGGTCACGAGGCATGCGTGCTGCCGATTGGAAAGAAGGCACTGGAACATTTTTCAAACCGCAAGGTGCCGATTGTTACGGATGAATTTTGGGAGGCAGGCGACATTTCAGTTACAGATTGCTTTGAGATTGCGAATCTTGTGTGCCGCGGCTTTAAGGAGGGCAGCTTTGGTCATGTGGCGATTGTGTATACGAATTTTATAAACATGATGACACAGGAACCAAAGATCATTCCGCTTCTTCCTCTTCCGGACATGAAAGCGCTTCGCTCAAAGGATGCACCTGAGGCGAAGAAGTGCCAGATTATCTACGAACCAAACAGCGAGGCTGTGTTCAATGCTATTGTGCCGGAGTATCTGGCTGGTCTGGTTTATGGTGCTATGAGCGAATCTGTAGCCAGTGAGCTTGCGTCCCGCCGAATGATGATGGATGCGGCGACAAAGAATGCACAGGAGATGATCGATAAACTGAACCTCCATTACAATCGTGTCCGTCAGGCCGGTATTACGCAGGAGATTACAGAAATTGTTGCAGGCTCAGAGAGCTGATGAAAGGTGAATGTATGAGTGAGAGACATGTTGGCAAGGTGGTTCAGGTAATGGGTCCTGTTCTGGATATTCGTTTCCAGGAGGGAGAGTTGCCGGAGCTGCTTCATGCCATTGAGATTGAAAACCAGGGCAGCAAAGTAATAGCAGAGGTTGCCCAGCAGATCGGCGACGATGTTGTGCGCTGTATTGCGATGAACTCCACGGATGGTATGGTTCGCGGTACAGATGCAGTTGATACCGGCGCACCGATCAGCGTTCCGGTTGGCGATGCGTGCCTTGGAAGAGTGTTTAACCTTCTGGGAGATCCGGTAGACAATAAGCCGGCTCCGACAGACGCAGAGCGCTGGAGCATCCACAGACAGGCTCCGTCCTATGAGGAGCAGATGCCGACAACCGAGATTCTGGAGACTGGTATTAAGGTTGTTGATTTGATCTGCCCGTATGCAAAGGGTGGAAAGATCGGTCTGTTCGGCGGTGCCGGTGTAGGAAAGACCGTACTGATCATGGAGCTGATTCATAACGTAGCAACTGCTCATGGCGGTACGTCTGTATTTACCGGAGTAGGCGAGCGTACCCGTGAAGGAAATGACCTTTATGGCGAGATGCAGGAGAGCGGCGTTATCGGAAAGACAGCTTTAGTTTACGGTCAGATGAACGAGCCGCCGGGCGCACGTATGAGAGTTGCACTGTCTGGTCTTACGATGGCGGAGTACTTCCGTGATGTGAAGAATCAGGATGTGCTGCTGTTTATTGATAATATTTTTCGTTTTACCCAGGCGGGTTCCGAGGTATCCGCGCTGCTTGGACGTATGCCGTCAGCAGTAGGTTATCAGCCGACGTTAGCTTCCGAGATGGGTGCTTTGCAGGAGCGAATCACATCGACAAAGAAGGGCTCCATCACGTCCGTTCAGGCTGTATATGTACCGGCGGATGACTTGACGGATCCGGCTCCGGCTACTACTTTTACTCATCTGGATGCGACCACGGTTCTTTCGCGTGATATTGCAAGTCAGGGTATCTATCCGGCTGTAGATCCGCTTGAGTCTACGAGCCGTATTCTGACACCGGAGATGGTTGGTCAGGAGCACTACCAGGTAGCAAGATCTGTTCAGCAGATTTTGCAGCGTTATAAGGAGTTACAGGATATCATTGCTATCATGGGTATGGATGAGCTGGCAGAGGAGGATAAGCTGGCAGTAAACCGTGCACGTAAGGTGCAGCGTTTCATGTCACAGAGTTTTTCTGTTGCCGAGCAGTTTACCGGTATGCCGGGACAGTATGTTCCGCTTAAAGAGACGATTCGCGGTTTTCGCATGATTATTGACGGTGAGTGTGATGACATCCCGGAGAGCTGCTTCCTCTTTGCAGGTACTATTGATGATGTATTTAAGAAGGCAGGAAAGGCAGGCACTGTATGAACACATTCCACTTGCGTATTGTGACGCTGAACGGAAAAGTGTTTGATGATCAGGCTGCGCAGGTATTTCTGCGCACGATTGACGGCGATGTGGCAATTCGCGCAAATCATGTCAATTATTGCAGCGGAATCGGTATGGGCGAGGCACATGTGACGTTTGCAGATGGAAACGAACGATATGCGGCTTGCATGGGTGGTATGATTTCGATGCTTGGCGGTGAGTGCCAGGTGGCTACAACGACCTGGGAATGGAAGGAAGATATTGATGGAGAGCGCGCCAGAAGGGCGAAGGAACGTGCCGAGGAGCGTTTGAAGCAAAAGAATCTTTCCGATAAAGAACAGAGAATTGCCGAGGCAAAGCTGCGCAGAGCACTGGTTCGGCTTCATGTAACGAACGAAGATTAAAAAATCCCTCGTCTGGCATGTGGTGTCAGGCGGGGGATTTTTTGTGATGCGGTCCGGAAGTTTTGTGAAGTGCAACCCGGAAGGTTTACGAAGGGGCGCCTCGATGAGTGACCCAATATCGCCGTAAAGCCCCTTGCTTTAGCTACGGGGATATAAGGCGGCTACTTTGAAAAGATCATAGAAAACAGTTGCTTCGCATTTGGAATATTCCCTTTATACATCGACATCGCCTTATAGATGCGTCCGGCGAGTGCCATGCCAAGAAGGGAGGTAATGACCACAATTGCGAGAGAACCGCAGGCTTTTGCAATGGAGAGGGAGCCAAGCAGCAGGTGGCTTGGGGAAACGAGAATGGACGTAAATGGAATCCAATCGAGGATGCCAACAGACCCCATCGAATCAAAGTTTCCGGAGAAACTGCCCATACCGAGTGCGGCAAAGAAGCTAAGCAAAAGAATGATAACGAAGATACTATTTGTCATGCTTAGATCTTCCTGCTTGGAAGCGATGGCACCGCCGATGGAGGCGATTGCAAGGTATAAAAGCAGGCCAGCAGCTAAGTAGAGTAAGAAAAACAAGGTGTTGACCGGTGTGAAGATGCTTGAGAGTAGTCCCATCTGACCAAACATCTTTATAAGCGGCATCGTGGTGTCTGGATTGATTGCTTTTACAGCCCGGATACCTGCTGCAAAGCCGCCCCACAGACCGATTACCCACAGCGCAATCTGAATCACACAGGTAAATGCCTGCGCGAGTACTTTTCCAATGACCATTGCCTCAGGCTTGACGCAGACGAGCATCGTATCCATCAGCTTTGAGGACTTCTCAAGGACAACGCAGTTGGCGGTACCCTGACCATAAAACAGGATCAGGAAGTACAGCAGCATGATGTTTACATATGGAAGCAAGTAGCCTAATACTGTCTTAACCATGGCATCTGCATTCTGCTCGGAGTCGGCATCGTCGCCGCTTATAAGCGTGTCTGTGTCATTTTCATTCTCATAGTAGGAATATTTGTAGCTGATGCTGCCAAGAGACATCAGATCACGGATTGATGTACCGGATTTTGCTATCGCAAAGACAGAGAACATCTGGCTTAAAAAGTCGCTGTAGTCATCGGCATCGTCCATGGAGAGGGCGGATGTTTCCGGCAGGATTACGCTTGTGTGAAAGCCGTCCTCGTCGGAGGTGACAACGACAACGAGTGCATTGCCGGTATTAGTATTCGCTGCGGCGAGTGCATCCTCGTCTGTGTCAAAGCTGTGATAGGAAATGGAGGAAAATGGCTCATTGTCAGATGATTTGGCAATCATATTGAATATGGAAAAGTCAAATGCGTCTCCACCTGTCAGGTCAGCCGTGTACACGTCAGAGACAACAAGGTCTGCTGCATCGTTTTTTTTGCTAAGTTCCATAAAAGACATAATTCCAAGCGGAAGCGCAAAGCATAACAGCATCACAATAATTGTTATAGCCTTCCAGCCCTTCGTGAGGCGGTGGCGCACCGTAAAGCCAAAGACCTTCGTTAGAGCATTCAAAAAGGATTTCATAGTGCAGCACCCTCCTTCTTATTTTTTTTGAATATTCCAAACAGCACAGAAATTCCCATGCGGCTGCCGCGGTACAGCAAAAGGTCGCGGTATATTTTTGCACAGAATACGCTGAGCGCGGCCAGAATGATGGCCTGAATGATCCAGGAGAAAATCAAGACAATCAGCGAAATATTGCCGCATACATACGAAACAGGTGCGCAGAATACGCTGATGACCGGGCAAAGAGAAAGCACGGCTGCGGCAACTGCATTACTGGAGATGATTGGTGTAAAGCAGGAGGTGATGTAACCAATCATAATAAGAAGTGTTACGATCATAATCGCTGGCTCAGCCTGCTCCATTGTATTGCAGCAGGTACCAATCAGACCGGACAGCACCGCGTAGGTTGCAAATGCGAGAAGCAGTGAGATTAGTGCAATCACAATCGAACCCCAATTCAGATTCAGCAGGGAAAAATCAATGCCCATCTGGGAAAGCGTGGCTGTCAGACTTGCCATCTGCAAAAATTGAGTGCTGATTCCATAGGAGAGAATGAAGCCGATAACCATCATAGCAATTAAAATCAACACATAGGTCATGATCGCAAGAATTTTTCCAAGCAAAAGTGCGAACGGAGAAACGCTTACCATCAGCAGTTCGATCAGCTTGGAATCTTTTTCGGTGACGATGCAGCGGATGATAAAGCTTGCAGCGAGCAGACACAGAGTCATAACCACGATAGAGTAACCGTACTGGATAGCAAAGCTGGCATCAAAGCCAATGCGTTCTGTGCCATTTTTCTGATCAAGATAGTCGGAAGCACTCATGCTGTCCACATCGTAGGAACTTTGTGCGGACAGACCAAGAGAAGATAAGCGTGCCGCTGTCAGCTGGGAGGAAATCGCCGTCAGAAGCGACTCCAGATCCTCTGTTTTCAGTGAGCTGTTTTCAATTGTGTGGCTCTCTATGGTGCATGTATTGCTCTTATCTGGTGTGCCGATATAGACATAGACATCAGATTCGCCTAAATAATCGGCATATGAAGCTTTGTCAAAATCAGCGGTTTCAAACAAAACAGATGAGAGAGCAGCATTTTGAGCCGTCAGCGCATCAAAATCAAGTTTCGTTCCGCTTTCATTTGCCACATAAGCCGTTTGAATCGGGCTGACAGAAATGCTATTTCCGGTAAGGCTTTGAAGCGGAAATGAAATGAGCACCATCACAAATAAAACCACCATAGAAACAATATTTGATTTGCTTTTCATGGTCTGACGAAGCGTAAACGAATAGACGCTTTTCAGACCGAGAAGATTGCTTTTATTCTTCATGCGCCTCACCTACCTTACTTACAAAGATCTCGTGCAGAGATGGTTCGCGAAGATTAAAGGTAACAATGGTGACACCAGCCTGAATCAGCGTGCCAAGCAGCGCATTTGCCTGTTCTTCGCCTGTTACCTTTAGGTGATATTCGCCAGCCAGCTTTGAGAGAATCGGAATGCCGGCAGCGTGGATGTATGGAGAAATATCAGACTCTGTTTTTAAGAACAGATGGACACGTCCGTAGCTTTTCTTGATCTGATTTAAGTTACCGGAAAGGATTGTCTTGCTGTGATCAAGAATCATCAGATCGGTACAGAACTCCTCAATCGTGGACATTTGATGATCGGACATGATCAGATATTTCCCCTTGTTGATCTGCTCGTGAATGATATCCTTAAACAGATCGGTATTTACCGGGTCCAGACCAGAAAGCGGCTCGTCAAGAATCAAAAGCTCTGGATCCGAGATCAGTGCTGCAATCATCTGAATCTTCTGCTGATTCCCCTTGGAGAGCTGATCGGCTGTCTTTGGCGCGATGCGCTTCTTGCGCTGATTGCTGATGCCAAACAGGCCGCCTGCCTTCTTTTTGGGGGTAACAGGTGTCTGCATATGTTCTTTTCTTGCCTGAATCTCGGCATATTCCTGCGGATACAGGTATTCGATGATATCAAAGCGTTTTGCCCAGTAATGGATGCGCTTTTTGGCCTCCGCAGTCGGAACGCCGCGCAGAGCCGCGAAATACATCAGCTGATCCATAACAGTATATTTTGGATACAGACCGCGCTCCTCGGCAAGATAGCCGACATTACAAGTATTAACATCGAGCGGCTTTCCATTCCAGATGACGGTTCCGCTGTCGCGTGAAAGCATACCGAGCATCATACGGATGGAAGTGGTCTTTCCGGCACCGTTTGTACCAAGCAGTGCGTAGACACCCGGATGGGTCATCTCAAAGCTCAGGTTATCAACCACGGTTCGCGTTCCGTACTTTTTTGAAAGATTTTGTACAACTAAACTCATAGGTCCTCCTCATTTTCATTCAAAGTGAATTTTTGCAGTGCAAAGCACGTAGCAATCTGGTATCAAAGGGGTCAAAATGCCTTTTGACCC
>CAVJTU010000069.1:0-16579 GCA_963652495.1 uncultured Oscillospiraceae bacterium
AGCCGATGCAAGCTTGCTTGCAAGAGGATTTTTGACCTCTTGACCAAGATTGCGAGAGTGCAAAGCACGTAGCAATCTGGTATCAAACATCATGATATAATCACTTGCCGTAAATTATTTTCTGTAAAACGCAAACAAACAAAAGGAGATTTGTGGGATGGAACAGTACAAGAAGGAATTTATTGAATTTATGATTGACTGCCAGGTTTTAAAGTTTGGTGACTTTGTAACTAAGAGTGGCAGAAAAACCCCGTTTTTTGTAAACACAGGCTATTACCGCACCGGTTCTCAGTTGAAGAAGCTCGGTCAGTACTATGCAAAGGCAATTCATGAAAGCTTCGGCAGTGATTTTGATGTGTTGTTTGGACCTGCCTATAAAGGAATCCCACTGTCTGTTACAACAGCAATCGCTCTTAGCGATGAATTTGGAACCGACGTTCGTTATTGCTCAAACCGTAAGGAAGTAAAAGACCATGGTGATGTCGGCATCTTGCTTGGCGGCCCGATCAACGATGGCGATCGTGTTATGATGATTGAGGATGTTACGACATCTGGTAAATCTATCAATGAGACTATGCCGATTATTCAGGCGCAGGGAAATGTAACCGTAACCGGTCTTTGCGTTTCTGTTGATCGTATGGAGCGCGGAACTGGCGAGAAGAGTGCAATTGCAGAACTGGAAGAAAAGTTTGGTATCCGTATTCGTGCGATTGTTACAATGCAGGAGGTTATCGAACACTTGTACAACAAGCCATACAAAGGCAGAATCATCATTGATGATACCATTAAAGCTGCTATTGACGCTTATTATGAGCAATACGGTGCAAAGCAATAAAAAGCAATCTGTAATATAGAAATTGAAGAAAGGTTTGGGTGATGATATGGAACAAAAACTGTACAAAACGGTTAATTCCGCAGGTATCTCCAGTGTGGTCACAGGCATCATCGGACTGACAGCCGGACTGGCATGTGTGGCTGCCGGAATTCTGACACTGATTCAGGGTGGTCGTCTGCTGGGCGCACGAAAAAATATCATGTTCTGATGATTTGATGATCCGAAGGGAATTTTACGATGGAAGCACAGAAGATTGAGCGCAGCAACACCGCACGATACGGTGTGCGCACGGTTTCCTGGCAGGGAGTTGGCTCCAGTATACTTTTGATTATCCAGATCATTCTTCTTTTTACTGCCGTGTATCTGTCATATCTGGCAGATGGGAAGGGCGGCATCGTTGTCGGTATACTGGGGGTAATAGCCTTCATTCTGGCGCTTGTCAGCATGGGGCTTTCCCTCTGGGGACTTACAAAAAAGGAGCAATACCATGCGGGCTGTAAGATTGGAGGCATTGGCAGTCTTTTGATTGCAGTCGGGATTGTCCTGATCTGTACAGTACTTTAGCTGATAAGAAGTAGAAACATAACGGCAGTGGTGGGCAAAGAGAGATCCGTATCCCTCACTGAATGAGGCATTTGAATGGAAAGGGAGTTGTCTATGACATCTGAGAGAACGGAAAGACTTGAACTCGTTACAAAAAGGCTTGAAAATGAGCTTACTTGTCAGAATGACTTTTTTCAGAAGTGCTGCAAACTCGCGTTAGGACTTGAAAGCAGCATACAGCCACACGAGTATTTGAGTTACCGTGTATGTCGGGAACGACTTGGTCACAAGAAGGGTGTTTATTTGTGCCTTCTTTACGCACAGCTGTTTGCAGCAGATTGTCTGCTAAAGCAACATGGTGATCAGCTGGATAAGTCATTACACGATGAATTTCTCTGTATTAACAGAGAGCTCCTCTCCCAGATTCTTTTAATGGTGACTCAGCACGATGAACCAGATCATGTGCGTGATGCGCTGTACTGGTTTTACAACGATTACTGTGAACTGTTTGTTCAGCTTCACAAAAGCCTGGCAGCACTTACACTCAGTGGAGTTGATGACCGTGATACGGTTATGCACAATGACGCACTCGTGTTTGGTGGTCCTTTTCTTATCAGTACATCCTGCTGCTGTTCGGATGTACACTGGAAGCAGCATACATGGGATTGCGGATTATATCTGGGAAAACGTTTTGAGGAGCGTCTTTCTCAGGCAATACGACGCATTGACAGCAGGGACTGTCTGCTCATGTATACACAATTGTTCCCCCAAAATGCACCGACAGCAGCATATGAAAATGAAGGCTTTCTGCTGACTTCCTGGCAAAGAAAGCAGTGGGAACAGATGAGCGCGCAGCTTCGCCTTATGGCTAAGCAATAAATGAAACAAAAAAACACAGCACTATATCAAAACAACTAGGAGGAAAACAAATGGAACCATTGGTAGGTATTATCATTGGCAGTGATTCTGACCTTGGTGTCATGAGCAAGACCGCAGAGATTTTAGATAAATTGGAGATTCCTTATGAATTTACAATTATCTCTGCACACAGGACTCCGGACAGAATGTATGAATATGCAAGAAATGCAAGAAAAAGAGGTCTGAAGGCAATTATCGCAGGAGCAGGCGGTGCTGCTCATGTTCCGGGCATGGTTGCAGCTATGACAACTGTTCCGGTAATTGGTGTTCCGATTCAAGCGAAAGCACTTGATGGCATGGATGCACTCTTCTCCATCTGCCAGATGCCTCCGGGTATTCCGGTTGCCACGGTTGCCATTAATGGTGCTTTAAATGCAGGTATCCTTGCCGCAAAGATCATTGCAACAAATGATGAAGCACTGGCAGACCGCCTTGAAGCCTACACTGCAAACATGAAAGAGACCGTTGAGAAGAAGGCCGCAAAGCTGGAGAGCATCGGTTACAGTGAATATTTAAAGCAGATGTAACTATTCAGAACATCATGTTATATGGCGAATGATTTTCTGATGGTTACAAGCATACAAACAATAGCACCACATCACTACTACATAAGTGCTGCAAAAAGCAGCAGAAGGAGATCGACATGGATTACAAGCACGCTGGAGTTGACATTGAGGCCGGTTACAAATCAGTTGAACTTATGAAGGAGCACGTTAAGAAAACCCTTAGACCGGAGGTTTTGACCGGACTTGGCGGATTTTCCGGAGCATTTTCTATGGAACGCTTCAAGCAGATGGAGAAGCCAACCCTCGTATCTGGAACTGATGGTGTTGGAACTAAGTTAAAACTTGCTTTTTTGATGGACAAGCATGACACAATCGGTATTGACTGCGTGGCAATGTGCGTAAACGATATTGCATGTGCCGGCGGTGAACCGCTGTTTTTCCTTGATTACATCGCATGTGGAAAAAACTACCCTGAGAAGATCGCTGAGATCGTAAAAGGTGTTGCAGAAGGATGTTTACAGTCTGATGCTGCATTAATCGGCGGCGAGACAGCAGAACATCCAGGACTGATGCCGGAGGATGAATACGATCTGGCTGGATTTGCAGTTGGTATTGTAGATGAGAAAGATATGATCACCGGAAAGGATTTGAAGGCTGGAGATGTTTTGATTGGTGTTGCTTCCAGTGGTGTTCACTCCAATGGTTTCTCTCTTGTCCGCAAGATTTTTGATATGACAAAGGAAAGTCTGGATACCTACTATGATGAGTTAGGAAAGACGCTTGGCGAAGCACTTTTGACTCCTACCCGCATCTATGTAAAGGCTATGAAGAGCATGAAAGATGCCGGCGTAAAGGTGAAGGCATGCAGCCATATCACCGGAGGCGGCTTCTACGAGAATATTCCGCGTATGCTCAAGGATGATACGGTAGCGGTTATTGAGAAAAACAGCTACCCGATTCCTCCGATCTTTACCTTGATGGCAAAAAAGGGCAACGTTGAAGAACAGATGATGTATAACACTTACAACATGGGTCTTGGATTGGTAATCGCAATTGATCCAGCACAGGCAGATGCCGCAATTGCAGCCATCGAGGCAGCAGGTGATAAGGCATACCGCGTTGGACAGATCGAAGCCGGAGAGAAGGGTGTTATTTTAAAATGAGTAAACTAAAGATCGCAGTGTTCGTCAGCGGCGGCGGAACCAATTTACAGGCCATCATTGACAAGATCGCATCCGGAGAAATCACAAATACCGAAATCGCACTCGTTTTTTCAAACAACCGCAAGGCTTATGCATTGGAGCGCGCAAAAAAGGCAGGAATTTTTGCCAAAGCGCTCTCTCCAAAGCAGTTTGAAAGCAGGGATGCCTTTAACGATGCTGTGATTGATGTAGTTGATGAGAGTGGTGCAGATCTGATTGTATTGGCGGGCTGTCTGATGTACATTCCACCAAAGCTGATTAAAAAATATCACAATCGCATTATCAACATTCATCCATCTCTGATTCCGTCTTTCTGCGGAAAAGGATACTATGGACTGACTGTCCATGAAAAAGCGCTTGCCCGTGGTGTAAAGGTTACTGGTGCAACCGTTCATTTTGTGGATGAAGTGCTTGATAACGGTCCGATCATTTTGCAGAAGGCAGTGACAATCGAGGAAGGTGATACGCCAGAGATTCTGCAGCGCCGTGTCATGGAGCAGGCAGAGTGGATTATTCTTCCAAAAGCGATTGATCTGATCGCAAATGGAAAAGTATCCGTTGAAGATGGAATTGCCCATATAAAAGAGTGACGGGCAAATGAAAATAAAAAGAAAGGTTGCAGGCAATATGAAGGTACTGATTATAGGAAGCGGCGGAAGAGAGCATGCCATTGCATGGAAACTTAAAAAGAGTCCAAAGGTAACGAAATTATATTGTGCACCAGGAAATGCCGGAATCGGTGAGATTGCAGAGTGCGTTCCAATTTCTGCTATGGAATTTGACAAGCTGGCTGATTTCGCACAGGAAAATAGCATTGATCTGACTGTTGTAGGCATGGATGATCCGCTGGTAGGCGGTATTGTTGATGTATTTGAGGCGAGAGGGCTGCGCGTATTCGGACCTCGCAAGAATGCGGCAATTCTGGAGGGTTCCAAAGCTTTTTCAAAGGACCTGATGAAAAAGTATGGCATTCCAACTGCTGCATATGAGAATTTTGATTCTCCTGAAGCGGCAATCGAGTATTTAAAGACTGCAAAAATGCCGATTGTATTAAAGGCTGACGGTCTGGCGCTCGGCAAAGGTGTTCTGATCTGCAATACAAGAGAAGAAGCCATGGAAGGTGTAAAGACGCTGATGTTAGACAAACAGTTTGGCTCTGCCGGTGACACAATTGTCGTAGAAGAGTTTATGACTGGAAGAGAAGTTTCTGTTCTGACCTTTGTGGATGGAAATACCTATCGTGTCATGACCAGTGCGCAGGATCACAAGCGTGCAAAGGATGGTGATCAGGGACTGAATACCGGAGGTATGGGAACCTTCTCCCCAAGTCCGTTCTATACCCCAACAGTCGATGCCTATTGCAGAGAGCATATCTATCAGCCGACTGTTGATGCGATGCGCTCTGAGGGACGCACTTTCCAGGGAATTATCTTCTTCGGTCTGATGCTGACGGCAGATGGTCCAAAGGTACTTGAGTACAATGCCCGCTTTGGCGATCCGGAGACACAGGTTGTTCTTCCTCGTATGAAGAATGACATTGTCGATCTGTTTGAGGCCTGCATTGACCAGACACTTGACCAGATTGATCTTCAGTTTGAGGACAATGCGGCGGTATGTGTTGTTCTTGCATCTGACGGTTAT
Organism: uncultured Oscillospiraceae bacterium; assembly: GCA_963652495.1. Classification (GTDB taxonomy): domain Bacteria; phylum Bacillota; class Clostridia; order Lachnospirales; family Lachnospiraceae; genus Anthropogastromicrobium. The sequence goes on from CAVJTU010000069.1 coordinate 5,646, forward strand.
CCGGTTCACTACGAAAAAGGTCTTCCGATCTCCGGTTTGGAAGCTTTTGACGGCAAGGAGGATTATTTTGTTTTCCATGCCGGAACAAAAAAGCAGGGTGATACCTTTGTGACAAACGGAGGCAGAGTGCTCGGTGTGACCGCGACCGGTAAGGATCTGAAGGAAGCCCGTGCAAAAGCTTACGAGGCAACTGAGTGGATTCACTTTGACAATAAATACATGAGACATGATATTGGAAAGGCTATTGACGAGGTGTAAAAAGCAAATAGCAATGTCTGAGAAAGAGTACATCTGTTATGTATAGATGTGCTCTTTTTTGCCGCTTTTTCTTTTGATTCTTTAACAATTTGATTAAATCTATTGACAGAACATGGTTTGTGTTTTAGTATAAATGAGTACGGTAAATGTTGATATAAGAATGCAACAAAAAAAGAACAGATGATTTGGAGGATGGAAACATGAAACGTTTTGCAGGGCTGTTTATGGCAGCATGCATGACCGTAGCTGTTCCTACAGCAGCGGTTTTCGCAGACGAAGTGGCAACCGAATCGGTAGAAGCTTCATCTGAGACACCAGAAGAGACAAGTGCCGAGACACAGGCATTTGAAACAGTAGCACAGGAATTAAATATCGCACAGTCACTTGACGGAGTAGAACTTCCGGCAAATTCTGAGCAGATCACTTATACATATCACGGAAACGTTTGCAACGCTGCTAAGACAGATACCGGACTGTATCTGCTTCCGGTTGTTCAGGACGATTCCAGTGTCGTATGGTACGTATACAATGAAGCACTTGATCAGGCGATTCCATATGTCGCATTTACTGCTGTGAATACTTCCTATGCGATTGTTCTCCCGGGCGCTGACGTAACTGTTCCGAGTGGGTATGAGAGCGTAAATATTGATATGAATGGACGTGTCGTTCCAGCATGGTTTAATTCCGCAGCTGGCGATTCCAATATGTATCTGATCTATGCAGTTGGCTCTGACGGAAGTGCGGGATTTTATCGTTTTGATGGTACAAATGGAGCATGTCTGCGTTATGTAGCAGATCCGGATGTCGATTTGCAGGCATCGGCAAGCAGCATGAGCGCTGAACTTTCCAGCCTTCAGGACAGCTACAATTCAATGTCTTCTCAGGATAGCGCTGAGATCGAGCGTATGAGCAATTCTGCAAATCTGCAGCAGCAAAATTACAATAACCTGAAGGATAATGTGAAAAAATATGGTCTGATCGGTGTGGCAGCACTTGGCGTTGTTACGTTTCTGATGCTTATTTTCTTTATCCGCATGATCTCTAAGTCTTCTAAATTAAAGAAAGCGAAAAAGAGAGTGAATGAGTTGGAGAATGCAGCTAGGGCGCGTGCACGACAGGCAAGACCAAGAACAAGCGAGCCATCTTCCAGAAGAGTGCGCAGAGATGAGCTGAGTGATACTCGAATGACCGAGGGACGCGAAGAGGGAACTTCCCGTGTACGACGTGTTCCAAAGAATGTTAACAGAGATTTTGATCGGAGTACCACGACTTCTAAAGTAACTCGTGTATCAAAAGCACAGGCAGAAGATCGTTCAGGCAGCAGACCGGTAAGACAGCCAGAGACAGCTGCATCGCGACAGCAGCGTCCTGCTAAGTCAGCCGATACTCAGACCAGAGTTCAGCGTCCAGCTAAGTCAACTGCTTCTCGTCCATCTGATGAGACAAAAATCTTTGATAAGGCTCCGGTGGAAGAAGACACAGCACATGTACGTGATCTTGACGGACTCAATAATGAAAAAAATACCCCTGCTGAGTCGGATTCTGCAGCAGTTGACATCGATATGATCAGCGAACAGTTGGATAGCCTTCATGCGGTTGAGAGTTCTCCTGTAGAAGATGATCTCATCGAGGTAGAGAGCATCGATCCGGAATTCTATGTAGATAATAGCAATAGCGATGACGATGATGATTTTGCTTTAACTGATTTTAAAGATATCTGATTGAATGAATCATTTTAAACTCAAAGCTGATTAATCTAACATTAGCAGACAATTACAAACTAAAGATTTTCCAACAGAAAAAGGACTTCGTTTTTGGCGAAGTCCTTTTTCTGTTGGAAAATTTTTAGCTGAATTTTTTATTTTTTCATTGAAAAGATCTGCACCTTTGCAAAGAAATCCTCCAGAATAAAACGTGTGTCAATATCTTTGAATACATTGATTTTATAATGTGTACCTACATCGGTATAGACGCAGTGACGCGTAAAGGATGGTGCCGGACGTTCCTCCAGACAGAAGTTCCAGTCACAAAGAACTGCTCCGATAATCGAAAGATTACCCAGAACCCAGTAGCAGCCTGTACGGAGCGGACGTCTTTCATCCGTTGCGCGTTCAATAATCAGGTTATATAAAAATTCACCCAATTCACCGTATGGCTTCACCTTTAAGAAAAGTTCACTAAACGAAACATTGAACATACGATATACGTTTTTGGGAATCTGTAAAAATTCGACACCACTCTGTAATACAAAATTAGCAGCCTTGCGGTCATTAATAATATTTGGCTCATACTGTGCGCCTTTCGGATAGGCACCGCCTCCTGCCCACACGATACGAAGATTTGGCACAATCGATGGACACACATGAATTGCAAGTGCAATATCGGTCAATACCGTCATGCAAAGAACAGTAACCGGCTTCTTCGATGCCTGTTCTATCAAAAATTTTACACCGTCAGAAAGTTCCAGACTCTTTCCGTCATTATCATCAAAATAATCCGGAAAACCATCATACACCGGCGTTTCACTCTTTAAAAGGGACTGAATGTGCTGTGCTGCTGCGCGACTTTGTGAAATACTATCTGTCTGATTAAAGCGAGTAGCAATTATGCCAAGCACATTTAAACGACTGCTTAACAATGCATAAGTAAGCGCATACGCATCATCAGAATGACTCTTGGTATCAAATGTCACAATAACATCAAGCTTTGTTTCAGCAGTGAACTCAAATGCAACCATAGGGATTCCCTCCTAATTCTAAAAAATCAATAAAAACTACTGCAATGACACCAGTATTGTACCGCAATTTGCTCATAAAATCAAGATAAATGTGATGCTGTCCACGACAATCGTCGGACAATACTAGCAATACTGCAACTTTGTAAGCTGCAACTTTCCACTTGCAATATAATAAATTTTGTGTAATAATAAATGCGTTGCAGGCATGTGTGCCTATAATTGAACCGAATCAAGCAAGTAGCGAAGCGGATTGCGAATGTCCGCTTTGACTACGCAGTTGAAACGAAGGAGAGGACAATGAGAGCATTAATCAGTGTATCAGACAAAACAGGCGTGGTAGAACTGGCAAAAGAACTGGAGTCGCTTGGGGTCGAGCTTATTTCAACAGGAGGAACCTACAAGAAACTGGCTGAGGCCGGTGTAAAGGCTATGGAGATCTCTGATCTTACCGGATTCCCGGAATGTCTTGATGGCAGAGTAAAGACACTTCATCCGGCAGTACATGCCGGCCTGCTGGCGATGCGTTCAAATCCGGAGCATATGAGACAGCTTAAAGAGCTCGGAATTGAGCCGATCGATCTGGTAATTGTAAATTTGTATCCGTTCAAAGCGACCATTTTAAGAGACGGCGTTACGAGAGCTGAAGCAGTTGAGAACATCGATATCGGTGGACCGACCATGCTGCGTGCAGCTGCAAAGAACTATCAGGATGTGGCGGTTGTGACAGACCCGGCTGATTATGAGAAGATTCTTGCAGAGCTGAAGGCAGACGGACAGGTAAGTCTGGATACCAAGTTTTATCTGATGCAGAAGGTATTTATGCACACCTCCAGTTATGACACCATGATTGCGGATTATCTGAAGAAAGAGCGCGGTGATGACAGCCTGCCGCAGACGCTGACCATGACCTTTGAGAAGGTTGAGGACATGCGCTATGGCGAGAATCCTCATCAGAAGGCTGCTTTCTACCGCGAAATCGGCAAGAAGAAGGGTTCTTTAGTTGACGCAAAGCAGTTAAATGGAAAGTCTCTTTCCTTTAACAACATCAACGATACAAACGGAGCATTGGAACTTCTCAAGGAGTTCACAGAGCCGACTGTTGTTGCCTGCAAGCATGGAAATCCGTGTGGTGTCGGCAGTGCGGATACCATCGAAGAAGCATGGAAGAAGGCATTTGCAGCTGATAAGGTTTCCATCTACGGCGGTATCGTTGTTTCCAACCGTGAGATCAATGAGACCATTGCAAAGGATATGAAGTCCATGTTCCTTGAGGTGATTGTTGCTCCATCCTATACGGAAGGTGCATTGAAGATGTTAAGCTTCAAGAAGGACGGTTCCATGAGAAATGTCCGTGTTCTTCAGTTAGATGATATCAGCGAGAAGCAGCCTGCTGAAGCACTTGATTTAAAGAAAGTAAACGGTGGTCTGATTGTCCAGAATATCGACAGCAAGCTTCTTGACGGTGATGTAAAGGTTGTCACCCAGAAGGCTCCAACCGAGAAGGAAATGGAAGATCTGCTTTTTGCATGGAAGGTTGTTAAGTTTGTTAAGTCCAATGGTATCGCGGTTGCAAAAGACTTGCAGTCTGTCGGCATCGGACCTGGACAGGTAAACCGTGTATGGGCAATCAAGCAGTGCTTTGAGCATGCGAACGAATTGATCGGACCGGATGCGACAAAGGGTGCTGTACTGGCATCCGATGCTTATTTCCCATTTGCAGATAACGTGGAGGCTGCTCATCAGGCAGGCATCACTGCAATTATTCAGCCAGGCGGATCAATCCGTGACAAAGAGTGCATCGACAAGTGCAACGAATATGGAATCGCTATGGTGTTTACAGGAATGAGACACTTTAAGCATTAATAAAAAAGAAAAAGAAAGTACCAAAGGAGGTGCTGCGAAAAAGCAGCATCTCCTTTCTGCAAAGGAACATGTAACATATGGAAAATTTGAGTTTAAAAGAGTTTGCAGCGGCGCTCTCCCGAAAAGAAGCAATACCGGGTGGCGGCGGTGCAAGTGCCTGCACTGGTTCTTACGGCTGTGCCTTAGGAATGATGGCGTGCGCACTGACCCATGGTAAGAAAAAATACGCCTGCTATGAGGAAGATTTGAACAGAATAGAGTGTGCGCTGGCCGATTGCAGGGACATACTTCTTAGCTGTATCAATGAGGATGCAAAAGGCTTCCTTCCGCTTTCAAAGGCATATGGTCTTCCGAAGGAAACACCAGCACAAAAGGAAGAGAAGGAACGCATTCTGGAGGCGGCACTATTTCAGGCAAGCCTTACTCCACTGAAAATCGTAAGGGAGTCGGCGCGTGCAATGGTATTGTTAGATGAACTTTCATGCAAATGCTCAAAGCTGATTCTAAGCGATGTGGTAACAGGTGCCGCACTGATTTTAGCCTCTGCCCGCGGTGGTTTTATCAATGTAAGCGCAAATACCGGACTGATGAAAAATCAAGAAACTGCACAAAAGCTGGCATTAGAAGCATCAAAACTTCTCTCGCAGACGATGCAGCTTCACGAGCATATCAGCCAGCTGGTATAATGGTATTTTTTTGAAAAGGAAGTGTGTTTATGCAACTTTTAAAAGGTGCGCCGGTCGCAGCAGCGATCCGCGATGAAATTAAGAACGAACTGGAAAGATGGGAGACTAAACCTTGTCTTGCTATCGTCCGTGTAGGTGCGAAAGAAGAAGATCTTTCTTATGAGCGCAGTGCCATTAAGCGAATGAGTAGTGTCGGAATCGGGACAAAACTGTTTTCTTTTCCGGAAGATATCTCCATGGAGGCATTTTCTAAGGAGTTTTCATCAATCAATGCAGACTCATCTGTAGATGGTATTCTGCTGTTTCGTCCGCTCCCGTCTCAGCTTAATGAGGCAGCGATTGTCGAGTCCATCTCTCCTCAAAAGGATGTAGACGGCATCTCAAGTCTTGCACTTGGCAAGCTGTTTTCGGGTGACAAGTGCGCATTCGCTCCTTGTACTGCACAGGCCGTCATGGAAATTCTTCATTTTTACGGCATTGAGCCGCAGGGTAAGCGCGCCGTCGTTTTAGGACGAAGCCTCGTAGTCGGAAGGCCGCTTTCCATGCTCTTATTAAACGAAAATGCGACTGTAACCATTTGTCATTCGCGTACCGTTTCTTTGCCGGAGATTTGCCGCGAGGCGGATATCTTAGTTACCGCAATCGGCAAGGCAAAATGGGTGGATGAGCGTTTTGTTTCAGAAAATTCTATTGTGATTGATGTTGGAATCAATGTCGATGAGAATGGAAAACTCTGCGGAGACGTAAACTTTGACAAAATTGAGGACCGTGTTTTGATGGCAACACCAGTACCAGGCGGTGTAGGAGCCGTGACGACTGCGGTACTGGCAAAGCATGTGCTTGAAGCAGCAAAGGGACGCTGCGATGCAGACGGCAAAGAAAGAGTACAGGGGCTTTCTGCCGATTAATCGCCGTGAAATGGAACGTCACAAGACAGCAAAACAAAGACAACAATGGCAGAACACAGAGCCAGAGCAGGAAGGACATTTCAAGTCTCTGGCAATAACCGCTCAAAAAGCGGCCATTCTGCAGGCAAAAGGAGGAAATAAACATGTTAGGATTTGAGGAAGTAGAAAAGTATGACCCACAACTGGCACAGGCAATGTCGGACGAGTTGACAAGACAGCGCACCCACATTGAACTGATTGCCTCTGAAAATCTTGTAAGTAAGGCTGTTATGGCAGCAATGGGAAGCGTTCTGACAAATAAATATGCAGAAGGCTATCCGGGAAAGCGTTATTATGGCGGATGCGAATATGTTGACGTAGTGGAGGATCTGGCAAGAGAGCGCGCAAAGAAGCTCTTTGGCTGTGAATATGTCAATGTACAGCCGCACTCCGGCGCGCAAGCCAATATGGCAGTCTTCTTCGCTGTATTAAATCCTGGTGATACCTTTATGGGTATGAGCCTCGATATGGGCGGTCATCTGACACACGGAAGCCCAGTCAACATGTCTGGTAAGTATTTCAATGCAGTTCCTTATGGAATCAACGCAGATGGTTTTATCGACTACGACGAGGTTCGCCGCATTGCACTTGAGTGCAAGCCGAAGATGATCGTTGCCGGTGCCTCTGCCTATGCAAGAAAGATCGACTTCAAGCGTTTCCGTGAAATTGCAGATGAAGTAGGCGCTGTTCTTATGGTTGATATGGCTCATATTGCAGGTCTTGTCGCTGCAGGACTTCACGAAAGTCCAATTCCTTACGCACATGTGACAACCACAACGACTCATAAAACTCTGCGCGGACCACGCGGCGGCATGATCATGTGCAGCAATGAGGTGAATAAGAAGTACAACTTCAATAAGGCAATCTTCCCGGGAATCCAGGGTGGACCGCTGATGCATGTCATCGCCGGAAAAGCTGTATGCTTCAAGGAGGCGCTTGATCCGTCCTTTAAGGTATACGCACAGGGTATTATTGATAACGCACAGGCACTTGCTTCGGGTCTTACAAGCCGTGGCTTTGATCTGGTATCCGGTGGAACCGACAATCACTTAATGCTTGTCAACCTGATCAATAAGGGTGTGACCGGAAAACAGGCAGAAAAGATGCTGGATGCGGCAAATATCACCTGCAACAAGAATACCGTACCGAACGATCCGCAGTCTGCATTTACTACCAGCGGTATCCGTCTTGGAACGGCTGCTGTCACGACAAGAGGCTTCAAGCCGGCTGATATGGATGTTGTGGCTCAGGCAATTTCTCTTGTCATTGACGATATGGAGAAGAATAAAGAAGAAGCAATGGCACTTGTCAAGAGTCTGACAGATAAGTATCCATTGTATGAATAATATGAGGAATTATGGAAACATTAAAGATTCGCTATTTAAGTAATAAAATTGAAAAGCTTCGTTTCATTGACGGAAAGTCCGACTGGGTTGATTTGCGCAGCGCAGAGGAGGTCGAGATGAAAGCCGGGGAGGCACGTCTGATCTCTCTTGGTATTGCAGTCCAGCTGCCAACGGGCTATGAGGCACATATCGTTCCAAGAAGCAGTACCTTTAAGAACTTCGGTCTCATTCAGACCAATCATATGGGTGTAATCGATGAGAGCTATTGCGGCGATAACGATGAGTGGAAATTGCCCGTTATGGCAGTGCGCGACACTTGCATCCATATAAACGACAGAATTTGTCAGTTTCGTATTATGAAGCATCAGCCAAATTTAAAATTTGAGGAAGTCGATCATCTGGATGGATGCGACCGCGGAGGCTTTGGAACGACCGGAAAACAATAAGTACTAATAATTTGATACCAGGGTCAAAATGCCTTTTGACCTAAACATTATAATTTACAATGGCAAAAAGACCGATTCACAAATGTATCCGTGAATCGGTCTTTTTATATAAGTGCTTTTTTACTTTTTTATGGTTCAAATGTAATCAATTGCTCTGCATAAGGAAGTGTTTCAATCCAGTCACAGAAGGTATGCCACTCAGCCAGCTTATGATTCTTTCTTGCGCGATAAATGTTAATTAATGTCTCATAATTGAATGTACAGGTGCGCATCTGATTGTAGCTGCTTGGAAGAAGCTGAATCATGTCATACCAATCCTCTTTGGACTTCGTCTCCTTAAAACGAAGACGAATACTTTCAAGTTCCTCTACGATCGTTTCCATAAACTTTTTCGTACGGTCTGTCATGTGATCACAGGAGAAATCATCCATTGAAAATGGCTTGCTGTGGATTTTATGCATTGTGCTCGTTGAATTTGCAACAGTGGCTACCTTATAGGTATCGTATTCTTTCCACCAATAGAGTGGTGCAGTCACATCAACACTGACAAAGACCATGCGCAGATATTTTCTATGATCGGAGCCTGCTCTTGCAAGGCGCATTGCCAGATCAAGGTCGTTTTGTCCAAAAACAAAAGTGCCATCCGGTTCTGTATGACTGTCCATCCGTCCCCAGCTGTTCATCGGATTTCTTGCTCCGCGAATGGCATTTTCAAAATTCATAACAGATGTATTTTTTAAAGTAAGCATTTGTGTAAATCCTCCTGTACGATATTTTCGCATCTGCCTTATCTTAACACATACAAAGGTACTCTGCAAGCATGAGATCTATTGTCTCAGTTTACTGAAACAGCTGGCATGACGTGTGAACTGTAACTGCATATAATGGATATGAGTGTTATAAAAAGGCTGGAATCAGATGAATTTAAAGTTTACAAAAATGCAGGGAACTGGAAATGACTATATTTTTGTGAATCTGCTTGAAGTAAATGCTTTCCAAATGACGAATGCTGTTAACTGGAGTCAGCTGGCAATACGCCTTAGTGACCGCCATTTTGGAATAGGTTCCGATGGTTTGATTTTAATTTGCCCGTCTGATATTGCTGATTGCCGTATGCGTATGTTTAATGCAGACGGTTCAGAAGGTACTATGTGTGGAAATGGAATACGCTGTCTGGGAAAATATGTGTATGAGCGTGGATTCATAAAGAAAACTATGATTTATGTGGAAACAAAAGCTGGAATAAAGACACTGTTTCTTACTATTGAAAATAAGAATCATGTTCGATCTGTTTGTGTGGATATGGGAGTTCCTGTTATTTTACCAACTGTTGAGATCAATTCATTTTTGCTGACACCTGTTTCAATTGGAAATCCGCATGCTGTCTGTTTTGTGCAGAATCATCCGTCTGAGTATCCGGTTGAAAAATGGGGTCCATTTTTAGAAGGTCTTGCGCAATTAGAGAAACGCAGAAATATTGAATTTGTCCAAATTGTTACACAGAATCAAATTCGCCTTAGAATCTGGGAACGTGGTTCTGGAGAAACGCTCTCTTGTGGAACGGGTGCTTGTGCGGCTGTGGTTTGTGCGATACATCAAAAGGGGTTGGAACATAAAGTTTTTGCTGAAGTACCGGGAGGAATACTAACCGTTAACTGGAAGGGTAGTGGAGAATCTGTCTTTTTAAGTGGACCGGCGGAATTTGTATTTGATGCCACGGCTGCATATTACTAGTTGCTTTTTAAATTTCTGTATGGTAAGATATTAGCATATGTATCTGGGTGCAACTACAACCAAAAGATACAACCCACAGAAAGGACGAGACGAACATGGAAAAACAGCGCAGAGTTATGCTAAAGCTCAGCGGAGAGGCATTAGCCGGAGAGAAGAAGACCGGATTTGACGAAGAAGTTGTAAAAGATGTTGCAAGACAGGTAAAGCAGTCAGTGGATCAGGGCGTGCAGGTTGCAATCGTAATCGGCGGTGGAAATTTCTGGAGAGGTCGTTCCAGCAACGCAATCGACAGACCCAAAGCAGACCAGATCGGTATGTTAGCAACCGTTATGAACTGTATCTATGTATCTGAGATCTTCCGCACCACGGGCATGAAGACTGAGATCTTCACTCCATTTGCGTGCAGTACATTTACAAAGCTGTTCTCCAAGGATGCAGCAAATGAGGCTCTTGCCGAAGGCAAAGTTATTTTCTTTGCAGGTGGTACCGGCCATCCGTATTTTTCCACTGATACCGGAGTTGTACTGCGTGCCATTGAGATGGAAGCAGATGTTATCTTGTTAGCAAAGGTCATTGATGGTGTTTATGACAGCGATCCGGCAAAGAATCCAAACGCAGTAAAGTACGATACCGTTACCATTAAGGAAGTCGTAGACAATCGCCTTCAGGTTATTGACATGACTGCATCCATCATGTGCATGGAGAATCATATGCCGCTTGCTGTATTTGGCCTGAACGAAGAAAACAGCATCGCAAACGCGTTAAACGGTAAGATTACAGGAACTCATGTAACAGCCTGAAATGAAAATGATGTTGGGGTCAAAAGGCATTTTGACCCTTTTGATACCAGATTGCTACGTGTTTTGCACTCTCGCAATCTTCAAAAACATTCGTAATCTTACTCATGGTTTTTGGCG
>CAVJTU010000070.1:0-11588 GCA_963652495.1 uncultured Oscillospiraceae bacterium
AAGAGGTCAAAAATCCTCTTGCAAGCAAGCTTGCATCGGCTTTCTGACCTTTTGCCCCTGGTATCATTGTCAATGTCTTTTATAACACTTGACTGTATTTTTTAAAAATGATACCATCAGCAACAGCAACTAAGCGAGTATAACGCATCAGAGGGCGGAAATGATTACAAAGAAGCAATGGAGGCACAAATGAAGGAAGAATTAAGTGCATGTGAAGCGCCAATTATGAAACTTATCTGGGAGGCAGAACCGGATATTTCAATCCCTGAATTAATTCGGCAGTTGAATGTGCAATATGGAAAAGAATATGCGAGAACGACAGTCGTTACGTTTTTAACCAGACTGACAGGAAAAGGTTATATCACAACACAGCGCAGAGGGCGCATCTCTTATGCTCGTGCATTGAAAAGCGAGCAGGAGTATAAGCAGATGCTGGCAAAAAAAACGATTGATTTTTGGTTTCATGGAAGTCTGGCAGAGTTTGTTCAGGCACTGAGCATGGCAGCACCGATTACAAAGGAAGAATGGCAAAAGATAAGGGAATTGCTCGATGAAATGGAACAGATGAAAAAGATGGAAAAGTCGAGCGAACGAAAAAAAGATAATAAGAAGAACAGCGATAAATCACCTAGCGTTTGACACTCCCCCTGCCTTTAGGCATGGGGAGTGTCAAAATTTTGTTGTCTATCTGGCAGCGTTAACAGGAATTGATCCGGGACTTTTCGCGGCAAAGATTGTAGTATCCACGATTCCGCTGCTCGTGATCTATCCGTTCCTGCAAAAATATTTTGTAACAGGTATGGTAATCGGTGCCGTAAAAGAGTAAAATGAAATTGTCTGCTTACCGATTTCAGATCAGAAGGGGTGATTCGTGAGAAAACACACCTTGTAACCGGTAGCAATTATAGGGATGCCAGAATGGAAAAATGTTTTTGCTTCTGGCATTGCGTGATACAATATGCGTGGTAAAGGAAGGAGACAAGTGATGGCAATTCAAATCAGTAAAGATGGCCGTCTGATGACACTTCAGACAAAAGATTCAAGCTATCAGATGCTTGCAGACGAGAAGGGTGTGCTGCTTCATTTCTATTATGGAAGCAGCATTGATGCGGAGGATTTGTCCGATTTGATCGTGAGAAGCGATGTCGGTTTTTCAGGAAATCCAGAGGAGGCCGGACGTGACCGCACCTACTCACTTGATACACTCCCGCAAGAGGTGGCTTCGAGCGGAGTCGGTGACTATAGGGAGGATATGGTTCGTCTGGTGCATCCAGATGGCAGCTGTGCAGCTGATTTTCGTTTTGAAAGCTGCGAGGTTGTATCCGGTGCCTATTCGATTCCGGGGCTTCCGGCGTTGTATGACACAAAAGACAGCAATAATAATGAAAACAGGAAAGATCAAGCAGGCGGCAAAGCGCATGAAACCAACGAAACGCATGCTGCTAGCGAGACTCTTATCATTCGCATGAAAGAAAAAGCCTCCGGTGCGATTCTTACTTTATATTATGGTGTGTGGGAAAACGAAAATGTGATTACCAGAACAGCAAGCTTAATCAATACCGGCAAGGAACCACTCTTTATTGAGAAGTTTCTTTCGTGCAGCATCGACATGATGAATCGTGATCTTGATCTGGTAAGCTTTACCGGCCGTCATGCGATGGAGCGCACAATGGAGCGCACGCCGATCACGCATATCAAGACGGAGTTTGGAAGTATTCGCGGAACGTCGAGCCATCAGTATAACCCGGCGATGATTTTATGTGATCGTCACGCGACAGAGGATGCAGGCGACTGCTTTGGACTGTGTCTGGCGTACAGTGGAAGTTTCACAGCAATGGCACAGAAGGATCAGAGAGATCAGATTCGTGTGCAGATGGGTATCAATCCGTATCAGTTTCGCTGGCATCTGGCAGAAGGTGAGACTTTCTATGCGCCGCAGGTGATTCTTTCCTTCTCGGATCAGGGTTTTGCAAAGCTTTCACATCAGTATCATGCAATTTTGCGTGAGCATATGTGCAGAGGCCACTACAAGCATGAGCGTCGTCCGGTGCTGATCAACAACTGGGAGGCAACTTACTTTAAATTTGATGAAGAGAAGATTGAAAAGATTGCTGCGCAGGCAGGTGAGCTTGGCATTGAAATGATGGTTCTCGATGACGGTTGGTTTGGCAAGCGGGATGATGACAACAGCGGTCTGGGAGACTGGTTTGTAAATGAAGAAAAGATTCACGGCGGATTGTCTGCTCTTTCTGAGAAAATTCACGAGAAAGGCATGAAGTTTGGTCTGTGGTTTGAGCCGGAGATGGTTTCTGAGGACAGCGATTTGTACCGTGCGCATCCAGACTGGGCGATTGCGATCCCAGGACGCGTGCCGAACCGCGGACGAAATCAGCTTGTCCTTGACATGACAAGAAGTGATGTGCGCGACTATTTAATGGAGCGTTTTGAGGAGATTTTAGGCAATACGCAGATCGAGTATGTAAAGTGGGACATGAACCGCAGTGTCTGCGATATGTATAGTAATGTCTGCACAGGAGAACATTCAGGAGAACGCTATCACCGCTATGTGCTTGGCGTATATGATTTGTTAGAGCGTTTTGTAAAACGCTTCCCGGATATTTTGCTTGAGGGCTGCAGCGGAGGTGGCGGACGTTTTGATGCCGGAATGCTGTATTACTCGCCGCAGATCTGGTGCAGCGATAATACCGATGCGATGAACCGTCTTGATATCCAGTACGGAACATCCTTCTTCTATCCGGCGAGTTCAATTGGTGCGCATGTCTCTGCCTGCCCGAATCATCAGACAGGACGCACTGTTTCGCTTTCCACCAGAGCCGATGTAGCGCTTGCCGGAAGCTTTGGCTATGAACTTGATTTACGTCTTTTGTCTGACGAGGAAAAGATGCAGGTGACACAGCAGATTAAGGAGTTTCATGAGTATTATGATCTGACACACGAGGGTGACTACTATCGTTTGACAGATCGTGAAAATAAGAGCTTTGCTGCATGGGAGTTTGTTGCACAGGATCAGAGCCGCGCGCTTGTCGAGGTTGTAAAGAAGGATGCATGGGGCAATCCGCTTCCGGTTCATGTTCCGGTAAAAGGACTTGATGACAACGCCGTGTATGTTTGCAGCATCAATGGAATCCGGCGCACCGGAAAGACCTGGAATCGTGCTGGTGTCACACTTCCAATGTTTTTGCGTGCGGGTGAGAGCAGGAAGCTTACATTTATTAAATGTTTGCCATAAAGCCTTTTGACCCAAACATCATGATAAGAGACATTGTAAATAGACGTGTACGTTTGCTGACAGATTGTGGTGTTATAGGGAAAAACAATAACAGGCGCTTGCTTTTGTGTATTGGACAAAAGCAGGCGCCATCGTTATAATACAGACAGTTGAACAAAACAAAGCGACACCAACAAAAGTAACACAAAAAATAAACAACCACCTGAAAGTGAGGATTTGAATATGAGTACATTAAAGGAAAGAAAGTTAAAGTTTGAAACATTGCAGCTTCATGTAGGACAGGAGGAAGCCGATCCGGTAACAGATGCAAGAGCAGTGCCGATCTACCAGACATCTTCTTACGTATTCCATAACTCACAGCACGCAGCAGACCGTTTCGCGCTGAAGGATGCAGGAAATATCTACGGAAGACTTACCAACCCGACTGAGGACGTATTCGAGCAGAGAATAGCAAGTCTTGAGGGTGGTGTTGCAGCACTTGCAGTAGGTTCTGGTGCAGCAGCTGTTGCATACGCAATTCAGAATCTTGCATTTGCAGGTGATCATGTTGTAGCAGCAAAGAATATCTATGGTGGTACCTACAACCTGTTAGCACATACCTTTGTATCCTATGGCATCAATACAACATTCGTAGATCCGTTCAACTATGAGGAGATCGAGGGTGCAATCAAGGACAATACCAAGTTAATCTTCATCGAGACTCTTGGAAACCCGAATTCCGAGGTTGTTGATATTGAAAAAATCGCAGCGATTGCACATAAGCATCAGATTCCGCTTGTAATTGATAATACATTCGCAACACCATATCTGGTAAGACCGATTGAGTACGGTGCAGACATCGTTGTTCACTCCGCAACCAAGTTCATCGGCGGTCATGGAACTACCATCGGCGGTGTTATCGTAGACGGAGGAACCTTTGATTGGAAAGCATCCGGTAAGTTCCCACAGCTGACTGAGCCAGACCCAAGCTACCATGGAATCAGCTTCGTAGATGCAGCAGGCCCGGCAGCATTCGTTACCAGAATCCGTGCAATCCTGCTTCGTGATACAGGAGCAACTCTTTCTCCATTCCATGCATTTATCTTCTTACAGGGACTTGAGACACTGTCTCTTCGTGTTGAGAGACATGTTGAGAATGCACTGAAGGTTGTTGAGTTCTTAAAGCAGCAGCCATTAGTAGAGAAAGTAAATCATCCGTCTGTATCCGATGATCCAGAGCAGCAGGCACTTTACAAGAAGTACTTCCCGAATGGCGGCGGCTCCATCTTCACATTCGAGATCAAGGGCGGCGCAAAGGAAGCACAGGAGTTCATTGACCAGCTGAAGCTGTTCTCCTTACTTGCAAACGTTGCAGATGTAAAGTCTCTTGTTATCCATCCGGCATCCACTACACATGCTGAGTTAAATGAGGCAGAGCAGGCAGAGCAGGGAATCAAGGCAAACACCATCCGTCTTTCTATCGGTACTGAGAATATTGATGATATTATCTTCGATCTTCAGGAAGCATTTGACGCAGTAGCAAAATAATACCTCCTTAAATAAAAAATAACAGAGAAAAGAGTCGGCATTGATTGCCGGCTCTTTTTGAAAGGGGAGGATAAATAATAATTACATCATTTGTAAGCTGTGCGGTTTGGAGGGGGAATCGCAAGCCGCCGTCAGCTGACTGCGGCATTAAAAATGCCGCCAGATTTCTGACATTCTTATTATGTCCTGGTATTCATTTTCTATACAAAATTTTAACTTTTTTACGGAATCAGGCAATTTCCGGTGGGGACTTGCAAGGCAAAGCGGCTATTCGGTGTAGAACTATGTAGTGAAGCAGATTGTGAACATCCGCTTGACTGAGCCCGGGGCGGTGAACTCTAAAGAGTCATAGTACCAGACCCTATGGCTCTTTCTTTTTCGGCATTCACTCTTCCTTCTTCATCTCGTGCAGCACATATTGCACCATCTCTTGATGTTCCTTTGAGTAACCAAAGAAAAAGTTTGGATAACGCGTGTTTAACTCGTGGTAAATGGCACTGACTTCGCGGTGCGTCTTTCCGCTTAATGTGTATTCTTCGCCCTTCATGGTTACGACATGAATCGTGTAACTTAATTGCTTCCCCTTCAAGGTGCGGCGCATCGCGGCGTGGTCATAAATCCACAGAACAGCTTCGAGTGGAACAATAGCGC
This sequence comes from uncultured Oscillospiraceae bacterium, assembly GCA_963652495.1. GTDB lineage: Bacteria > Bacillota > Clostridia > Lachnospirales > Lachnospiraceae > Anthropogastromicrobium. Next base: position 5,429 of record CAVJTU010000070.1, read on the forward strand.
AGACTTCATCGGAGAGTTCCACAAGATAGCGTGGTGTCAGGATGAGCGTCTTTGTTCTCAGCAAAATCTTTCGGTGGATCTGTTTTTCCATATCGGCCAGAATGTGCTCTGCATCGCCGTAGCGTTCTAGGTTTCGGTAAGTTTTTGTGCGGCGCGGGCTAATGATGTAGGTGATGGTTCGTATGATAATCACAATCATCAAAACAAACACGGTGAGGAGTACAATCATCAGCACAATTTCTCTGGAATTGAGATAGGCAGTCTGGTTGATAAAATATTTCTGACAGACGCTCTTTAATGAAGCGGCATCCCATGAAATATTTTCGGCAAGCTTTTGCGTCAACGGATCAAGCGTCTCGGCTCCAAACGCATCCACGCGCCCAATGACTGTCTGCCCATCTAAGGTTTCAGCAGCCGGATAACCTGCCGCTGCGCGAATCAGATAAAAATGACAGATGCCGTTTACCAGTTCATAATAATAATGGCCGATTAGCTCGTTGCCGGCGATGCAGTCCTCACCGCTATAGTAGAGTGTTCCTGTTTTTATCTTTGCATACAGCACCTTTTTAGCGGTTGCGTCATTGATCAGCACGGCATTGCTTAGCGTGCGCTTTGTCACATAATCCGTGACGGGAGAACGCCAGACAAGAAAGATTACCACTCCGAGCAGCATCAGCGGATAAAACAGGCGCTTAAATTGAGTTTTTCTAATGTATGAGAGAATCATAAGTCTTCCTTTTCCTTGTATGTGTTACTGTGCATTAGCCAAAGCGGACATTCGCAATCCGCTTCGCTACTTGTTTGATTTGGTTAAAAACAAACAGTTGTAGCAATATAGACAAGTATAGTAGACTTTGAGGCTTTTGTAAATGAGAAAAAGCTGCGAAAGCTATTCCCTTTTTTACCATTGCGTGATATGCTTTTACTAGGTTTGGCTTTTGTAGTACAGCCTTAAATTTTTGCGGGAGGCATGGTTATTTATGGAATTTTTAATCCTATTTGTTGTTGCCATGGTGATTAGTTCCATCGGCTTCAAAAAATTTGTCTGGTTTATCTCGTTGGGATATGGCTTTGCGATTGCAGGAATCGGAGTGACACTGCTTATTTTGTTCCATTCATCTTTAACGCCAGTTACGGTGATTTTATCGCTCCTATTGATTGTGTATGGATGCAGACTCAGTGGCTATCTGTTAATCCGGGAGCGAAGAAGTGCATCGTATCAGAATACGATGAGAACGGAAATCAAAGACGGCTCCAATATGAATTTTTTCCTGAAAATTCTTGTGTGGATTACATGTGCATTGCTTTATTGCTGTGAGGCATCACCAATTTTCTTCAGATTGTTGAATGCAAATGGCGAAGCAGCGCAGACCGATGTACTAGCCATCATCGGAACGATTTTAATGGCAGTTGGAATCATTCTGGAATCTGCGTCAGACCTGACAAAAAATGCGTATAAAAAAGCACATCCAAAGCGTTTTTGCGATGTCGGATTATTTAAACTTGTAAGATGTCCGAATTATTTGGGTGAAGTTCTTACCTGGACTGGCGTGCTGGTGTCCGGAATCACGGCTCTGAATGGTGCATTACAGTGGTGCGCAGCACTCGCAGGTTGGATTGGCATTGTCTATGTTATGTTTGGCGGCGCGAGAAGACTTGAACTTCGTCAGAATAAGAATTATGGAAAGGATCCAGAGTATCAGAAATATGTCAAGACGACACCAATTCTGATTCCATTTGTTCCGCTGTACAGTGTGGCAAAATATAAGTGGCTGGTAGGGTGATCGCAGTACTATGGCAAAGAAAAATTATGAGAAATTTCCGTTGTCGCTTGCGCTGTTTGATGCACTGCCGGTGATCTTTTTTTGCATTTCCATGATTCTCATTGGCGTTAGCTATAAAAATAACGTGTTCATGATCGGGGCGGTGCTTTGTACATTGGCAGGAGCGGGCAAGGTAGTCTGGAAAATCATCATCGCAGGAACACGAAAGGATATTGTGATCTTAAACAGACAAATGCGTGTCGTGATGCCAATCGGATTCTTGTGTATTATCATTGGTGTTGTCATGGGAGCAGTTGCAGGAAGTATTGACGTAGGCGCACTGATGGCAGGCGTTTTGTCATTTCCATCGGTATTCTTTTTTGTAATTACTATTATCGGAATGATTTGTATGATGGTATTTGCTGTTAAACTGGACAGCACAAAGCTTTCCTCAAACTGGATTGAACAGATCACAAATGCGATTGCACAAGGCTGTCTGATGCTTGGCATTCTCACTATGGTTGTGTGAGAGTGCCATGAGTTGTAACAATGCTTGCAGGTTTGGAAATGCGATTGAGTCAATCCTCTTGTCAATTTGTGCAAGATCAGGTATAATCACGTCTTGAACCTTTGAAGAGAAGAAAAAAGAAAGGCATGGAAATTTATGAACGCATATCATGCATTTGCACTGGTCTACGACCGTATGATGGAGGAAATCCCATACGGGGAGTGGTGCGATTTTGTGACAGACCAATTAAAGTGCTACGGCATCGAGGATGGGCTGATGCTTGAACTTGGCTGCGGAACGGGAACCTTAACCGAATTGTTTGCCGCGAAAGGGTTTGACATGATTGGTGTAGATAATTCTGAGGAGATGTTGACAGAGGCCATCGAGAAGCGCGAGCAAAATGGCAGCAGGATTCTTTATCTGAATCAGGATATGAGAGAGTTCGAGCTGTATGGCACGGTGCGCGCAGTGGTCAGCCTGTGCGATACAATGAATTATCTTACCGAATATGATGACCTTGTTACCGTGTGCCGCCTTGTGAATAATTATCTTGACCCAAGCGGCATTTTTCTGTTTGACTTAAAGACGGATCACTACTATAAACAGATTGGATGTCAAAGCTTTTCGGATGCCGATGAAGATGTCAGCTATATCTGGGATAACGAGTATGACGAAGATGTGCATATCAACAGCTACGCACTCACGCTGTTTGTGAAGCAGGAGGGCGATTTGTATGAGCGATTTGATGAGTATCATGAGCAGCGTGCATTTTCAATGGAGGAAGTGCGGTGCGCCATCGAGGAGGCAGGCATGATTTTTCTGGCTGCGATTGATAAAAACGGTACACCGGCAGGACAAAATACCGACCGTGTTTATATCATTGCACGCGAAAGGGGAAAGACACCGATTGAGAACGTCAATTAACGCTGGCAGATAACGTAGCAATCTGGTATCAAAGGGGTAACATCATTATTAAAAGAAACATAACGGCAGTGGCGGGCAAAAAGAAGCGGTATCCCCCACTGGCATAAGACAGGTCTGATATGTGAGACTCTGTGAAAATACTGCCTGCGAGTTGAAATAAGAAAGAGAGGATACATTTATGAATGACTATATGATTCGTGCGACAGCTGCAAATGGCCAGATTCGTGCGTTTGCCGCAACAACAAGGGATCTTACTGAATATGCAAGAAATGCTCACAACACAAGTCCGGTTGTCACAGCAGCACTGGGACGTACCATGACAGCAGCTGTCATGATGGGTTCCATGATGAAGGGTGACAAAGATCTTCTTACGATCAAGATTCAGGGTGACGGTCCTGTAGGCTCCATCACGGTAACAGCAGATTCGCATGGTCACGTAAAGGGCTATGCACAAAATCCGGTTGTACTGATTCCGGCAAACTCGATTGGAAAGCTTGATGTGGCAGGGGCAATCGGAAAAGGTGTGCTCAGCGTAATTAAGGATATTGGTCTGAAAGATCCATATGTTGGACAGACAGATCTTGTCAGCGGCGAGATTGCGGAAGATCTGACTTATTATTTTGCAGCATCTGAGCAGACACCATCCAGTGTTGGTCTTGGTGTTTTGATGAACAAGGACAACACTGTCCGTCAGGCAGGGGGATTTGTTCTTCAGCTGATGCCGGATGCATCCGAGGAGACGATCGCTGCTCTTGAGAAGAAGTTAGCAAACGTATCTTCCGTCACCGCAATGCTTGACAGCGGAAAAACACCGGAAGACATTTTGCAGGAGCTTCTTGGCGATATGGAGCTTGCAATCTTAGACCGCATGGCAGTGTCTTTTAAGTGCAGCTGCAGCAAGGAGCGCTTCGCAAGAGGAATTGCGAGCATCCAGAAATCTGACATTCAGGAGATGATCGATGCCGGAGAAAATACCGAGACCTGCTGTCAGTTTTGCAATGCAAAGTATGTATTTACACCGGATGAGTTAAAAAAATTGCTTTGACATATGAAAAAGCCGTATCCATTTTTGGTGGATGCGGCTTTTTTGTATGATACCAGAGTCAAAAGGTCAGAAAGCCTTTTGCCCCCAACATCTTTGTATAGATTAAAGTTCATTATGGAAAATCTGGCGTGCGCGCTTCTGAAGGGCAAATAAAAGTACCATTCCGAAGATGCCGCAGGAGATGATCTCACCGATACCGACAGTAGCCATCAGATACCAGATGGAATCGGATGAACCATAGACGATGCGAAGCACCTGTGGCACTACAATGATATTTGCAAGAATTGGAGGCAGCGGAGCCAGCCATTTACTGAAGCGGCGAAGTTTATATGTAAAAAATGCGCCGATCAGTGTGGCGAGGGAACCAAATAAAATATCCCAGACGGATGCGCCGGTGATCGTGTTGCTGATGATGCAGCCTACGAAAAGTCCCGGGATGGCAGCCGGTGTAAAATACGGAAGTATGGTGAGTAACTCGGAAAAACGAACCTGAATCGCACCGTTTGCCAGTCCGAACAGATTTGTCAGCCATGTCAAAACGACATACATGGCGGCAATCAGAGCAGCCTGCACCATAAGTAAAACATGTTTATTTCTCATTTGCGGCGATAAACCCTTCTGTAATGTAGTAACTGCCGGATCATAATCCCAGCATACGTTCAATAGATGTCTTGGAGGTGACACCTGTCACCTGATTGATTAGCTGACCATCATTGAAGATGATCAGTGTCGGGATGGAAGTGATTCCATACTCGGAGGCCAAATCCGGTTCTTCATCGACATTTACTTTTCCAAATACGATGTTGGAGTGCTCAGAAGCAAGCTGATCGATGATTGGAGCCTGCATACGGCACGGCCCACACCAGGTAGCCCAGAAATCAAGCAGCACAGGTTTATCAGACTTTAAAACGATTTCATTAAAATTGCTCTTTGTAATAGTTAAAACGGACATAGTAAAACTCCTTTCTCGAAATAGTATGCACCCGAAAACGGGTGGTTATTCATGTCAGCATCCAATCAATTGGCGCAAAATCAATGATCATTAACAATAAAGAAAAAACGATCAAAGCGCCAACAGCTTTGTGATCAATGTCTCAACGAGACGTGCAGAATGATAGGATGCCATTTTGGAGAATTGTGTGTAATCCATGGTTGCACTGCCATCTGCTTTATCGGAGATGGAACGGATGATTAAAAATGGCACTTCATTGATTGAAGCAACATGGGCAACAGCGCCGCCCTCCATTTCAGCACAAAGACCATGAAAAGTATCAATCAGCCAGTTTTTCTTTTCATGATCAGAGATGAACTGGTCGCCAGTCAGAATCAGACCTTCGTAAACGGTGACATCCGGGTTGGCCTCGTGGCTGCAGGCGACAGCAAGATCGTGAAGCTTTCTGTCCGGTGTGAATACCTTTCCGGTGTCTGGAACATCACCAAGCTGATAGCCAAGGTCTGTTACATCGAGGTCGTGCTGAATTACCTCAGTGGAGACAACGATATCGCCAATGTTAATGCGAGCATCCAGAGAGCCGGCGGAACCTGTGTTTACGATCATCTTTACATCAAACAGATCAATTAATATCTGAGTGCAGGCTGCGGCATTGACCTTTCCGATGCCGGCTTTTACGATAACGACTGGATACTCATGGATGGTACCGCAGAAGAAAGACAGTCCGGCTTTTTTGACGGTCTTTTCGAGTGAAAGGCGCTCAAGCAACAGGTCAATTTCCTGCTGCTCGGCACCGATAATACCAAGTGTTTTTTTCATAAGAATAAAACCACCTTTCTTGTTTTTCCCTTAGAGTTGAATCCGAAAGCTGCTGCAAAATAGCTGCATAAACTTGAGCGTTCACGGATTTTGTCCCTTTGATACCAGATTGCTACGTGCTTTGCACTTTCGCAATCTTCAAAAACATT
>CAVJTU010000070.1:11598-16232 GCA_963652495.1 uncultured Oscillospiraceae bacterium
GGTCAAAAATCCTCTTGCAAGCAAGCTTGCATCGGCTTTCTGACCTTTTGACCCCGGTATCATACAGTATATCAGTCAGATTAAAAGTCTGCAAGGAAAACTTTTCCGGAGTGACTTAGAAGTTTTTCAATGTTTCGGAAAGTTCCTTCAAATGCTTCGTCAGCTTTGTGTTCTCGCGATAATCGACAGGGCAGTCAATGATGACAGGAACAGTTTGCTGAAATGCTTCCTTAAGAACAGGAACAATATCCTCCGTCTTTTCGATGCGATATCCGATTCCGTGCATAGATTCAGCAAATTTTACAAAGTCCGGATTGGAGAAATCAACACAACCAGAATGCCCATATTGATCCATCTGCTTCCACTTAATAAGACCGTAGGAATCATCATGGAAAATCAATACAACGATTGGAAGCTTTTCACGAAATGCAGTTTCAAGTTCCTGATTATTCATCATGAAACCACCGTCTCCGGTGATTGCAAGGATCTTCTTATCCGGATTTAAAAGCTTTGCGGCAACAGCGCCTGGCACAGCAATACCCATAGAAGCAAATCCGTTTGAAATGATACAGGTTCCCGGACGATAGCAATTATAGTGGCGGGCAATCCACATCTTATGAGCACCAACGTCAGAAATTAAAATATCTTCCGGTCCAAGGACACTTCGCACATCGTGAAGAATCTTCTGTGGCTTTGGCGGAAAACTCAAATCATCCTCGTACTGAGCATACTCTTTCACCATCATATCACGGATAGCAAGCGCATGCTCTGGTTTTGTATTTCGGCTGCAGCGCGTGGCAATGCGGTCAAGCGAGTTCGAGATATCGCCAACTACCTCCACTTCAGCCTGATAGCATTGATTGATGTGGGCAGGACTAAGATCAATATGGATAATAGTTTTATCCATATGCGGATTCCATTTTTGCGGTGCATACTCGACAAGATCATAGCCAACGGCAAGAACAAGGTCAGCGTCTGCTAAGATTTTGTTTTGATAGTCGCTTTGCGGGATTCCAACCGTCCACATCGAATATGGATTGTCAAAGGAGATGATGCCTTTGCTCATCATCGTATTGACAACTGGAATTTTCAATTTATTTGCGAATCGGGTGACGGCCTCAGCAGCGCAAGAACGGATGGCACCTGCACCAGTCAGCATGACAGGGTTTTTGGCTTGAAACAAAAGTCCTGCAGCTGCCTCAATTGATTCCAAATCAGAAAATTCCTTTGGCGCAATTTTCTTTTTGATTGGGCGGATTGAGGAACTTATCTTCATTTTTCCTACGTTGACCGGAATATCGATATGAGTCGCGCCAGGCTTTTCACACTCTGCATACTTAAATGCGAGGCGGACAATCTCGTTTGTAGTCTCAGGATTGACGACCATTTTTGTACGCTTCGTGATTGGCTCAAACATTTTTGTCAGATTTAAAAACTGATGTGAAGTTAAATGCATGCGCTCTGTACCGACCTGACCTGTTATGGCAACAAGCGGTGCGCCGTCGGAATCAGCATCGGCAACACCAGTAACCAGATTGGTGGCACCAGGACCGAGCGTGGCAAGGCAGACACCTGCTTTTCCGCTTAAACGACCGTATACATCGGCCATAAAAGCAGCACCCTGCTCGTGACGTGTTGTAATAAAGCGAATATTTGGATGATTGGAAAGTGCCTCGATCACGGCAAGATTTTCTTCGCCGGGAATACCAAAGATCACTTCAACTCCTTCTTCTTCAAGACATTCTGCAAGCAGTTCGGCTGCTGTTTTTTGGCTGTCATTTTCCATAGTTAGTTATCCTCTATCTTTCAGAATGGTTGAAAACTCCGTTAGAACTTTTCAGACGGAAGTATAACATAAAATATGGTGGTTGTCCATGGTGACATTTTGTAGTTGCAATGTGGTGATACTTGTATTATAGTAGGGGAAATTACGTTTGGAGAGGAGTGCATTATGAATATAAAACTAGTAAAGCTGACACATGAATATAAAAAACAGCTGACGGATATGATGGATGAATGGCTGGCAGTTGAGCAGGACTTCTCTCCATACTCGATTTACAAGAGTGATTACCATGACTTTGACAAGTATCTGGAAAATCTGGAGTTAAAGAAGGCGCGGGATGGTCTTGTCCCGGATTCTACGTTTTTCTGTCTGGATTTGGACCGAAACATCTTCGTCGGCGCTGTCAACATTCGCCATTATTTAAATGAAAAGCTGTCCAAGTCGGGCGGTCATATCGGTGACGGAATCCGTCCAAGTGAGCGGCGAAAAGGCTACGCAACAGCGATGATCGGTCTGGCACTTGAAGAGTGTCGAAAGCTTGGCATAAAAAAGGTTTTGATGACCTGTGATAGGACCAATATTGGGTCAGCAAAGTCTATCATGAATAACGGTGGTGTCTTAGAGTCCGAATTTGAGGAGAATGGTAAGATAAAGCAGCACTATTGGATTACACTTCAAGAGGAGGCGGTGGAGAAAAAGCATCTGACCATTCGCGTTGCACAGGCTGCGGATGCAAATGAGCTGCTTGCTATTTATGCGCCATATGTAAAAGAGACGGCGATCACCTTTGAGTATGATGTGCCAACAGTAGAAGAATTTGCAATGCGGATCGCACATACACTAGAGCATTATCCGTATCTTGTCGCAGAGTATGATGGTGAGATCGTAGGATATGCATATGCGGGACCGCTTCATGATCGTCCGGCATATGACTGGGCAGTGGAAACATCCATTTATGTAAGACAAGATAGAAAAGGTCAGGGAATCGGAAGGACATTGTATGATGAACTGGAAGCATGGCTTCATTGCCAGAATATTGTAAATGTAAATGCCTGCATTGCAAGTCCTGCAGAAGAGGACGAGCATCTGACAAGGGACAGCATTTTATTTCATGAAAAGCTAGGATATCACATGGTAGGTGAGTTTCATCAGTGCGGCTATAAATTTGATACCTGGTATAACATGGTCTGGATGGAAAAGATGATTGGGGAGCACACGGTTCCACAGCCGCAGGTAATTTGGTTTTCACAGATGTCGGAAGCGTAACAGTTTATAGTTCACGGGTCGTAACTTGGATTAGCGGTGAGACGAGTTGCTTTTACGAGGCGGAACGTGTGGGAGCGGGCTTACGCAGAATCTGAGACAAAAAGGTGCGTAGAAGGCGCCGCGGGAATAAGTGACGCCGACAAAACAATCGTCGAACCGCGTTCGTAAAACTCCACCCCGTGAACAGTAAGTGGTAATAGTTTTATTATTATAGAAAAGAAAGGAAGAATATATGCAGTATCGCAAAGACAAAAAAGGCAATGATATCTCGCTTCTCGGATTCGGATGTATGCGATTTGAGGGAGGCGGAACAGGAGATTATTTTCAGAAGGCAAACGATCAGGTAATGGAGGCAATTCATCAGGGCATCAACTACTTTGATACTGCATATGTCTATAAAAATAATGAAAAGGTTTTGGGACGGATTCTGGCAGAGAACAAGTGCCGAGATCAGGTCTATATTGCGACAAAGCTGCCGCAGTATATGGTGCGTTCGATTGCGCAGGCAGAAAAGATCTTTAATCAGGAACTTGAACTTTTGCAGACCGACCATGTGGATTACTATTTGATGCATATGTTAAATGATGCGGCATCGTGGAATCGTTTAAAGGCAATGGGTATCGAGGACTGGATCAAAGAAAAGATGGACAGCGGAAAGATTCGCAACATTGGTTTTTCATATCACGGAAATACGGAGAGTTTTAAGCCGGTTGTCGATTCGTATGACTGGGATTTTTGCCAGATTCAGTATAACTATCTGGATGAAAACATTCAGGCAGGCAAAAAAGGGCTTTTGTATGCGGCAGAGGCAGGCCTTCCTGTAATCATTATGGAGCCGCTTCGCGGCGGCCGTCTGGTCGGGATGCTTCCGGAGACAGCCAAAAAGCGTATTGAAAAATCAGACGTAAAGGAATCCGCGGCATCACTCGCCCTTCGCTGGTTGTACGACCAGCCACAGGTAACATGCGTATTATCAGGTATGAATTCAATGGAGATGGTAAGAGAAAATATAAAGACAGCATCCGATGCGGTGCCGGGATGCCTAAGTGCTGCTGAGCGACAGCTGATTGAGGATGTCAAAAATGATATCAAAAACAGTGTGAAGGTAGGCTGTACCGGATGCAATTATTGCTGTCCATGTCCAAAGGGTGTAGATATTCCTGCTGTTTTCCAGTGTTACAATCAGCTGTCTGAGGACAGCCGTGCGCGCTGGCGTTACATTCAGATGACTGTATTTCGCAAAGAGACAACGAATGCTGCGAAGTGTGTCGGATGCGGTGCCTGTGCGAAGAAATGTCCGCAGCATCTGGATATTCCAAGACTGCTGAAGGGTGCCCAGAAGGAGCTTGAAACACCAATGTTTAAGATTATAAATTGGGGAACGCACTTTTTCCATTTTTATTAAAGCAGGCATTTTTTCGTCAGAATAGTCAGAAACAAAAAAAGAAAGAGGGAGATACAAAATAGATTGTGTCTCCCTTTTCTGCTGCATTTTTATTCATATGATGTTGGGGTCAAAAGGCATTTTGACCCCTTTGATACCAGATTGCTACGTGCTTTGCACTCTCGCAATCTTCAAAAACAT
>CAVJTU010000071.1:0-15109 GCA_963652495.1 uncultured Oscillospiraceae bacterium
CATTATCAACAAACTCCGTCATTATACTTACTACTACGTTCTCCCTCAATATCAGCTTTGCCTCGAGAACATAATACAAGTATTCTGTATATTCTTCTTCCGTTCCCTTGTTATATACTTTATACAGACTTTTTCCATCCAGTTCTTTCCGACTTGAGCACAAACCTGTCCCATCCAATATGACCTGCCAGTACTTTTTCCGAATTCTTCCTTCTTCAAATGCTCGGCTTCGGATCAATTTTTTCACAAGCTCTATGATTACTTTCTGTAACTCTTCTGGTTCCAGCCTCTTCAGATAATTGTTGATCGTTTCCCAGTATGGCAATTCTTCCAATTCCTCATCACATAAGTAACCGATATTTTGAATTACTTTGTCGGAATTGAATTCTTCACTTGATTTTCTCATACTGCTGATATAAAATACAGATGAAAGGATTCGTGTCATCAGGATTACTTTTCCTGAGTACGTAATATAGCTCGCATTTCTTGGATCGTTTACTCTGGCTAATGCAGGTAACAATCCTGGAAAAAAGTGGTTAATGACTTTGGAGAGAGTAACTGCAAGTTTCAACTCTTTTAGGTGTTTACGGGCTTCTTTACGAGTAGTTTTCTTTCTTGTTTTCTTGGTAAAAACCTCCTTCCTTGCTGGGCTTGCGAAAAAATAGTTTGTTTTGATACTTCTATTATCGCTCAAAATCCCAAAAAGTGGGAGGTTTTTTTATATTATTTTTTACTCGTCAGCGCTGGCTCAAACAAACCTGACAATAATCTTTTCGCTTAACCCATGTCATTTAATATAATGAATAACATTCAAGTTTCGTTTTGGAGACTTTGCCTCACTTTCCGGATATCCAAGTGCAATCATTGCACAAACCTGATGCCGATCCGGAATATTCCATGCCTGAAGCTGCTGACGAATTTTATCATCATCACACATTGTTGATAGGGCATTAATCCATACACTTCCAATGCCATATGCATTTGCTGCAAGCATAATATTTTCTGCCGCACAAGAGGCATCTTTCACACCATTTTGATTTCGGATGTCATTTGAAATCAAAATCAAAACTGCCGGATTCTCAAAACCACTCACACGCACTTTTTTCTCTGCTGCCCGTTCAATAACCATTGACTTCCACTGCTGAATTTGTGCAGTATCAGTCAACACCGTAAAACGCCAAGTCTGCATATTTTTGCCAGACGGAGCGTAAATACCGCATTCCAAAATTTCTTTCAAAATCTCTGGCGAAATCGGACGTTCCTGGAAACAGCGAACACTATGCCTGCTTTTTATACAGCGAATCATCTCTTTTGCTGTACTCGAATCCGAACTTTCCTTCTCTTTTTCATCTGCCTGACCACTTTCCATTTTTTCTTTGTAGATGATGCGGAGCATACGACGATCCAGCTTTTGCATCCGATTTCTAGGCAATTCCTCCAACAGTATACATACTTGCGGAAGCTTAAAACGCTCAATGCGCTCTGATAAATACTGCAGCAGACCGTCTTCATCAAATGCCTCTGTCTTCGGCACTACAAACAGTACCGGGATTTCTCCAAGAATTCCTTTCGGATCGGGCGCACCCACACAGGCGCATTCTTTAATCTGCTCGTAACCAGATGCTACATTTTCGACTTCTACTGGTGATACCTTCTCTCCACCGGTATTAATCATATCATCAGCGCGTCCAAGCATATAAATAAATCCATCTTCATCGCGATATACAAGATCATTCGTTACAAGCCAGCCATCTACAAGTGCTTTTGCTGTCTCTGTTTCTCTTTTCCAGTAGCCGGACATCTCAAGATCACCCTTCAGCCACATCTTCCCGGATTCATCTGGTCCATATCCGGTTACTTCGGTGCCATCTTCTCTGTAAATCCTTACCGTCACACTTTCCAAAGGTTTTCCGATTGCCTGATAATGATCTAATTGCTTCGGTAAGTTCAGGAAGATAGCGCCGCCAGTCTCAGTCGATCCCCATGTGTTATGAATCTCCGTGCGTGGCAGCAATGCTGTCAGCTCTTTTTTCTTCTGTGGACTTAATGAACCTGCACCAAATTCAATATAACGCAATTTTCCGAGAATATCCGATAACTGTTCCTTCATCTGCAGCTCCATCACACTAAGAGATGCCGGAACGCATGCCATCGTGGTACAGCCGAACGTGTCAATACTTTTTTGCGTATCCTTTGCAAACACAAAACCATTTTGCAATACAACAGATGCACCCATATGAATACAGGCTCTAAGCACTCTCATTCCAAACGAATGTCCAAGCGGCAGCGGCAAAAGCATAACATCCTCTCTTTTCAGCCCGTTTCCTCTTGACGTATTTTCCATACTCGCTGAAATTGCACGATAGGAAAGAACCACTCCCTTAGGAGTTCCCGTTGTTCCGCTCGTGAACAGCATCTCTGCCGGCTGCTCCATGTCCGTTATCTTAGCTGCCTCAGCCATTTCCTTCCCTGCATCATCTCCTGCAAGTACCTGTTTCGTCAACTCCTTCAATGCCAAAAATGGCACTGTTTCAAGTTTATGCTTTTCATCACCAATAAGCAATTTGACCTGTGTTTGCTCACAAATACTCTGCACTGCTGCTGCGCCAAGGGATTTATCAATAGGAACACTGACTGCTCCTAAATATTGCACTGCCAAATAGGAAATGACGTAATCCACCTTAGATACAGCTAAAACAGCTATTTTATCGGCACATGTCACTCCATGTTCCTGTAAAATAACTGTTTCTCTCTGTACCTTCGTCAATAATTCCGCATATGTCAGCTGCACATGTTTATCAGAAACTGCCGGTTTTCCCGGCAGCTCCTGTGCATATCTCTTTAAATCTGCAATAATCGTTGTTTTCATTCTATTTATGCCTGTAATCTTTCTACCATCTCTGCCATTGCTTCCACAGAATTAAAATTTTCCTCAATTATCTCATCATATGGAATTTCAATATCAAATTCCATAGAGAGTGCAGCAATAATTCCTGTCAATGTAAGAGAATCCAGGACTCCATCGTCTACCAACTCATCTGTTCCTGTAAAATCGATCTCCGGATACTCTTCCTGCAATAACTTCAGTACCTCATCATACATATATTTTTCCTTCTTTCTCTGCTTTTAACATGCAGTTTTTCTCTTTTGTACTTTTAATAATGTCCAAAACATGACCAAGTCAATCATGTGTTATTGACCAATTTATTCAGTTGCGCTCATCTTCCGGCAAATTCGTATCAAACACATTACTGCTGATTACTTCATTCGTTTTTTTATCATAGACAACTATATTCAGACCCCTGCTATTCTTCGAGTACTCCTTACCATTAATCTGAATACTTGAAGTATTGCCTATATCATACCCTTTGCTAACCAAGTTAATCTCGCAATTTTCATACGGATGATACGTACAGCTTTGCGCATCGTCACCATAACTTTGTTCCACTGTCGTCCCATTATCGACCACAGCCACCAAACTTCCTCGATAGTTCTGCACAAAACCTGTATCAATTCCAAGACTCTTCAATTCTTCAATCTCCCGGTCTGTTAATCCTGCTGTTGCTTCATCCTTAATACTAAAGCAGACGATATAGTCTGGATTCTTTGCCAGTTCTATAAACTCGCATAAATTTTTACTGACTTCCATAAGGCGAACAGTTCTGTAGTCTTCGTACTTTCTGTAATCCGCATCCCATTCCTCTGCATTTTTCTGTGAAACAGAATCAAATACATAGTTTTCAACCAGATAATTTCCCAGATAACTTGATACCGTCTCTGCACCAATATGATTCAAGTGATTGTTGTCAAAATAGGAAATTTCCTCATCAAAGTCCATTGCCTTGAGAACCTTTTTCTGTGTCATATCCAGAAACGGGATCTGATTTTCTTCTGCCCAGTCTCCAACCATTTCACTATATGTTTGATTCCACATATCACTTGGAAGCTTTGTAATCATCAGAGAAATTCCTTTTTTATTACACAAATCTTGAATCTTTGCCATGTACTCGACTGTCTTTTCATCCATCTGCTCAATCAGCACTGCTTGATTTTCTTCATGCTTCATACTTGAATAAGGCACACAACTTGTAGTCAATAAGTATCCTTTTTGATACGCAAACGTTGATACATCATTCGTAAAATCTCTCTTTGTTAAACTGTCCCAGCTATCATGATATGCAAAAAATTCAAAAGACGTATTGATGATCTCATCAATTGTTCCCCCTTCTAATTCCAAACAATCGTATAATGCCTTTAATTTTCGCAAAGAAAATTTAAACCGTCCAATTGTCCTTCTATTTGCCACAATATTATTTTTACCGCCGCGCGGAATTGCTGCATCCAAAACAACAACTTTAGGTGTTTGATATTCCAATATTTCTTCTAGCATATAATATGCCATCCATGCACGGCATAACGGTGCGCTGAATGAACTCCCTGTAATTCCATATTCGTTCCATATTTCAAGTGGTGTAATTCCCATATGGAACTGGCTTGTTCCCAGATAAACCACATCCAACGAATCCCTCGGAAGATCATACAAATAATCAAAGCTATAATAATTATTGGTTTCATACGAGTCATGCTTATAGGCAAATATTTCGCCCAATTTTCCCATAAGAATTGCAATAATCAGCACAAATATGACAGCTTTTGCTAATCGTTTCCACTTATTTTTCGATTTCACAAACTTTCCTGAAGGCAATGCATCTTCTGCCATGATGCTTTCTTTCTGTAACTTAATATCCTGCATAGATAAACTCCGTTCCGTGATAATTTGCACCATACATTCCCAAAACCAGCACCGCAAAGACAGCTATTACATAAATCAGCCACCTTACTGCAATATGCTGCTTTGCGATTGTCTCACGGATCTTCACACCATTTGTGTGCAGATGATCAACCATTACAAGAATTCCGATTGAAAGAAGCAATAGCCAGACATTTGGTGCATTCAGTCCAAAGTCAAACATCGTACCGTCAAAAAAGATCCATAGATTCCATTGTGCCAGTATGTTTTTTACGACTAATTTTGTATTTTTCAGTGAACCCGGCACTGTCAGAAGACGACCTCCGCAGAAAATCAAAAACGTTCGTAACTGACAAAAACAATTCCACCCTGCTGTTTCGGTATCAATTCGAAGCAAGGATTCTACCTTTTTAAACTCAGGCTGAAGGATCGACGATAATATAATAATCGTTCCATAATAGCATCCCCATACTACATAGTTCATTCCAGTTCCATGCCAAATTCCGGTCAGAAGCCACACCACTATCAATGGAATGATAGATGTTACAGTCTTTCCCGCACGCGTTCCAAATTTATTTTTGAAAAAGCGACTGAGTTTAATATTCCAACTGGCGGTAGACATCGGAAAAAATACATACTCTTTAAACCAGGTTCCAAGTGTAATATGCCATCTTCTCCAGAATTCTGCTGTACTCTTTGAAGAGAATGGCACATTGAAATTTTTATCAAGTGTAATGCCAAATAACTCAGCCACACCCTCCACAATATCCATACAGCCGGAAAAGTCTGCATATAATTGAATTGCACTTCCCATAATGGCAACCACAAAAACCAGTCCCCGGTAGTACCCAATATGACCAAAAACCTGATTTACAAAGACTGACATACGATCTGCAATCACCAGCTTCTTAAAATATCCCCACAGCATCAGCTGTAACGCCATGCAAAACCGTTGATATTCAAAGCCTTTCAGCTGTTTTACCTGTTCAATTACCTTCGGATAATGGGCAATCGGGCCTTGAACCATCTGAGGGAAAAAGCTCATCGCAACAAAAAGATTGATATAATCTTTCTCATACGTTTTCTTTCTCCAATAAATATCAAGAAGATATCCTACCGATGAAAATGTATAGTACGAAATCCCTAGCGGTACAATCACCTTCACCGCTTCAATTTGATTTCCATCTACAAGACCTCTTATCTGATTCCACAGATCAATTACCATATTGGAGTACTTGCAATATGCCAGTACCCCAATAATCAGCACTATACAGGTAACAAGCGGCTTTTTGCACCTTTTCTTGTACTGTGCCTGAAGAAGAGTCTTTTCTTTTCCTTTGACTCCCTCTGCCCGAATCTGCTCCTGCATCCTCTCATACTCTCGTCCCATAAAAACAGAACATCCATACACAACAAGTGATGTTACAACAAGAAAAATCAACTTTTCCCACCCTGCATACAAATAGAATGCAAGATTTGCGCCTAACAGCACCCATCTTCTGCACACGCCTGGAAGTATATAGTAAACAATTAATACGATTCCAAGAAAAAATAAAAATGTAAATGAATGAAACGTCATCGTATTTTAGCTTTCCTTTGTATAATATTTAAGTCTTATGCGTGATTTAGTTATTCATTGCCCCAGACAATAAAAACAACACACTCCTCTCAACTCTAGTATGATAGCAAAAAATAGAAAAGTGCGCAAGACTGAATTGCCGTTTCTTTACGACTTTTTTACAATTTTTTTACAGTTTTTTTGCATTTTTATTTTTTCAAAAATCTGACGTCTGATTTCATTCGTCAATGGCTCTTTTCGAAGCAGCAAAACAATACTATAGATTGCAAAAAATAGTATCGCTGATATCATCAACGTAATAAAGTTTCCAAAACTTATTTTTTTTACCCAAATCGAACCGATTGTTGCAAACACTGTTGCGAGCAAAATTGTTCCATATTTTACTTCTTTGTATGCACAAGACACCTCTTCTCGAAGTGCAGCATACTGTATAATTAAGACAACCGCCTCTGCCGCTAATGTTCCAATTGCAGCTCCCACGGATGCCATATTCGGAATCAACAGCGCATTTAATATCAGATCCACAACAGCTCCCGCAATTTCTGAATACAGTACAATTTTCTCCCTTCCAAGCGGAATTAACATTTGAATTCCCATAATATTGGTCAAACCAATAAAAAGCAACGTTGGCATGATGATTTGCATTGGGACAATAGAAGCTTCATATGATGTTCCTGACAGGAAAAAGATTCCTTCCTTTGCAAAGAGCATAAAATAAATCATCATAGGTGTCGCAATAAGGAATACAAAATTAATTGCTTTTTGCGTGATCCGATAAAATTCATCCATCAGATGATGCTCTACGTAATAGGATGCTCTTGGCAAAAGAACCACGCCCAACGAGGTTACAATACTCACCAAGATTCCTTTAATTTTAACAGCCGCATTATAATAACCGACATCAGCATCAGAGGTCATAAAGCCCAGCATGACAGTATCCAAATTTGTATAGATCGTTGTCGCACAGGACATCGCAAAAAAGATGACAACTGCTTTAAAATGCTGACGAAAATTATAGCTTCCAATTGGTTTTAACGACACATATTTATGCATGTGAAAAAAATTAAAAATATTGGACGCAGATGCCGCTAAAATCGAAATTCCTCCATAAAGAACATAATCCTTTTGCTCATGCACCAACGCAAACATCGCCAACAATGCAATAAACTTAAAAAGAATAGAGCGAACAGTTATATATGTGTACTGCTCCAGGGCTTTATACAGCCACTCCATACCAATGGTATTAAACAAAATTGTTAAGCCAACAATAAGGAATAATTCCTTATCCTGTCTTATTCGCGGCACAAATGCAATTGTACCAAACAATGCCACATACGCAATGACACTCATGACCAGATTAATGAAAAACAATTCATGAACTGTTCTGGTCAATTTTTCCTGATCGTCACGAACCTGCGCACATGCGCGAATACCATAGGTTGGGATTCCCAACTGTGCAAACATCGCAAAATATGAAATGACGGATGTTGCAAACGAAACCTTGCCGGTTCCAACCGGCAGCAAGATTCGTGAAATATACGGAAACGTGATCAGCGGAAATATGAACTGCGACATTGTCAAAATCGCATTCATGATAAAATTAAACTTTAATGATTTTTTTTTCATTGTATTGCTCCCTATATAGTTAAACTTTCTTTCTCCATTTCTTTTGAATCCATTGTGGACCATATTGGATCAAACTATATACTGCAAACAATACAACTAACGTTGCTACAGTTGCCTTACTAAACGTTTCCAGATAAAAATAGGCATCAATCGAATGAAGGAAGATACAATATGCTAAATAGGCATACAAAATTATTGCAAAGTCCGTTCTTTTTCCACTTTGTGCCATTATTTTAATTTTATAGTAAAATCCGCTAAAAAAGGCTGCCATTACAGATTGTAGAAGAATCGTTCCAACAATTCCAAAGTCTTGCATCCAACGTCTATACGCAGTATAGATATTTCCAATCATAATATCATTATAATATTGGAAATCAAAATGGCCACTAACAAGTGATTGCAAATCAAAATTTGTAATACCAAGTGAATCCAAATCGACAATTAAATGATAAAAAGTCTCTTCACCGAAAATCTTTGAATGTTCTGGCATGTTTTGGAGATACCGATTAAAGCACTCGATCGAGCCACCACAGTAATACGTAATATAATCAAATAACCCCTTCGTATTGATTCTTCCGATTATACTTGCACTATAGTAGAATATAATTAATCCAATAACTCCTATAGCTCCCACCTCAACCAATACTCGAACCTTGACACTCTTTTTCCAGTTATTTTTTCGATTCCATAAGACAAAATACATTACCAGCATTGCAATCACAAAATCAATGATCGCACCTCGATTCGACTCTAGCAACCGCTGTACAATATAGAAAATTGCTGGAAGCAAATAATACCAATATCGAACGAATTTCTTCTTCCATGATAAATTTTCTTTGAGAATACCCTTAAAAAAGAAAAATGTCATTATATATGCGCAAGCAATTACAGGCTTTAACATTAATGTTACATACTTTGGCAGCTGCACTTCCATTTTATACGATGCATGATCTTTATAAATAGTCAATGCTTGTGAAAACGTCGTGAATTCGCCAAACATTCTAGCTATTTTAAGTATTTCACTAACCATAAGCCATATCGTCAAAATACTATATGCACAACTAAATAGCACTACTGCCACTGGTATTTCTTTATTCTTTTCAGATGGTTGATTTTGTTTCAATGTCGACTTACTAGCAGTACTTAAAACAAACTTCTTAGTTCCAATTGAAACACCCACAAAAATCACAGCTCCAATTACAAGAAATGCAACCGTATACCATCTCATATGAATATTCCATTTTTGTATATTCAGCAATGCACAAAAAACACTTACAATATACATGGCACAAAAAATTACTGCTGGATCCATAATATCTTTTTGTGCTTTATGGTAAGTAAAAATTAGTAACACCACTAACGCCGCTAGCAAAACATACATTGCCATTTTTCTTTTCCCCTTTCTCTCATTGTACTTCTTGCGTAATACGTGTGATCGCCTCTACTGTATTACAGCCCTTTCTTAGTCTTTGTGCAACATAAAAAGCATTTCGTTTCCACGTTTGGTACTCCGATTCTGTTATCCCATTTATCTTGTTCTCTATCTCATATAGCGAACTTACTGCAAAACCCACCTGTTTTTTTTCTACAAATTCTGCAAGCGCAGATTCTTTCCACACAATTACAGGTAGTCCACTTGCCAAATATAGTGAAAGCTTATGTGGATTATTGTATCGAAGGTATTCACCAAATCTACCACTGCACGTTGTACAAGAATTTCCATCCCATACTAATCCAAAACCGGCTTTCAATACTTCTGGAAGCTCCTCTGCTGGAAATTGTCCACAGTAAACTACTGTTTTTGACTCACTCCCTTCAAAATTAGGACCATATACCATCCATTTCAGATTACCTGACTGACTTTCCATTTCATATAGATAACCTGCTTTTTCTTTTCTCAAATTTCCTGCGATCGCAATGGAATTCTTACCCTCAAACACTTGCTTCTCGTTTAACGGAACATCGGTTAAATAATCAAAAATACCGATTTCCGTCACAGGACACTGAATTCCCATTTTTCGAATAAACGTTGTCATACAAGAATTATGAGAAACTATTCCATCTGCTGTTTTTAGGAAAAGCATTTCTCCATTTTTTTCTGTATTTCTTTGTTCGCTCATTCTCATACTGTCCAAATCATGAAGCAGATAAATTAACTTAATTTTTTTTACTTTTTTTAAAATATTTAAAAACGGAACTGCCAGAAAACTCACCTTCGGATAGTTTGCCAATGGATACTGTACAATCACGCATGCCTTACTTTTTACTTTGCAGCACACAAGAAACCAATCCTTAATGGTGGTAAAACACATTGCTATTTTATTAGCGATTCCTCCACCATTTTCTTTTGTTATCCATACTGGCTTCCATCCCTTGCTCATTAAAATATTAACAATATCATTTCTTGCTTTCGATCCTGCATGATTCTCCACACTATTTTTCTCTGCTATAATGTATTGATCCATTCTCTACCTCCTTATTTTTGTCAATTCGCCACAGACAAAAAAGTTTTCCATTTTTTTCGCCTCACAGGCAATATCAAGCCCTGCATCTACAAAACATTTACAGTTATCTTTTCTTTCATGCTTTAGTACTTCTACTATTACTTCAACCCATTTTGAAGGCGGTGCATCTAATGATAAAAACTGAAAATTCCCTTCTACCTTTGATTTCGGTGAAATCTGATCCGACGCAACACATGGAAGTCCTGCCGCTTGTGCTTCAAGAATTGAAAGACTCAATCCCTCAAAAACAGAAGGAAAAACGAATACATCCATTGCCCATAGTAACTGTTTTATATCATTTCTCACCCCTAAAAAATATACACAGTCTTGCAGCTGTTCTTCTTCCACTTTTTGTTTGATCATCTTTTGATCATCTCCTTGGCCAACCAATAGTAAAACTGCATCTATGTTTTGTTCTTTCAACAGTTTCATGATTGGAATCAAAAATTTCTGATTCTTTTGGAAATGGAATCTCCCTATATGTCCAAGTACAATTTTGTTTTCTATATTTAACTGCTTTCGATACTGTGTTCTGACATTCTCATCCAACACAAACTCTTTCGCAGCAATTGCATTATTAATCAAACGATACTCTGGTCGTTTCTCGATATCTTTTTTCCCGTAAAACCATAGATTTGCATCGGAAGAGCAACTCCAATAATCTGTCGCCAACTGAATCGCTTTCTTCTGGTTCAATTTATGAATCATTCCCCGCAAAAAACTATCACCATTGGCAGCGTTATGGCAATGTATAATTCGGCATGGAATTCCTGCTTTCTTCGCCTCTTTCAAATAATCAATATTTGCTAGGGAACATGTATTAAACCAAAACGCGGTATATCGATTTCCATTCTCTGCAAAGAATTTTTTCAATGCTTTTCGAAAAGCACCAATACCATCTTTTCTTGCAGGGATTCTATAAATTACTCCTCCCAGTTGAAGGATTTCGTTCTCATACGCTACTTTTTGTGTATTGCAAAGAAATTCCATTTGAACTTTATCGCGATCCATATAACGATAATAATTCATAATTACACTTTCCATTCCACCTGGATTATCTGTAATTCCAAATACAAGGATTTTTTTCATTCTCTTCCTCACACTTTTTTATTTTTTTGAAGCACCAAATTGACGATGTCTTATCTTAGCAATTACAGCCACACCTATCCAAAAATGGCAATAAATACAAATAATCGCAACTTTTCTTGTTAGGGAAAATTGGTTTAGCCGTAAATTTTTCAACGCATTCTTAAAGATCGGCAGCTGCACTTTCTTTTTCAAGTCTGCTATCTGATCGATAATCGTTCCTGGATGCTCTGGATGAAAGCAATCATTTACCGCAATCAAAAGCAAATGATATAAAATAAAATTATCACATTCTACTTTATATTGTGGCATTTCCTGCTCTACATACGTTTGAATACAGCTCATAGAGTCAATATAAGACTGCGCATAATTCTTTCGATAACATCTAACGGCAGAATCCGGATTAAACCAATAATGGTAAAATTGCCTCGATGTATACAAAATCGTTTCATATTTTGGAATTACTCGAATCACAAATTCTGCGTCCTCCGCCATCGACAGCTGCGGTCGAAAATATAAATTTTCTTCTATTAATATTGTTCGATCAAAAAACTTTCCCCAGGCATATCCTACTCCAGTTTGTGGTGAAAAAGCTTTTTTCATGAAACTTTCTTTATTGAGTTTTTTTATACCTTCAGCATGATCATCTGATACCTGTTCTTTCGATTCACCTTCTGCATATTCCCTCACCATGCAAAACATTATAATAGCCTTACTAGTTTCCAATAACGTCTGTTCAAAAAATTGGAAACAATCTTTGGACAGCCAATCATCCGCATCCAAAAATAAAATCCATTTTCCATTTGCTTCCTTTATTCCTCTATTTCTTGCCGCAGATACACCTTCATGTTCTTTGGTAATCCAATGTATGCGTTTATCATACGCTTCTTTCAATGCGTTATACTCTTCATGTACACCGTCAAGAACCAATATAATTTCTATTTCATCTGACGATATTGTTTGCTGTAAAACACTGTCTATACATCGCTTTAAGTACATCGGTTTTACATGATATACTGGAATTACTACACTAATTAAGGTATCCATACTCTATCCTTTCCTTCAAAAAACTTTCAACTCAATTTTCTTCACAAAGAATATCGTTTTGGGAAAATTCTTTTTTCAAAAGCTACCCTTATACTTTTTATGAAGAAATTTCGCCTTGAAAAAAGCTGGAATTCGCTGACGCAAATTGCTTTTTTCAATATTCACAACAGGAACACTCTGGTACTTATACTGATTCTACTCGATCCATACATTTAACAGTAACTCGCTGACTCTTCCAAACATACGTTGCTGGAACTTATTGTATTGTCTAAAATCTACTCGTTGTTCCACTAACACCAATAGAAAGCACAAACAGAAACAAAGTCTGAGCAGTCGGTGCAGAGTAGTTCTGAAAATAAATTGAAAAATACTGATTTAATCTGGAAATCAGTTTGCTTTTGTTGTATAATGAGTTTGTCGTACAGAGTCACTTTCCTTTCGTAGTGTTGTGTTCGCAAACTCATTATACATCAGAAAACCTTTCCTATTTTTTTATTCAAAAATAGGAAAGGTTTTATAATTTAAAACTTGTAAAGTGGTGTTCTGATAATTCTGATGAACATTTTCTAACATCATATTTATTATCCAGCACTACATTGTTTCTATCTACCTGCTTCATGTCAACTACCCACCACCTAAAGGTAGTGAGCTTGTAACTGCCCAGTCGTGGTAACGGCTTACGCCTCCGACCTTTAACCCCTAAAGGTATTGCTACCTAAAGTGGCGTTACATCATAGGGTGATTGACAGCACCCTTTACAGCAAAGTTTACTCGGCTGTAACTGTACTAGGTACGAAACGTCCCATATAATACAGTATTTTTATTACGTTTAAGATTTTACGTTGCATACGATTCGATGCAATAACCTTATATCTTAACTTGTCAAAGTACGTAAGAGTGCCTTCAGAGCGATGCTCCCAACGGTTTTCTCTATACCGACATTATAGCAGAGTAAAATAACTATTTCAAGGAATAAACCATTTCAAAATCAATATGTGTATTGCTGGAAGAAAAACCAGAAATCATACCACCACAAAGGCTGATGTCTTTCTGGCAGACATTGCCAACCAGCTTACCGTCATCGTTGCTTACGCCATGTTTTCTCTCCTTATATAGGGGAGAGTACCCTCAGGAATCAATAAAATCATTTATCAATTACCTAGGAAGCACACAGCCTCTCAGCGTTAGCATAATAACAAAAAACACTATGTTTTACAATACTAAAACTTAAATTTATAACCGAGCTGCTGCTTATCCGGATAGTTATTCTGTGAACTCTTTTTCACATCGTTCCAGTACAGCATTAATTACCTGATCCATATCATAATATTTGTATTCTCCCAGGCGACCGCCGAATATCACTTTAGACTCCGCGTCTGCAAGCTTTCTATATTCGAGATAGAGCATACCATTCTTCTCGTCATTAACCGGATAATACGGCTCATCTCCTTTTTTCCACTCACTGCTGTATTCGCGGCTAATAAATGTCTTAGACAAGTCATTGCCTTCTTCATCTTTTCCAAACTCGAACCATTTATGTTCGATAATACGTGTCCATGGTGTCTCACGATCTGTATAATTAACCGCTGCATTTCCCTGAAAATTCGATGTATCCAGTAATTCATTTTCAAAACGGACTGAACGATACTCTAACGTACCGAGTTTATAATCAAAATAGGCATCAATCGGCCCTGTGTAAACAATTTTGTCTGCCAATTTATCCAATTCACTCCTATTCTCAAGGTAATTTGTATTTAACTGGACTTCAATACCTTTTAATAGGTTCGCCACCATTTTCGTATAACCGCCAATCGGTATTCCCTGATAGCATGCATTGAAATAATTATTATCAAACGTCAGTCGCACAGGTAAACGCTTGATAATAAAAGCCGGCAGTTCTTTGCAGTCACGTCCCCACTGTTTCTCTGTATATCCCTTAATAAGTTTTTCATAAATATCACGTCCGACTAATGAAATTGCCTGCTCCTCTAAATTCCGTGGCTCACCAACAATTTCCCTGCGTTGCTCCCTAATTTTAGCCTCTGCCTCTTCTGGTGTCACAACTCCCCACATTTTATTAAAAGTATACATATTAAAAGGCAATGAATACAGTTCACCTTTATAATTCGCTACCGGACTATTTGTAAAGCGATTAAACTCTGCAAATTGCGTAATATAATTCCACACCTTCTTATTATTTGTATGAAAAATATGAGCTCCATACTTGTGAACATTTATTCCTTCAATATTTTCAGTATAAATATTTCCTGCAATATGAGGACGTTGATCTATTACCAGGACAGATTTACCATGTACCTTTGCTTCATGAGCAAAAATAGCCCCATAAAGACCGGCTCCAACTACTAAATAGTCATATTTCATCTCTATACTTTCTCCTTCCTATAATGTCAAGCCCTAAATCATTGATTTTTCAGGCTTTTCTCTAAATATTTACCTCTAAAACCAGAGCTAAAGGTGTATGTCAGTCATGGTATCTTGTACTGAATAGTTAAATAA
>CAVJTU010000072.1:0-14915 GCA_963652495.1 uncultured Oscillospiraceae bacterium
TGTTTTTGAAGATTGCGAGAGTGCAAAGCACGTAGCAATCTGGTATCAAAGGGGGGGCAAAATGCCTTTTGACCCCAACATCATTTTATACCGTAAGGCCGATTATCCAGCCTGATTTTCCCACCTTTTTTAGCTTCACCGTTTACTATAGCACAATTATGCCCCATTGGAAAGTGCATTTTACTGTTTTCCTTTTCTTTTCATTATTTTTATGATATGATAAGAGACAGTTTGACAGACAGACGCATATTTTCCAAGCACAAATCTGCACCTGCCTGCCCGGATTTTGCACGTTATAGAAAGGTATGGTTATTAATTTATGAAGGCTTTTTCCCGCTTCTTTTTCTCTTTTTTCCTGTGTCTTTGTCTTCTTTTGCCCTTCTGCGCTCCGGTCTATGCCGCAAGCAAGGCAGAGATCGACACGATGTTAGCTCATCTGCCGGAAGAATGGCCTGAATCACCTAACATCACAAGCGAAGCCGCAATCCTTGTTGACATCGACACGGACACCATTCTCTACGCGAAAAACGCGACAAGTTCCATGTACCCGGCCAGCACGACAAAGCTTATGACTGCTTACCTCACGCTGGCAAATACCTCCCTCGATGATATCGTCACGTTCTCAAAGAACTCTATTTACAGCCTTCCGAGCGGCAGCAGCCACATTGGAATGCACATCGGAGAGTCGCTCAGTGTCAGAGACTGTCTATACGGTCTTTTGCTGCCCTCGGCAAATGAGGTGGCAACTGCACTGGCTGAACATGTCAGCGGCTCTGTATCCGCTTTTGTAGAACTTATGAACAGCACTGCCGTGGAACTTGGCTGCGTCAACACAAACTTTGCCAACGCAAACGGTCTTCAGGATCCCAATCACATGACCTGTGCCTACGATCTGTACCGTATCATGCAGGGCTGTCTTCAGTACTCCGATTTTATTTCGATCTCTTCCACGCCTGCCTATTACCGGACAGCAGACGATGTGCTTGACCGTGATATTCCAATGGGAACAACAAATAAGCTGATCAAAAAGGATTCCGAGTATTACACATCCTTTGTTGTCTGCGGAAAGACAGGATGGACCCAGGAAGCCGGGCGCTGCCTCGTCACATATGCCTCCAAGGATGGACGCAACTTGATCTGCGTTACGATGAATGCGGAAGATCCAAACCAGTATAAGGATACCATTCAGCTGTTCAATTATGGCTTTGACCATTTCAGCGTTGCAAAGGCAGCTGAACAGGATCAGTCCTACAGCACACAAGCATTGCGTTCAAACAGTCCGTTGGGACTTTCCGAACAGAATTCCTCTTTTCTGACACTCGACAGCGCATCGCGCGTCACCGTTCCGGACACCGTTTCTCTTAACGATCTGACGCGCCGTCCCCTCACAAACGATGACAAAACACAGATGCTCTCCTATGAGCTTCACGGCTATCCACTCGGAACCGCCCGTATCATCAATCAGGCAGCAGAAGACACCAGCGATCTGTACGTCACTTCTGTTGACACTCTGCAAAATGCCATCCACACCACGCCGCTTCATGAAATCAAGCTGTGGCTCGTCATCTGTATACTTGTTGTCGTCATCCTGATTCTTCTGCTTACGTTCTTTTTGCTTCGCTACAACCGGGCACAGAAGAATAAAAACAATCATCCGGCACCTCCAAACCACCAATATCGGATGCAATAAGTCCGGTTTATGGAGCATGACCCGCCTCCCCATGAACGGAAAAAATGCTGCACACCATTACTCGGTGCGCAGCACTTTTTCTGCCGCCTTCTCAATGCGGCGCTTTTTAATTAACTCCGATCTTGCCTTGATTTTTCTGACACCTTCTGCATCCGTGAGCTTCATTGTCTTGATTAGAAAGACTTGCCCATCGCAGTGCTTCACACGGATCTTTCCCTTAATCCATCCATGTCTCGGACAATATGCCAGTCCAAAATACTTTTTATTGTTATCTGAAAACCAATTCATTTTTCTGGTGACATTTCGACCGCACTTATAGCATACCATAGAGTTTACATTTCGCACCTCCATAGCCTCCTCGCGGCTTGGATACAGCTTTGATACAAACTTTGAATAATGATCGAAGACCAAATAGATCTCCTCCTCTGCACTCTGCGGCGGCCTAAAATAATCCACCGATACCATGCTCTGCCAGCTTTGTCTTTTCAACCGTTTCAAGATGCAGCCCGTGTAGGCAGCGTCATACATTGCCCGATGAAACGGCCATTTTTTTTGCATGGCAAACGTCTCAATGACATTCTCAAGTGATGCGCGCGCATGCCCATCCAGACATTGCAGACTGTATAACTTTTGCACATCATAGAAAAAAAGCGGAGAGGAGAACGGATTCTCCAGACCAAAATAGGCGATGTTTCGCTGCAATTCAGTCAGGTCCATGTCCCCCCATGTAAAAAATACAGGATCTTTGCCGCACCACTTCCAGAAGCGCTCCATCGCGTCAGGAAATGGTATACCTTCAGCCTTTAGCTGTTCCATGCTGATGCCGACCACTTCTCTCACGCGGTAAAACAGTTCCTTATACACGCACGGCCGGATCAGACAGCTAAAGCTGTCCGTCTGGTTTCCGTGCTCATCCAGACGTACCGCGCCGATCTCAATGATCTCAAAGGTGAGGCCCGGCTCCTCATGCCCACGCATCTGCGCCTGATTCCATTCCAAATCTAGTACTATTTCATTCATAAAATCTAAAACTCTTTCTTTACAGCGAAGAATCGTCCCCCGGTACTATCATCTCCAGTCCCTCGACACTCTCTACTGCCTCACTGATTGAACTTGCCACATGGCGAAGGGAAACCAGTCTGGAGTAAAACTTGGCATAACTTGGCTGAATCTCGCAGCCGTGATGACCGTAAAAGTAGCTTCGCATCATCTCCTCAGCCGCCATCGTAATACCATTTCCTGCCGCCTGATCCATTGCATCCAAAAACAGCTCCGGATCTGCCTGTGCTTCTAAACCCATGCGATACTCGCCAGCTCCATACACTGCGCAATACTCGGCACACAAAACGCTGATCGTATGCCTGATACTCTGTCGCTCCTTCTCGTCCAGCGTCTCGGAAAGCACCTGATGCAAACGGTTAATCTCTGTAAGCACTGCTGTTATACAAGGCACTGCCGCCTCATATACCTGCTGACCATTTCGCCCGTCCGAAAGTAACGGAACAAGTACCGCCATCCCAAGAAGTGCACTGCTCACACCATCTTCTCCTGTAATCTGACCGCAGCGCTCTATTACTTTTTCTGCCGCCTCTTCAGTAAAATGATCCATATAAAGCGTTGCAAACTCCTCAAATCCATCTTCAAGAAAGGAACACAGCACCTGTCCCATCAGCTTTGCCGTATCATTTTCTCCATTTTTTTCCATGTCCAGATCCGGATGCAAAAGCGGCAAAAGCTCATCGTAAATCATCCGTGTATTCAACGAGTCCTGTACTTGCAAATACTTCATCACACGAGAAAAATTGAGATACAAATACAAAAAACTCTCTGTCAATAGCAAATGCTTCGCCTCTAAAATGTCGGGTTCATAGCCGCTCAAACTGTTTTGATCCATTATTCGCGACACCGGTGCAAGCATCCAATAAGTGCGCAGATGCGGAAAATCAAGTCCCTTTTTCTCGCGGTACTGTGCCTGCGGCAGACGCTTTGATGCCTGACGGCGCAGCTGCATCAGTTCCTCATGATACTTGTCTGGCTGTCCAAAGCACTCCTCCTCAAAATAGTCAAGCACATCGGTAATTCGATCATCGCTGATATCAGCAGCTTCATTGCTGTAGAGCCAGACAAAATCACCAACGGCATCCTTAAGACGATGCATAGAATGCTGTGCGTGCCTGTACATAACCAAATCCAACGCAATCTTAAGTACTACTGCCGCTTTCTTGTAGTTGCCCTTTGCGATCAGTCTGTTTCCTTCCTCCTGAAGTGTCTTAAAGTTCCAGTTCTCGCCGCTGTACTCCTCATACCACAGATCCGCCTTACAACCAGGACAAAAATGTGGATTCCCCCAAAAATGTACATGACAATTCCTGCATCTTCCCATTTGTATCACTTCCTTTCCTGAACCTTCCTGAGCTTTTTTGAACCTGCTTTAACGATCCTGGTTCTTCTCTCCTTCGCTCTGAATAACCGTATTTTATCACAAACCGATTAAAATAGCAATGCAGCCACTTTCTATTTTGATCGGATTGTGCTATGATACGTACAGTCCTATTATTACGGTAATTTTAAGTTACAGTTCACGTTTCCTGCTGAAACCGGATAATTTTGCATCTGCACACGGAATATGCGGTTTTGCAATGGGCGTTTCGTAACCGATAACATTTTTAAGGAGGTAATTATTGTGAAATTTCAGGAAATTGAAAAGCTGGCGGCTTCCATCATGGACACGGCGGTCTATGAAAATGAAGTGGCAGGCATGAATCTGCTTGTCTTACAGGATGGTGCCGCGGTGCTCTCTTTGCAGTCTGGCTATGCCGATCTGGAAAATAAGGTTCCGATGGCAGCGGACACGATCTTTCGCCTGTACTCGATGAGTAAACCGATCACGGCAGCCTGCATGATGATTTTAATGCAGCGCGGTCTCATTGATCTGAACGACCCGGTCTCCAAGTTTATCCCGGCATTCGCCAATCAGACCTATGTAAAGGGTAATTCTCTTGTTCCGGTCAATCGCCCGATGCGAGTACATGATCTGCTGTCCATGACTTCCGGTCTGTCTTATGGAAGCAATTCCGCCTCCGGAAAGGCGACTTATGAATTATTTGAAGAAATGGACAGACGACTTTTCAGCGATGCTCCCATGACGACTCGCGAGTTTGCAGACAGAGTTGGACGAAATCCGCTGGAATTTGAACCTTTCTCAAACTTTATGTACGGCACTTCCGCTGACGTCATCGGAGCACTTATCGAAGTCATCTCCGGTATGAGTTTTGCTGAATTTTTAAAGAAGGAAATCACGGATCCTCTCGAGATGGATGACACCGGATTCTTTGTCCCAAAAGAGAAGCAGTCTCGACTGTGTACTGTATATAAGCGCGTCGATGGTAGTTTTGAACGCTATACCGGAAACAATTTAGCAATCCGAAATCCAATGGATGTCCTTCCGGCATTCCAGTCAGGCGGTGCCGGACTTGTCTCCACACTAACCGATTACTCACACTTTGGCTCTATGCTGTTAAACGCCGGCAGCTACAAGGGACGTCCGATCTTAGAGCCTGAAATTGTACGCTATTTCACGCATGGAAGCCTTCAGCCATGGCAGCAGGATTCACTATCCAGAGGCTGGTGTGGCTTAGAGGGTTACAGCTATGGAAATCTGATGCGCGTCATGAAGGATCCTTCCAAAGCCATTATGTACACGACTATGGGTGAATACGGCTGGGACGGCTGGCTGGGACCATATTTCTCGAATCATCCGGACTGTAACATTACATTCCTTGCCGGTCTTCAGCTGACAGACGCCGGCACCATTCCAGCTGTTCGGAGACTTAGAAATGCTGTTTTGCCGCGTCTTACCAGTCAGGATAACAGGTGATACCGATGATGACATCTATAGAAGAACTGATTTCACGGGCGATTAATTTTCTTGGTGATCTGCTGCCATTTCTTACAGATGCAACTATCGTTAAGATTCTGTTTTCGGTCGTCTCACTGATTTTAGCTGTGCTTCTGTGCTTCTGGGGATACCGCCTCTTCTCCTGCTTCGCAGCCGGAGCTGGCTTTGTACTTGGCGCAGGTCTTGGTTTTTTATTGTCCGGCCATTTTACAGATACGCTCTGGATTATCACCGTGAGTGCCGTCGTCCTCGGTCTGCTCCTTGGCTTTCTTGCGACAAGACTGATTCTTCTGTCTACTTTTCTGGTTGCCTTTCTTTTGGCAGCGATCTTTTCCTGCGGACTTTTAACGACCTTTATGCCCTCGCTTTCGAGTCTTGTGATCGGAATTATCGGCATTATCCTCGGTGTGATCGCCGGTCTAATCTGTGTGAAGCTGCAAAAGCCGGTTATTATTCTTGTAACGGCATTTTGTGGTGCACTCGGTGTGATACAGATCTTCTTTGATCTGCTTCATTTTGACCAAATCACAGTCTTCTATGGTGCGTTTTTGTCATTGGCGATGATTGGAGGTATTGTACAGTTTCTCAGCAACCGCAGGGCTGAATAAATGAGATACGCTGCGAAAAGCCAGCAGAAATTTATCCTGCTGGCTTCTGTCAAATTAGGCAAAGTGCCACGTCCATAGGAGTTGTGTACCGCATGGGCGTGGAGATTTCATTTTATGATGTTTGGGTCAAACGGCATTTTGACCCCTTTGATACCAGATTGCTACGTGCTTTGCACTCTCGCAAGCAAGCTTGCATCGGCTTTCTGACCTTTTGACCCTGGTATCATTTTATCTCTCATTGTCCTTTCTCAAGCAAATAGCCGACATTTCGCACGGTGCGGATCATCGCACCATCCTCGCCAAGCTTCTGGCGAAGCGTCTTGATGTGCATATCAAGTGTACGGGATTCACCCTCAAAGTCAGTTCCCCATACGCGCTCCATGATAATCTCTCTTGTCATTACCATGCCGCAGTTTGCCATCAAAAGCTTCAACAATTCATATTCCTTAAAAGTAAGCTCACAAGCCTCGCCCTTTACAGTCACTGAATGGCGTTCATCATCTAACACAAGATCACCGACCTCCAGGCGCTTTGTCTGAGCACCTGCGCTTCTGCGCAACAATGCTTTTACACGCGACAGGAGTTCCATGATACCAAACGGCTTCGTCATATAATCGTCAGCTCCTGTATCAAGTCCGCGCACCTTATCGAGCTCGGTCGTCTTTGCCGTTACCATCATGATCGGCAAGTGCTTTGTCTGAGGCATTGCACGCAGCTTCTTTACAATTTCCAGCCCATCCTCATCCGGCAGCATCACATCAAGCAAAAATAGATCCGGCGCCTTTTTTTCGAGTCTTTCATAAAGCGCTTTTGCATCCTCAAATTCTTCGATCTCAAATCCTCCGCACTTGAGCGCATATGCCTCAATCTGACGGATATCGTTGTCATCCTCCACAATAAAAACCAGTGCCATCTGCCTACCATGCCTTTCTGCAAAACTTTACTCAAATTTGCCTTTCCTATGCATCAGAGTGTATTATACTGCCACATCTTCAATTTTACATCTTTTTCTCGTAAAATCAACGTAAAACTCAGTCAATTACGGGTGTCTCAAACAGACACCACGCAGCAAACAGCGAAAGCGTCAATAAACACTGACTGTGATTGCCTGAAAATTATTCATACGTATCGCGCAGACTCTTTATCTTTAATGACCTGCGCACATCCCCGGCGCGAAGCACCTTTCCGGACAGCACGTCTTCCTTCTTGATAAAGACTGTTTTTGTCTCCTCGGATGTCAGGTCGAAGCAGTTATCGGAAAAAATGACGTCCTCTCCCGTCTCAATCCATACAAACGGTGCAAAGCAGTCTGTGCTTAAGCTGATTGCAATTGTACCATCCTTTTCTGTTACATCAGCCTCGATCTGCGGCTGCATCAGTTCCATATGCTTATATGGAACAAACACCTCTGCCTCGGTACTTGTCGTGCCATCTGCCCATGCGTAAACAGCCTCCGCGAAGACGCGTCGCTTTTTTGATCCGATCACATCAGCAAAATCGCGCTCCATCACACATGTACTTTCCTGTGCCTTCACACAGGTCTTTACTGTTTCCTCAAACAGCACATTGAACTCCACATCGCGGATACGCACAGTCACAGTAAGATTCTGGTCTTCAAGCGTCTCATTTGCGGCACTGACGATAGCCTTTGTATCCTCGGTGCAGATGTAGCCTGCCTTCGGTGCAAAGAAGCGTGCCGCCATGTAGTGAAGTGCCTTCCAGCGGCCAAAGTAATCGATACTGGACCACGACGCCACCGGCCAGTTATCATTTAGCTGCCAGTACAGTGCGCCCATGCAGCGGCCTCTGTTTGCCCGCCAATGATCTACACCTGCCTTGATGGCCACACCCTGCAAAATCTGGCTGACATAGAGCAAGCTGTCAAAATCCTTCGGATAACGGAAGTTCTCGGAAATATAGTTTAAAATCTTTCCGTTTGCGGTACCATTTTTCTGGTGGCTCTCCATGACCGGGGAGAAGATGTTGCAATCCTGCGGCAGTGCAAAGGTATCAATTGTTCTTCGCTCCGGGAAGGACTGGAAACCAAACTCCGAGCAGAAGCGAAAATAATGCTTTCGATAATCGGAAAATGGCTTCATGCCATGCCATACATCCCAGTAATGGCAGTCGCCTCTGTCATAATCGTCCGGATTGTCAAAGCAGCCTCCTGATGACGGGGAGGATGGCCAGTAGAAGGTATCTGAATCCTCTGCCTTTGTCACTTTCGGAAGCACATATTCAAACTGCTTGATGTAGTCCCCTTTTAGTAATGGACTATGCGTCTCGCTAATGCCCCAGTGATCCCACGCGGACTCTAACTCATTATTTCCACACCACAGTCCAAGGCTCGCATGATGGCGCAGGCGGCGCACATTGTCAATCGTCTCCTGACGGATGTTTTCCTCAAATTCCTCTGTAAAGTCATAGACGTTGCACGCATACATCAGATCCTGCCATACAATCAACCCATAGCGGTCGCACAGATCATAAAACGCATCAGACGGATAATAGCCGCCGCCCCAGACGCGGATCGTGTTATAATTTGCTTTCACGGATGAGCGAAGCAGCGCATCGATACGTTCCTTTGTAATCCACGGATAGATGCAGTCCTCCGGAATGTAGTCTGCCCCCATGGAAAAGATGGAAATACCATTGATCACAAAGGTAAATTCATGTCCCCACCCGTCCTTCTTTGTGCTGACACGTAATTCACGAAGACCAATCGAATACGTCTTGGAATCAAGCACTTCGTTCTCTGCATTTGTGAGCGACACCTGCACTGTATAAAGCGGCTGACTGCCCAGATTATTGCACCACCAAAGCTTCGGCTGTGCAATCCGGATATTTGCCTGCACGGCTTCGCCCTGTGTCGGCAAAAGGACGGTCTCCACCGGCTCACCATCCGGATTGCTCACACAGATGACGGCACTTGTACCTTCCGACAGCACATCCGTTTCTAGCACAGTACGAACCTCAAGTGAAACAGTGTCAGACTGCTCGATTGCTTTTATGTACTCTTCCTGAGACAGTTCACCCATCTGCGGGCGAATGCCCCATGTATGCGTCTGACGGATCACTACATCCTCGATGCGGCCTTCGTCATAGCATTCCAGATACACATCACGCCAGATTCCGATATCCGGCAGCTGTGCGCCCCAGTCCCATCCAAACATCGAATGTGCCTTACGGATGTATTGGCTTCCTGAAATGACACCTGTTGCCGCAAATGTGATCTCCTTTCCCGGCGTAGCCTCATGCTCGCGGATATAAGTTAGTGCAGAGTGAAAATAGATGCGCAGATGATTTTCCTTTTGTAATGCATCCTTGCATTCAAAACGCCAGGTGCGATGCATGTTGTCCGCTTTTCCAATTCGCTTTTCATTCACGTAGATGTCGGCAAGCGTATCGAGTCCCTCGCAGACCAGTATGCAATGCTTCCTATTTAATACTTCATCCGAAACAAAAAAATCTGTCTCAAACACATAGTCCTTTGCCAGAAGCTCCCGCGCTGCATACTCATTCTCACGATAATACGGATCCTCCATCTTTCCAGCCTCTAACAGACCGGAGAGCACCGTGCCTGGCACGCCTACCGATGTCCACTCACTGCTTCCTGCCTCGGCAAAACGCCATCCATCCTGCAAATTCACACGATTCATCGCCATTCCTCCCAGTTATTCTATCAAAACAGCGATTTTCCAGCACATGCCTTTGCACTGAAAAATCGCTGCCATTTCGTTTATTAGTTGTTCTTATAATAGTTAATCAGGCAGCCATCCAGAATAATCTGTCTCTCATCATCGGTAAGCGGCTTAATTTCTAACTCAAAGTTCTCCAAAGCTCCACCCTTTACCGCATACGCAGTCACCTTCGGCAGCTTCCCCTTCACTGCATCACGGATACCCGGCACAAAGATGTAGTCCAGATTTGCAAACGGAAGCTTCTCAGGCTCGAAGATAAACGGAATCATACCCCAGTTGATCAGATTCGAGCGATAACGCTTTGTCGCATACTCCTGTGCAATATTGGCCAGACCGCCGAGTACTCGCTGACAGGAAGCAGCCTGCTCTCGTGCAGAACCATCTCCCGGCTTTACCGCATAGATTACAGATCCGATCTCTGTCTCGCTTGCCTTTACATCCGGGAACAGCTTCTGAATCTCACCAAATGCGGCTGCTACCTCTGCATCTGCACAGCATGGGCAATTGCCTTCCTCACGCGCTTTTTCTGCTGCGCGAACCTGTTTTGCACGTCCAACATACTCTGGATCCTTTCTGGACAGGGTAAACTCTGCCAGACCGAGCGGATTGGAACGGAAGGAGGAAGTTTCACCAGATGGAATCAGCTCATCCGTTGTCGTTACCGGATCATGAATCTCCGAAACAACTTTCAGAAGAATGTTGTCGGTTAACGGAACCATTGCCGGCCAATCCTTGATATTCGGTCCAAATTGAATCTCAACGGACGGATCTGCTTTTCCCACACCATCATAGACACGCTTCTCATAGATGTGGCTGTCAAAGAAATACTTCGGCTTTGTAAAGTTCGCATCCACGTCAGTTGCTGCGGTCAGACGACCATGATTTAACGCGGTCGCTGCGATGGAACGTGCATCCATAAGCGCTACAGATGCGATCTGACCATTGTTGATCTTAGAGCCCTCACGGTTCGGGAAGTTTCTCGTTGAATGACGGATGGAGAATGCATTGTTTGCCGGAACATCACCTGCACCAAAGCACGGTCCGCAGAATGCGGTACGCACGGTTGCACCTGTTTCCATAATCTTTGCGATGCTGCCGTTCTTGATCAATTCCATATAAATCGGCTGAGATGCCGGATATACGCTCAAGGAGAAGCGGCCGTCACCGATACTCTGTCCGTCTAACATGTCGGCTACATCACACAGGTTTTCAAATCCGCCGCCTGCACAGCCTGCGATAACACCCTGATCAACATACATTCTGCCGTCTCTTACCTTGTCACGCAGCGTAAACGGAACTTTATTTCCGAGGCTGACCGCTGCGCGCTTCTCTACATCGGCAAGAATGTCATCGAGATTTGCATTCAGTTCATCAATGGTATATGCATTGCTCGGATGGAACGGCATTGCGATCATCGGACGAATTGCAGACAGATCAACACAGACAACACCATCATAATAAGCGACTTCTCCCGGATTTAACTTGCGATACTCCTGTGGACGTCTGTGAATCTCATAAAACTCCTGCACCTTCTCATCGGTCTTCCAGATGGAGGAAAGACAAGTCGTCTCAGTTGTCATAACATCCACACCGATACGATAATCAACGGACAAATTATCCACGCCAGGTCCGACAAACTCCATTACCTTATTCTTTACATAGCCATTTGCAAAAACTGCCTTGATGATTGCCAGTGCGATATCCTGCGGGCCGACACCCTTTACCGGTGCTCCTGTCAGATAGATTGCAACCACCTGCGGCATATCAATATCGTAGGTACGGCCAAGCAGCTGCTTTACAAGCTCTGGGCCACCCTCGCCGCAAGCCATCGTTCCAAGTGCACCATATCTGGTATGGCTGTCGGAACCTAATATCATCTTGCCGCAGCCTGCGAGCATTTCTCTTGCGTACTGGTGAATAACAGCTAAGTGCGGAGGTACATAGACACCGCCGTATTTTTGTGCGCAGGACAGACCAAACATGTGGTCATCCTCGTTGATTGTTCCACCGACTGCACAAAGGCTGTTGTGGCAGTTGGTTAATACGTAAGGAACCGGGAATTTTTCGAGTCCGCTGGCTCTTGCTGTCTGGATAATTCCGACGAAAGTAATGTCATGTGATGTCAATCGGTCAAACTTTACTTTCAGATGCTCGTCATCACCTGACGTGTTGTGCGCCTGCAGAATCTGATATGCCATCGTCTGCTTGGCTGCTTCCTCTTTTGAAACTGTACGGCCTGTCTTTGCCGCTACTTTTGCCGCCGCATCCGCATTGTCTGCGATCAGCTCTTTTCCATCAACCAGGTATGCACCACTTTCAAATAATTGAACCATATGTAACTACCGTTACTGAAAACTTATAAAAAGTTATAAACTTTATGTTTCATTCCTATTTCAACGAGTATGCTTTTGCACTAAATAAATCCAGATACTACTCACAAGTTCTAGTACTCTCCATAGGCGTAAATTCCGAATTAACGTATCCGTACATATTTGCATTAACGTTTAAGTGTTAACTTGCAAATTGTTCTCCATAAACTCTGAGATTTATTGACGCTTGAAAATCTCTATCAATAACATTTCCACATTCACATCTATAAACTCTGTCAGATAGCTTCAAGTCTTTTTTTATATTTCCACAACAACTACAAAATTTTGATGACGGATAAAATCGATCTGCTACAATAAGCCGGATATCCTTATCGCTACACTTGTATTCAAGTTGCCTTCGAAACTCAAAAAATCCTTGATTTTGAACTGCTTTGGATAAGTGCCTATTTCTTATCATTCCACTGACATTTAAATCTTCAATACAAATAAATCTTGGTTTTCGATTTACGATTTCAGATGTGGTCTGATTTAAATAGTTTTTACGAATATTTGTTAATCTGCGATTTACTTTTAATAAAAGTTTTTCACCCCTAATTATGTTATTAGTTTTACAGTATTTTCCTTTCTCTTTATTCTGTTCATACTTACGAGATATGCTACGTTGTAATCTACGCTTATGCTTCTCTAGTTTCTTTACTGTTTGGCTCTTATTGATATTCTTATACTTAGTGGCATCTGAACAAATAGCCAAATCTTTGATTCCTAAATCGATGCCGATTCCCTCATCATTAAGTGTTTCTTTGCAGTTTGGAAATTCCACACATACGCTAATCCACCAGTTCAATCCATCAAAAGATATTCTTGGATTCATATATTTCGCATCTGTAGGAATACGACCATGTTCTGCAAGCCTTACCCAATTCAGTTTTCGCTTATTTGCCTTCCTGCTCGAAGAAAATCCCTCAAGTTTAACATGAGTATTACTGAATTGTATCTTAATGTTGTCTTGATAGAACTTCGGTGTTGATTTCTTTTTTGACTTAAACCTAGGATATCTTTGTAAACCTTTTAAAAAGTTTTTATAAGCATTACAAGCATCTTTAATCGCCTGTTTCGTTACGTTGTTTGAAGTGTTCCGTAACCATGCATATTCATCGGAATTTCTAAGCCTTGTAAATTCTTTTCTAAGCTCTGAATCAGAGATGAATTTGCCATCCTTTTCATAGTTTTCTTTTTCCCTAGCTAAAGCCCAATTATAAGCAAATCTTGAAGCACCTGCGTACTGAAACATCTTAGTTTTCTGTACGTTGTTTGGTATCAACATTACTTTTATAGCCTTTACCATTCTATAGTTGTATGACGTTCACTCAACTATCTGTCACCTCCATACTGTCTGCATTGTATCTTTGTCAAGGGTAATGATCCCCGACTTAGAAACCATTATAGTTTACTGGGATAGATTTTGCAAGTACAAGTAGATTAAATCAGCTCTGACGAGTACTCGTCAGAGCTGATTTACTTGATTTCTGCTTGTAATTTTCTCACATATTCGCTATAATAGCAGTAATAGTGAATCGAATACGAACAGAAAGGAATCGAAAATTATGAAGTTTATCACAATCGGAGAACTTTTAATGCGTCTTTCCCCTCCGGATTATGAAAAAATCCGTACTACCAGTTCCTACGTTGTCAACTTCGGCGGTGCCGAGGCCAATGTTGCCGTGTCGTTAGCAAACCTTGGTGTTGACACGACCGTGTTCACGGTTCTTCCGGACAATGATATCGGTCGCAGTGCAGTCCGTTCCTTAAAGGCAAACGATGTACATACCTCCCCGATCATCTTCGGCGGCGAGCGCATGGGCGTTTATTTCCTTGAGGAAGGAATCGGTGTACGTTCCTCAAAAGTCATCTACGACCGCAAGCACTCTGCTTTTGCCGAATATGATTACACGACAGTTGACTTTAAGGCTCTTCTTGAAGGCTATGACTGGCTCCACTTAAGCGGTATCACACCAGCGCTGTCGAACAGTTGCCAGATCTTAATCGAGGCTGCGATCTATGCAGCCAAGCAGCTTGGCATGACTATCAGTTTTGACTGCAACTACCGCAGTATGCTCTGGAGCTTTGATGAGGCAAGAGATATCATCAGCCGCTACCTGCCATATGTTGACGTGCTGATCGGAATTGAGCCGCTTCATTTGCAGGATGAAAACGGTCATGATCTCAAGGACGGCATGTCCATGCAGCCGGATTATGAGGAGCAGGATCGCATCTTCCAGGCCATGGCTGACCGCTATCATTTCAAGGCGATTGCCAGACATGTACGCTACACGCACTCTAGCAGTGAGAACTCTTTAAAGGCTTATCTGTATTACAACGGACAGACCTACGAGAGCAAGCTGTTCCGCTTCCAGATTCTTGACCGTGTCGGCGGCGGCGATGCGTTCTCATCCGGTTTGATTTATGCGCTTATGAACAATTATAAGCCACGGGATGTTATCAACTTTGCTGTTGCTTCCTCCGTTATGAAGCACTCCATCCACGGCGATACCAATATCACCGATGTTGAGAGCATCCAGAGACTGATGAACCAGAGCTTTGATGTGCAGAGATAAGTAAAAAGATTGCGAATGCTTTTGAAGATTGCGAGAGTGCAAAGCACGTAGCAATCTGGTATCAAAGGGGTCA
>CAVJTU010000073.1:0-14475 GCA_963652495.1 uncultured Oscillospiraceae bacterium
CTTCTATTATCGCTCAAAATCCCAAAAAGTGGGAGGTTTTTTTATATTATTTTTTACTCGTCAGCGCTGTTCAGTCCCCGACTTTGCAGAGCCCATCAGTGTAATACAGATTTGGGATGCGCTCACGGAAGCCTTTCGTTTTACAATGTCTTCGATCTGGGCAAGTTCCGCATCCGTCAGGTTATCCTTGCAGATCACGACATCTACGGCGTCCTGTGTAATGCTGACAATCGAATGTTCAAATCCTTTTGCGCTAAGAAGCGTCTCGACGGCATTTTCTTTATCACTATAGTCCGTCAAACGCACAACTGCGTCAATCGCAGCCTGCTTGTCGAGTTCAGCCTGTGTGTCGCTATCTATGATTGCCAGCAGATCTTCTTTATTTTTGCCTCTCGACTGCTCTCTTGCAAGCTTTGTCTGCGCCATATAATCAGACACAGTAAGACCATTTGCAAGCACTGTTTTCCCCGGATCGTCAATGTCCTGATCAAGGCTGTCAATATCGGTAAGAGCAGTATCGTCTGAATTTGTGTTGTCTGTGTTAGAAGTCCGGTTTTGTTCAGTATTTTGTGCCACATTTGCTGCATTTGCTTCGGCATCTCCTGTTATATTATCAGCTGTGTCGTTTGAATCGTTCGTTTCATTATTGCCCGAAGTCCCCTGCACACTCCCTGCCATGTACGTATCGTACTCCGCGACTGCCGCTTTTGCATCACTGGCATTTAGGGAATTGTTGTCTGCACTTTGCCCTGCGCTGTCCACTCTTCCGGCATAGGTCAAATATCCGGCAATCGCAATCATCACTGCCAACACGGTAATAATCACCTGATTTTTTCTCATGATCCGCTTCACTTTGCTTCCTCCGCCTGAGATTTCTTTTCAATTACCTTAACTTTATGCGCGTCAATGCCAAATAATGCCTGAACAGCCTCACTGATCTCACTAATTTTTGTCTGAGTAATGTTTCCCTGCGCGGCAACAATCACCCCCTGAACAGACGGACTGATTTCCTTTAATACATAGGGAACGCTGTCCGAAGAACTTCCAGCCAGAAGTGCTTCACTGCTTTTGTTTGTCTGGCTGTTTACACTTTTTTCCGCTGACTCCCCGCTGCCCTTTTCTATCTCCTGCCTATTTTCTTCAAACTGAACAGACTTTTCGAGTACCTTCTCAGCAGTTGAATACAGCGTAATCATCACATCCACGGAAATGACACCCTCCATTTCACCGAGGATTCTCTCCAGACGCGCTTCAAGCTCATGCTCATAAGAAAACAAAGATGTGCTGCCAGAATCTTCCATGGTTGTGGTGCTGCCGGCTGCACTTTGTACCTGACTGGAACTGGAGCCAGATTGATTCAAACCAAAACTTTGAGATTGCGGGAAAGAGCAGATGATAAGTGCAATTGCCGCGACTGCTAAAAGCCCCAACCGCAATAATCCAATCTTTTTTAACTCGGAAAGCCATTTGGATTTCATATTTTTGCTCCTGTCAAGCGGAATATTATGATGTTGGGGTCATATTTATCCGTCCTTCAATATAACTACAATTTCACAAGATGAGGAAAGCTGCTCTGACAGATATTTTTTCAATGATCTGGACTGTTCAATTTCCTCTCCATAAGATAAGCCCTGATATTCTGCGTCAGCATCCTCTATAGAAACGCTACTATTATCCTGTTCTTTTCGATCATTATCCGCATTTGCTTTGCTTACTGTCACCGTAATTTGAATAATATTTCCATCCAAATCAGTATCTAACGATAATTCTGTCAAATAAAATGCACGCTTTTTAAGCAGCTCTGCTATCTGCTGTTCGAGAATTCTTTTCTGTGCAGACAATTCAAGAGTGGTTTGTTTCTCATTTAATTCCTGCAAATCGGCCTCCAGATAGGTTCCCTGCGGCCAGAAAGCTGCTGCCTCCAGCCAAGTCTGTCCCAAACGATCCGCCGAGATAGATAAAATGGGAGAAACAAATAGTAATACCAAAAGCAAATTCAAAAACAGACGGATATACGGGCCATACTCTTTTTTTGCAACAAGGTTCTCCACCAGTGCCGATAAAATAAGATAGCCTGCGATCTGACGCAGATAATCCCGAATTGCGGTCATTGTCGGTCCTCCTGAAACTTCTCACAGCACCCGATTTGTAAACGCACAGATCACTGCAATTGTAATCAAAAAAAGAAACACCGCCATGCACAGTGTCTTTAGCAGCATCCGATTTGCCAATGAAACAGCCTGCAGCGCCGTGAGCATGCGCTTATCCGAAATCGGACTTGCAATCGCTGCAATGCCATAATAAATCAGAACGACCGCCGCCATTTGCAGGATCGGATACAGACTTACAAGTACTATCACAAGGCAGCCTGCCATCCCAATTCCATTTTTGATTAACGTCCCTGTTCCAATCAAAATTTCCGCAGTGTTCTTGATACCGTTTCCAATTCCCGGAATAGCTCCAACCAGTTTCTGCGCAAATGCCGGTCCTGCACTAGACGCTAACGGCACAATCAGACCTTGAATAACTTGCAGTCCAACAATAACTGCGCAGATCGTTTTCATCGACCACTCATATAGAACCTTGATCAGTTCTTCGATCCCGTTAAAACGTTCTCCTCCCGTCAGCCCATTTAAAACAGACACCCCAAAATACAGCTTTGCAAATGGCAGAATAGCGTAGACAAGTACAGCATCTGCGAAACCGATAATGCCCAAAGTTGCCTGGTAATACAAACTGGACGAAGCAGCTCCTGTGATGCAAACCATGGATAGACAAAAGGCTGGCAGCAGCATTTTCATAAACGTAACCATCAGATTCAGGCAATTCGTCACAAGACGGCAGCTTTGAACAAATCCTGCAAGTGCAGATGCCGTAATCATCAAAAATACAACAAACCAAGCCTGTCCTGCAATCTGATCGCTGTCAAAGACGGATGCGATACTGCTAAGCACCGCAGAGCAGATCACGAGGAGAAGGATCTGAACAGCCTGTGCGCGGTTTTGTTGTGCTTTGCCAAATAAAATTGCCAACATGTCGGTTGCCATCTGCGAAAGCGAAATCGGTTCGTCTGCGCGAAGCAGATTTCGGATCAGATCACCAAAGCTCATCTGTGTTTT
Organism: uncultured Oscillospiraceae bacterium; assembly: GCA_963652495.1. Lineage (GTDB taxonomy): Bacteria > Bacillota > Clostridia > Lachnospirales > Lachnospiraceae > Anthropogastromicrobium. The sequence goes on from CAVJTU010000073.1 coordinate 3,120, forward strand.
TGAGAGGTTATCCGAAACAAACTGCTCCAGATCCGACAAATCAATTTCTGACAGCGCATCATCAACCGTAACTGAAAAACTGCCATTCTCTGCGCTATTTTGCTGCGATGCTCCATACACTGACTGTTCAAATATGCCGCTTATCAGGCAGACCGCAATCAGGCAAAGGATTGGTTTTGTCAGTGCCGATAAGGAAATCTGTTGCAATTGCTTCATGAACCACCCCTTTTTGCATTTATTGTTGTCATGAGTATTCGATTCTGATCATACAGCTGATAGCTTCGGTTATGGCGATCCTTTATTTGAACCTCTATGTACCGTGAAAATAACTTTGTTGCCTCTTGATCAAACAAATGCTGCTCGATCGTTCCATGTGCAGTCGTCAGCAGCGCAGTCCCCCATTTTTTCGCCTGTGCAAAGATTCTAATATCTGCCTCTCCGCCTGCCTCATCTGCCGCCAATACCTGCGGCGCCATTGTTCGAAGAAGCATCATCATCGTGCTTGTCTTACTGCCGCCATCCATGACATCCGTATTATGACCTATATCATTCTTTGGAATCCCATCTACGCAAGCAGCCACCTCTCCCCGCTCATCTGCCAGGCCGACAGTAAGTGGTCTATGGGTATCATCTCCATCGGAAATCAGACGTACCAGATCTCGAAGAAGAGTTGTCTTTCCAAGCCCCGGCGAAGACACAATTAAGGTGTCTAAAAACTGTTCGTTTTTCCACAGCCACGGGTAAAGTGCTCCTGCACAGCCGCGCACTTCTCTGGCAAAACGGATGTTGTACGAGCTAATCCGGCGGATTCCCTGTATCTGACCATTCCGCAGGATCACTTCTCCGCAAATTCCAATGCGGTGTCCTCCCTGAATGGTCAGATACCCCTGTCGAATCTGTTCTTCTGCAGCATAGACAGAAAAGCGGCTTGCATTCATTAAAATCTGCTCCATCTCTGCTTTTGATGGGAGAATGGACTGCTGCGCGGATATTCTCGTTTTTTCTAAAATCAAACTGCCATCTTTATTTAAATACAAAAGGTTCATTCCCTTTCGCAGAGAAACAGGACGATTTACGCGGATACGCATTTCCTCAAATAACGCAAGCGAAATGTTTCCTCTTAGAAGTGCCGTCTTTATGGATTCCGGTAAAATCTGCTGAATGGCTTCTGTCTGCATTTGCATCACCTCTAACACAAATATATGCAAGCATGTCTTTATTATGTAAACTCTCTGCTCCATTTAAAAACTTCTGCCGGAAAAGATTGCAGCAAAGCTGCTAGTATACCAGCTGCGAGACAGCCTTTAAAACAGCCAGCACGATCGGCATGCTGAAGCCCAGAATTGTAAAGCGTGCCGCCATGGAAATCTGACGCCCAAGTGCCTCCTGCCCGCAATCCCTGCAAAAATCGCAGGCAAATTCTCCCAGACAGGTAATGCCAATCATTTTCAGAATACTTTCTATATAAACATTATCAACCGAAAGATACTGCCGCAGCTGATTAACGCTCTGAATCAAATAGCGAATCTGTTCCAAAAGGTAATACCCGAAGAAAAGTCCTGCCGCTAACATCAGGTATGTGCGGTATTCTTCTTTTATCTGTTTCAGGCTAACGGCTAACAGTGTAAATGCAATGCCCGCTGCCGCAATTTTCCACATGTGCCCTCCGTTTCCGGCTTGTCTGCCAGTTGATAAAAATATTATTATAGGGCAAATAGATTACGAATGCTGTCAAACAAATCACTGATATACGGAATTAGCCAGAATAGCACAAGAATCAGACCGGACAGCGATACCAGAAATGCCTGCTCGTCACGACCGCTCTGCTTTAGTACCTGCTGTATGATCGTCACCAGAATTCCGACCGCCGCGATCTTAAAAATCAGATTGACATCCATTACGGTATCCTCCCATGCAACATTATCAGCAAATCAGAATAAGAAGAAATGCCGCTGCTGAAAAACTGAGTACCCGGCACAGCTTACACTCATTTCCAAGTTTATTCACCCGCTTCTCGCACAACTGTGAAAGTTGCTTTGCATCAAAAAGAAGCTGTTCCCTTACCATTCCCCGCTCCGGTAACAGAAAATCCGATGCACAATGAAGAATAAGTTCCTGCTCCTGCGTATTCCAGCCAATTTTGCTGTACACTTCACGTGCGGTGTGATCCCATTCCTGTAAAAAATCATTGCACTCTTCCATACGCTTTGCAATTTGATCGACAAATTCCTTTGTTGCCCCCTGTGTGATCAACTCAGCCTTTCTAAATACTTCTTTGAGCATACTTCCTCTGGTTTCAATCTCTTGCCCGGCAAAAAGCAGAAAACGAATAAATTCCTGCAATTGCTTCGCCGTCTCCTTTCGGGATGTTTCTATGCAAAATCCAATAGACAAAATAGTACCTGCTATTATTGCGGCAGACGCCAGCTTCATGATTTTCTCCTTTCCACACCCATCGTCGTTATAAGTGTTCGACTCGGATCTTAAAGCAAACAACTGTGGAATCATTGATCGCTTTCCTGTCTGCATTGGCATCATCTCTAACACAAATATATGCAGTGTTGTCTTCATTATGTGTAAAAAACACGGTCAAGGCAGCGTTTTGTCTGGAAATTTTCTAATCATGCGACTTCTTCTCCTGTCGTGCTCCTGCTATAAACAGATATGCAATTTTTTTGAACATTTTGTGGTCGTTTTTTCGCAAAAAGCTTTTTTATTTTTCTTGCCCGACAAAAAAAATCGTGCTATACTTACCGATAGCGCTCCAAAGCAATGTATTTTTATTTGCTTTTGGGGTTTGAAAGACTTATGCCGTAATGCGGCGGAATGGAGATTTACATGAAGAAAAAAAAGGAGCTTGGACTGATTTTAATGTATCTGTCCTTTGGCATCGTCATGGCCGGTCTTGGCGCTAACGATGCCCTGCGTGGCGTATTCTCAACCATTTTTAAGGATCACTTTGAACTTTTACCCATGCAATTTTCAATGATCATTGTCATGAGTTATGCCGGAAATCTAATTTTCTTGTGGGCAGGTACCCGTCTTGCTGACAAATTCGATAAAAAGAAAGTTATGATTGGCATTCTGCTTGTCTGGATGGTCGCACTACTCGCCTATGTGACAACTGATAACTACTATGTTTTACTTGTCACAATGCTCTTTACCATGGGCGCTTCTACTCTGATGAATACCTTGATCAATCTGTTTGTACCGATGTACTTTGCAGCGCCTGGACTGATCGTCAACACACTGTTTTTTGTGCAGGGCATCGGCACCACTGGAAGTCAGATGATTCTTGGTCAGGTGGCAACCGGATTTTCCTGGTGGCAGAAAACCAATCTGTTACTGTTTGGGCTTGGTCTTATCGGTCTGATTCTTTTTCTGTTTGCCGAAAAAAAGGCAGTTGTTTTAAAATCGGAATCAGTCAAAACTTCTAATGCCATTTCCGAAAAAACACAGAAAATTCAGATGAACAGCCCGATTCTATGGCTCCTCATTCTGGTATTTGGCTTCTATTTCATCGGTGAGCACGGTGTATTAAACTGGCTCCTTCTTTATTGTCAGGATCAGTTCGGAATGGAGCAGAATCAGGCATCCATCTATCTGTCCATGTTCTCCGGTACGATGATGGTGGGCCGTCTGGTTATGGCTCCTCTTGTTCAGAAGTGGGGACCATCACGAAGCATTCAGATCTTTGGTGGAATCGGCACGGTACTGTATGCAGTCGGTATCTTCTGCGGAAAGCCAACTCTTATGTTAGTCGGTATCTCAGGATTATTCGTGTCCGTTTTATACCCGACATTGTTATTGTTCGTTCAGCAGTATTATCCGTCCTCTATCGCCTCCACAGCGACCGGAACGGTTATCAGTATCGCTACCGTATTTGATATCGCATTCAACCTGTTATTCGGTAAGATCATCGACCAGATAGGCTATCATCTTGGATTTATGATTCTTCCGGTATCCATGATCATCTTCTATCTGATTGTAAACTTCTTAATCAAAAAATACAAACCTCTTCGCAATCTGGGTGATGCGTAAAAGGAAAAAACTCTGGAGTATCAACTAAAAAAATATGACTTTCTGCCATCAGATTCATTCTGGTGGCAGTTTTTATGCTGCACATCACGAATCCTGTGGTATCCTCTTGTCAAATGAATCTTCTCAATCTCATCAGCAATCCGTTCGGTTTTTGCCATGCTTCCATTCGGCACGTTCCTTTTCGGTTCGTAGTTTCCTTCCCTTTCAGATAATCGGTATGAAAATGAAAGAGACGCTGCATGTTCCCATACAGCATCTCTATAATCACAATGATGTTCAGTTTCTCATCTTCCAAACTTCTCAGCTATGTCCTCTTCTGAGAAACACTCGCTGATCGGTGCGCCCGGTGCTACCATCGGAAATACCTTATCGTCCTTGTCGATCTGTGCATCGATAACAACCGGAATATTCAGTTCGATTGCCTCCTTAAGTGCGGCATCAAACTCCTCGCAGGTGCTTACGGTATAGCCCTTTGCACCAAGTCCCTCTGCCACCTTTGCAAAGTCAACACGGTCGTTTAATACAGTCTGGGAATATCTCTGTCCATAGAACAGATCCTGCCACTGGCGTACCATACCAAGCACATGGTTGTTTACAACGACTTCAATAACCGGAATGTTATATCGTGTTGCGGTTGCGATCTCGTTCATGTTCATGCGGAAGCAGCCATCTCCTGCTATGTTAAATACAAGCTTATCCTTGCGCGCCATCTTTGCACCGAGTGCTGCGCCGAGACCGTAACCCATGGTTCCAAGTCCGCCGGAAGTAAGAAGCTGTCTTGGCTCCTTGTACTTGTAATATTGCGCTGCCCACATCTGATGCTGACCTACCTCAGTCGCAATAATTGCCTCACCATTTGTTGCCTCGTAGATTTTCTCGATAAGGTACGGTCCGGTCAGCACACCCTTGTGATAAGTCATCGGATGAGTCTCTTCAAAATCCTTTACCTCTTTGATCCACTCTTTATGGTTCATCTGCGGAAGCTTTGCATTTAACTCCTCTAAGATAACCTTAATATCACCGATTACGCTGGCATCCGTCTTGATATTCTTGTTAATCTCAGCCGGATCGACATCAAACTGAAGAATCTTCGCATTTGATGCAAATTTCTTTGCATTTCCGTAAACACGATCGCTGAAACGAGCACCGACAACAACAAGCAGATCGCACTTGCTTACACCATTGTTGGCAGCCTTCGTTCCGTGCATACCAAGCATACCGGTATAGAGCGGGTCTGTACCGTCAAATGCACCTTTGCCCATTAAAGTATCTGTAACCGGTGCATCGATCTTGTGGACAAACTCGTTTAATTCTGCCGATGCACCAGATGCAATTGCGCCACCGCCAACAAATACATACGGCTTCTTTGCGCCCTCGATCAGTTTAACTGCCTCCTCGATATCCTTTTTCTTAATGGTATCGGTGATTCGTTTGATCTGCTCTGGCTCCTTTCGCACATAGTCAGCCTTGTTTGCCGTAACATCCTTTGTGATATCGACCAAAACTGGTCCCGGACGGCCTTCCTTTGCAATCTTGAAGGCGCGGCGAATGGTATCAGCCAGCTTGTTTACATCCTTCACAATGAAATTGTGTTTTGTGATCGGCATGGTCACACCAGCAATATCAACCTCCTGAAAGGAATCTCTTCCGAGGGATGAAACGGCAACATTGCATGTAATAGCAATAATCGGAATAGAATCCATGTATGCCGTTGCAATTCCTGTAACAAGATTGGTTGCACCAGGACCGGAGGTCGCCATGCAGACACCTATCTTTCCGGTCGCCCTTGCATAACCGTCCGCTGCATGAGACGCACCCTGCTCATGGGAGGTTAAAATATGTGTAATTTCATCCGAATGCTTGTAAAGAGCATCATATACATTAAGAATGCAGCCGCCCGGATAGCCGAACACGGTATCTACGCCCTGTTCCCTTAAACACTGTACTATAATCTCTGATCCTGTTAACTCCATATTTACGTTTCCCTTCTTTTATCTATCTAACTTTCTTTCTCTGTCTTATTTGCTGGTTCCCGGAACCTGTAAAACAGCACCCTTGCTTGCATCGGTAACGAGTGCTGCGTAGCGTGCCAGATAACCGGTAGTTACCTTTGGCTCTCTCGGTGTCCATGCAGCTTTTCTTCTTGCCATCTCCTCATCGGAAATGCGTACATTCAAAGTGTTTGCCGGAATGTTGATCTCGATAATGTCACCTTCCTCAACAAGTGCGATCGGTCCGCCAACAGCTGCCTCCGGGCATACATGTCCGATGCTTGCTCCTCTGGAAGCACCAGAGAAACGTCCGTCTGTGATCAGCGCAACGCTGGAGCCAAGGCCCATACCTGCGATTGCGGAAGTCGGATTCAGCATCTCTCTCATACCCGGACCACCCTTTGGTCCCTCGTAACGGATAACTACTACATCACCTGCAACAATCTTGCCGCCCTTGATGGCTGCAATCGCATCATCCTCACAGTCAAATACACGAGCCGGTCCCTCATGAACCATCATCTCCGGTGCAACTGCAGAGCGCTTTACAACACCAGAACCCGGTGCCAGATTTCCCTTTAATACAGCAATTCCTCCAGTCTGGCTGTATGGATTGTCGATTGGACGGATAACCTCCGGATCCTTATTGACAACAGGTGCAATATTCTCGCCAATCGTCTTTCCGGTAACGGTCATACAATCAAGATTCAGCAGATTCTTCTTGGACAGCTCATTCATAACAGCATATACGCCGCCCGCCTCGTTTAACTGCTCCATGTAGGTGTGACCTGCCGGTGCTAAGTGGCACAGGTTCGGTGTCTTCGCACTGATGCCATTTGCGATATCAACGTTAAGTGTAACGCCAGCTTCTCTTGCGATTGCCGGAAGATGAAGCATACTGTTTGTAGAACATCCAAGTGCCATATCAACAGTCAGTGCATTGACAAATGCCTTCTCGGTCATGATATCTCTTGGGCAGATATTCTTCTCAACCATCTCCATAACCTTCATACCAGCGTGCTTTGCAAGCTTGATTCGCTCAGAGTAAACTGCCGGGATGGTTCCGTTTCCCTGAAGACCCATACCAAGAGCCTCTGTCAGACAGTTCATGGAGTTTGCGGTATACATACCGGAGCAGGAACCGCATGTTGGACATGTCTTGCACTCATACTCGTATACGTCCTCCTCTGTCATCTTACCTGCTGCATAAGCGCCAACCGCCTCAAACATAGAGGAAAGGCTGGTTCTCTGTCCCTTTACATGACCGGCCAGCATCGGACCGCCGCTGACAAATACAGTTGGAATATTGATTCTGGCTGCTGCCATCAACAGACCAGGCACGTTCTTGTCACAGTTTGGAACCATAACAAGACCATCAAACTGATGTGCCATTGCCATACATTCGGTGGAATCCGCGATCAGATCTCTCGTTACAAGAGAATACTTCATGCCGACATGACCCATGGCAATACCATCACAGACAGCGATGGCCGGAAATACAACCGGCACACCTCCTGCCATTGCAACACCCAGCTTAACAGCCTCTACGATCTTATCCAGATTCATATGACCTGGAACAATCTCATTATAGGAGCTGACAATACCGATCATCGGCTTGTCCATCTCTTCCTTTGTAAATCCTAATGCATTAAACAAGGATCTGTGAGGTGCCTGCTGCATTCCCTTCTTTACATTATCACTTCTCATGATGCAAACCTCCTTTATTAACCAAGAATTTTTTCTGCGATCAGATCGCCCATAGAAACCGTGCCAACCTGTGTCATGCCCTCTGACATGATGTCGATCGTGCGGTAGCCTGCCTGTAAAACCTCTTCTACTGCTGTTTCAACTGCCTTTGCTTCCTCATCAAGATCAAAGGAGTAACGAAGCAGCATCGCTGCTGAGAGAATAGTCGCGATCGGATTTGCAATACCCTTTCCTGCAATATCCGGTGCAGAGCCATGGCTTGGCTCGTAGAGACCGAGCTTTCCTGCACCAAGGCTGGCAGATGACAGCATACCGATGGAGCCTGTGATCATGCTTGCTTCGTCGGAAAGAATATCACCAAACATATTTTCAGTCAGAATGACATCAAACTGTCTCGGATTCATGACAAGCTGCATTGCACAATTGTCAACCAGCATATGCTTCACAGTAACATCCGGATACTCCTTTGCAACTTCATCGACAACCGCTCTCCATAATCTGGAGGTATCAAGAACGTTTGCCTTATCAACGCTGATTACGTTCTTGCTGCGCTTTCTTGCGATCTCGAATGCCTTGATGGCGATTCTCTTAATCTCATTTTCGTCATATGCCATGATATCAGTAGACTTGCGGATGCCATCGACCTCCTCCGTCTTATGTTCTCCGAAATATACACCTCCGGTCAGCTCTCTCATCATAACGATATCAAATCCATCGCCAATAATCTCTGACTTTAACGGGCATGCATCCTTTAACTGTGCAAACAGCTTTGCAGGACGGATGTTTGCAAACAATCCCAATCCCTTACGAATCTTTAACAGACCTGCCTCCGGTCTTAAATTCGGTGCTACCTGATACCATCTTGAATTTCCGACATTTCCTCCTACTGCACCAAGCAATACTGCATCACTTGCCTTTGCTTTTTCAAGTGCTTCCTCTGTCAGCGGTTCGCCGTATGCGTCAATGGAGCAGCCACCCATCAGAAGTGTCTCATACTCAAATTCATGTCCATATTTTTTCGCTACGGTATCCAATACCTTCTTAGCTTCTGCCACGATCTCAGGACCAATTCCGTCACCTGGTATCAGCGCGATCTTTCCAGTCATCTTTTATCCTTTCCAACAGCCAGTGGCTGTCTGCGCAAAGTTTCTTTAATGACTACAGTTCACATGACGCCCATTCGCAAAACCGCACGTTCCGTGCGTCGCTGCAAAACGCGAACAACGTCCGCGGGCAGCTTTGTTTTGTTCATGAGCGGGCGTCCACTCCGTCACATTGACTCGTCAAATCTTCATGCAAGCATGAGATTTATCCGAGTCTAACGTGACGCGTGAACTGTAGATCAAATCATAATGAAAGTACAAGCACTTTGCAGCACTTGTACTCCTCTATGTTAGTATATTTTGGTTTTTTTTTCAAGAGAACAAACTTTGTTTCACAAATACCATCAACAAGTAATTAAATTACATCAATTTTTTTGAAGTAACTCAATACTTATCAATAAAAAGCACTGAGTTTATTTGCTCTAATATATCCTTTGTCGAATTATTCCTTCATTCTCTCAAATACCATCTCGTAGCCGTCACTTCCAAAATTCAAGCTTCGGTTTACGCGACTGATCGTAGCGGTAGACGCACCTGTCTTCTGTGCAATCTCAAGATATGTATTCTTCTGGCGCAGCATGGAGGCGACCTCAAAACGCTGTGCAATGGACTGAAGCTCATTTACAGTACATACATCCTCAAAGAAGGCATAACACTCATCAAGATCCTTTAGTGTCAAGATTGCCTGAAACAAATGATCCGTCTCAGGATTTTTAATCTTTTTATTCATTCTGATTGCCGTGTCCTTTTCTGACAAGCAGCGGCGGCCCATAATGAAAACTCATCAGCATACACGACTTCTCCTTTCCTTTGTCTTTTCGTAACTGTTCAGCTATCTTCACAGTTATATTTCATCTGCCTATATTTTGACACGGTAAAGCGAAAAAGTCAAGTCTTTTTGATAAGTCACGATTGTTTCATTGGCATTACTGTTCGTCTGTGCGCCTGTTCCCGCACCGGATGCCTCCTCAGATACCTTCTGCTCGCCGCATACGTCCATTCCCAAAAAGAGCGTACCTGATGCCTTTGCTGTCTCGAAAAAGTCCAGAATATCCGAAAGCTTCATGCTTCCCTGGCTCCAGTCGGTGACAGCCTCTTTGGGGTCTAGTACGTCCTTATCAAGTGAAACATATACAGGATACTCTAAAAGTGCTTCGTGCAATTCTTCCTTTCGTGCATCAAATTCCTCCTCTGTCACCCATGTGATGCGTGAATCGGCTAACAGCTGCCCTGCCGTGCCATCCTCATCTGCCGGACCAACTAAGATCGCTCTTTTTAAATTTGGAAGATCGTTTAATGCGCGAAGCACCCAACTGCCGCAGGTTAAAAGATCACCGCCAAATGCACTCTCCATGCAATCCGAATGGTGATCAAATAAAAGAAGGCTAAACGGCTGAGCAATTCGCTGTAAAAACAAAAGGCTTACATAATGGTAATCGCCTGAGTCAATGAAATGAAGCGCATTTACAGGAACATCCGACAGACGCTTTGTCAGTTCGTCTCTCGCCTCGTCACTGCAAAAATAAAGACTTCCTGGGACATCAGTGCAATCAATATATATGCAGTCTGAGGACTGGTCATTTCCATATTCCACTACATGCTCTTTCGGTTTGTGTGCGCCAGAATCTTCATTCACATCTTCATCCGAATCTTTTGCTTTCCAGAACGACTGGCTGTCATAGGCACCGGAAAGAGAAATCAGATAATACGGGGTCATTCCTGCTCATCCTCCTGGCGACCATTTCCCTGATTTTTGCTTGAGTAAGAAGCCGTTTTCAGATAATCTCTTACCGCAAGCAAATCCGGTAAAATCACACCGGAAAGACGATGCATTTCCTCATCCGGCTCCAATAAATCCGGTACCATAATCGGGTATAAGCCTGCCGCGTGGAGCGAGCGCACACCATTAAAAGAATCTTCTACGCCGTAAGCACTCTTTGGATCAATCCCCATGCGCTTACATGCCTCCAAATAAATATCCGGCTCCGGCTTACTTCTTTGTGCCATCTCGCCGCCCACAATTACGTCAAAGTACTGTACCAATCCGGCATGAGTCAGCTGACGGATTACCGTTTGACTTCTCGTGGAGGAAGCAAGACCGACATGCGCACCACTCTCCTTTAGCCATGACAACAGCTCTCTCGCTCCTTTTTTCACCGGAAGACCCTCTGTCTCCTCAATCTCACGGAAGCGATCCGATGTATCCTTTCGGAACTCCTCATATGGAAAATCTGCGCCCTGATAGCCGCATACGATTTCTCTTGTCTTTTCAATCGTCGTGCCAATGCAGTCGTGAAACATGCTATTTACGTTTTTTAGCTGATATTTCTCCTTATAATCCTGCCAGCAGCGTTCACATACATGCTCAGAATCAAAAATAACACCATCCATGTCAAATATGATATTCAGCATTTCTTCTCTCTATTCTCCTCATATAATCAAGATGTTGGGGTCAAAAGGCATTTTGACCCCTTTGATACCAGATTGCTACGTGCTTTGCACTCTCGCAATCTTCAA
>CAVJTU010000074.1:0-14162 GCA_963652495.1 uncultured Oscillospiraceae bacterium
ACGTAGCAATCTGGTATCAAAAGGGTCAAAATGCCTTTTGACCCCAACATCATTTAATAGAATATTTATTTTTAATAAGGGTTTAGTAAGAATTCGTAAGATTTCTTTAAGGCAGTGGTCAAAATTTGGACACAAATAACCGGTATGATATAGACAAAGCTTAGATGAAAGCTTTTGAAGCAGCCAGATATGAACGTGAGGCTGTGGATGAACAAACAGGTTTGCATTTTATGCCACAGGCAGACAAAACATCAAGCCGGGTGAGTTACCGGCAGCCCTCCCCCTTTTTTAGTACCCTGGTGAAAGCCAGGGTATTTTTTTGTGCAACAGGTTACTCGTGGATATAGATAGAAAAATCTCATGCTTGCATGAAGATTTTTCTATCTATATCCACGAAGGAAGCGCCCAGTCAATGAGCAAAACAGCTGCGAAGCAGCGAGTAAGCGCGAAGCGCGATTTTGCGAATGGGCGCGGTAACCTGTTGCACCCACGAAGGAAGCGCCCAGTTAATGGGCGCGGTAACCTATTTCTGACCATTGTTCACTTTACATTTGAATGCATTTGTGCTAAAGTAAACGATGGTTTTTATTTATTGCCTGTAATGATTTTTTCATCATTTTATTAGATTGCTGCAGGCGAAAGGAGAAAAAAGAAGAATGAATTTTAAGGAGAAAGCCGTTTCCTGGCGGCAGAAAGTACATATCGGCAAGACAAAACCGCGTCTGATCAAGGCTGCAATCTTGCTTGTATGCTTTGCAATTCTCATCGGTATGGCCTGGTACTACAGCGAATTTTCCACAAAGGATCTGGCAATTCTTGCAGGACTTTGTGTGCTTACACTTGCAATCTACCTGATCGATATGCCTGTGCATCCGCTAATCCGCGCAATATTTGCGCTTGTGATTCCGTTAGGCTGCTTTTACACATTTGAGACATTGACACACCAGATGAGTACCATGATCGATCTGGCAAAGCAGCTCAACATTGCTTTTTATTACTGGCTGTTTCTGTTTGTCTTTTTTATTGCCGGACGAACTAGCATTTCCATGGGAATTTGTGTATCGTTAATCGCGGCAATCGGTGTCGGCAACTATTTCGTTGTTCTGTTTCGCTCCAATCCGATTGTGCCATGGGATATCTACTCCATTGGAACTGCGATGAGCGTAGCAGATAACTATGTCTTTTCAGTAGATTGGGATTTGGCAAAACACATCGCCATGTTTCTATTGATGTTAATCGTCGGTGTGCGGACAAACCTTCACATAAATAAAAAGATTCTTCGTCCAATTCTGGCAGCTGCAATGTGTGTTCCGGCTTATTTTTATATTTCCTACTTATGGCAGGATAACTTAGAGCGAAATACCGGATTGAACGATACATTGTTTAATGCAAAATATATGCACAGCAAGGATGGCTTTTTTGTATCATTCATTCTGGATATCCATTTTTTACAGATCGAGGAGCCGGACAATTATTCCGACGAGTATGCACTGTCATTGTTAAATGAACAGGAAGTAGAAGAGGTAGAGACACCAGAAAAACTGCCGGATATCATATGTATCATGGATGAGACGTTTTCCGATCCGGCAGTACTCGGTGAATTTGAGACAAATAAGGACTACATGCCATTTGTACACAGTATTTTAAATGGAGACGTGGCAAATACGATCAGCGGCTACACCTGCGTATCGGTATTAGGAGGAAATACCGCAAATTCCGAGTTTGAGTTTTTAACAGGAAACTCCATGGCATTCTTCCCGAATGGTTCCGTACCGTATTTACAGTACATCCGCGATGGTGTCAGCTCGATTGTCACCCAGTTAAATGATTACGGTTATACCACATATGGCACTCATCCATATCGCGCAAAGGGCTGGAACCGTGAGTTTATCTACAACCTGATGGGCTTTCATTATGAATATTTTCAGGGAAGCTTCCCATATGAGGATAAGCTGCGAAACTACGTTTCGGATGAAGCAGACTTTAAGAGTATTCTCAAGTGGCGGAACGAGACAGACGGACCATTCTTTATGTTTAATGTAACAATGCAGAACCACAGCAACTACGGCGGTGATTTCGATAACTTTGATCCGCAGATTACCGCAACGTTTAAGAATACGACATCCAATAAATATTTAAACAAGTATCTGTCTTTGATGTATGAGACCGATCAGGATGTGGCAGAGCTTTTAAGCGAGTTGTCCCAGTCTGACCGAAAAACGATCGTTGTATTTTTCGGAGATCATCAGCCGAATGATTATGTTGTCCGTCCAATCTACAAGGAATATGGTCTTGATTTTGACAATCAGACTTACGAGCAACAGCAGCAGCGCCAGAAGACACCATTCTTCATCTGGGCAAATTATGATATCGAAGAGCAGACAAATGTGGAGATCAGCCTGAATTATCTGAATATCTTGCTGTTTGAGACGGCTGGCCTTCAGCTCGACGAGTACCAGACCTTCCGCAAAAATCTGTGGCTGGGCGAGATTCCGATGATGAATGCAGTCGGCTATAAGAATGCAGACGGCGAGTTGGTGGAGTATGACGATGCACCTGAGAATATTCAGGAGCTTTTGAATGAGTATCAGAACATTCAATATTACCGCATGGAGCGGGAATATTTGAAGAAAAAGTGACATTTGCTGCATGATGGCGGTACTTTTCACGTGTCGCCATGCCGCCGCGGATGTGCCGCTGTGATTTGTTAATATCAAGAATAATCCGTGTCTGGAATGCCAGGCGCGGATTTATTTGTATCAGGCGTTGCGTTACGTCTTTATGGACAGTAGACTTGCTGACACCAAATTGGCGGGCAGTCTGGCGCACCGTGGCACTGTTGTCAACGATGTAGTGGGCAATGTTAATAGCGCGTTCCTCTATGTATTCTCTCATGCAAACCTCAAAATGATCTGTTTTTACAATGTATGCGTGGACAAAAAAGATATGCTTAGCCTCTCGGAAGGTTATCTGAAATTGGAAAAGTAACGATAGAAAGTAACAAACGAAAATGCTATAATGAAGAAAAATACCAAAGAAAGGGAAAAAATATGGCAGAAAAAGAAAAAACAGTTCTCGAAGTGTGTACCGACAGCGTAGAATCCGCGATCGCAGCAAAAAGAGGCGGCGCAGACCGCATTGAACTGTGCAGCAATTTGATTATCGGCGGAACAACACCGGACACAAAATTGTATCGCATGATTCAAAACGAGACGGGCATTCCGGCGCGCATTCTGATTCGTCCGCGATTTGGCGACTTTTGTTACAGCAGGTATGAGAAGGAACTTATTCTTGAGCAGATTATGGCATTTCGCGAGGAGGGTGCGCAGGGCGTTGTCATCGGCGCACTGTGTCCGGATGGAAGCTTCGATCTGGAGTTTATGGAGCAATGTGTGAAGGCAGCCGGAAATTGCAAAGTAACCTGTCACCGCGCATTTGACATGTGCAAAGATCCAGAGACAGCACTGGAAGATTTGATTCGCCTTGGCGTGGACACGCTTCTTACTTCCGGACAGGAGCCGTCTGCACTGGCAGGAGCAGATTGTCTTGAAAGACTTGCGGCAAGCGCGCAGGGACGCATTCATATTTTAGCCGGTGCCGGTGTGTCCGATGCAGTAATTGAGCCGCTGTATAAAAGAGGCATTCGCCAGTTCCATCTTTCTGCGAAAAAAGAGTTGGAAAGTATAATGATGTATCGCAATACCAGAGTAAACATGGGCCTTCCGGGAATGAGCGAGTATATGATCTGGCAGACTGATGAAGAGAAAGTGAGAAAGGCACGCGCTGTTTTGGATGCATGCAGTGAAAAAGAAAGAACAAAATAAAAATATGTGAAAAGAAAGAAGATAAGACGTGCAATAATGATAGAAAACACGCGAAAGCGATTAGACTGTGTTAAAGAATTGCATTAGAAAAGGTCCGACAAATCAAATGAAATGCCGAACCCTGATAGGAACGTTCACAGTCCCTTGTTCTTTGAGGGGGGCCCGGCGCCTTACGGCACCGGGTATGAGTATGAAAAAGCTTTCAAGTGATGGGGAATCGACTTGAAGTACTTTTTAAGTACGAGTATAATGTACTATATAATTGTGACGGAAATTTGTCCGAAATCTAAACAAAGAAGAAAAAGAATAAAGGAATTATTTTGAGGAGCATCAAATGACATCTTAAAAAATTTGTAAGAAGTATTTTTCTCGAAAATTGAAAAAAATACTTTCCCTTTTTCAAGTTATTGTATATAATGGTAACTGTGTAGGCATATATCCGGGGGATATCTGTCTTGGGAAAGGAGTTTTAACCATGGCATTTGGCGTGTCAACTGATATAGGAATTGATTTGGGAACTGCCAGTATTCTGGTATATATAAAGGGGAAGGGCGTCGTATTAAAGGAGCCTTCCGTTGTAGCGTATGACCGCAATACCAACGAGATAAAAGCGATTGGTGAGGAGGCACGCATGATGATTGGACGCACCCCTGGAAATATCGTTGCAATTCGCCCGCTGAAGCAGGGGGTTATTGCAGATTATACCATTACAGAGAAGATGATTCGGTATTTTATCCAGAAGGCGATTGGAAAGAGAACCTTCCGCAAGCCGCGTATCTGTGTCTGCGTACCGAGCCAGATTACTGAGGTAGAGAGAAAAGCAGTAGAGGATGCTACATTTAATGCGGGAGCCAGAGAGGTCTATCTGGTAGAGGAGCCGCTTGCGGCAGCGATCGGTGCAGGCATCGATATCACAAAGCCTTGTGGAAATATGATTGTCGATATCGGCGGCGGTACGACTGATGTAGCTGTGATTTCCCTTGCGGGAACAGTTGTCAGCGAATCCATCAAGGTAGCAGGTGATGACTTTAACGAGGCGATTGTTCGCTACATGAGAAAGAAGCACAATCTCTTGATCGGTGAGCGCACAGGTGAGGAGATCAAGATCAAGATCGGTACCTGTTATCCGCGTCAGGAGGAGCTTGCAATTGACGTAAGAGGACGTAATCTGGTGACAGGTCTTCCAAAGACTGTTACGATCACCTCTGAGGAGACGCTTGATGCGCTTTCTGAATCTGCAAATCAGATCGTAGAGGCGGTACATATGGTACTTGAGAGGACACCGCCGGAGTTAGCAGCTGATATTTCAGATCGCGGCATTGTATTGACAGGCGGCGGCGCACTCCTAAACGGGCTTGAGCAGCTTCTTGAGGAGCGTCTTGGAATCACTACGATGACGGCTGAGGAGCCGACTACCTGCGTGGCGATTGGAACAGGAAAATATATGGAAGTAATGAATTCCATCAAAGATTGAAAGTGTTAAGTCAGAAAAGTCAGAAGACAAAGTTGAGAAAACGAAGTCAGAAGACGTGATGAAAGAGATTAAGTGAAAAATAAGTCAGAAGACGAATTTATTGAAGTGGACCGGCAAAAGATGGCGAAAAGCAGATTCTTTGCCGGTTCGTTTGTTTTGATAAGGTGGAAAGATGGTAGAGTTACAGGGATATATAGAGCGGATTGTATTTCGCAATGAGGAAAGCGGTTACTCAGTGCTGTGCATGAAGGAAGGAAACAAGGAAGAATTTCTTGTGGGTGTGTTCCCGGATGTGTCCGAGGGCGAATACATGACGGCACGCGGTGAGATGAACGTTCATCCGATTTATGGAAAGCAGCTGCGGGTGCAGGAGTATGAATTTACTGCGCCCGGGGATGCCGCCTCGACGTTAAAATACCTAAGTTCTGGTGCGGTAAAAGGAATCGGTGAGGCGCTGGCGGCAAGGATCGTTAAAAAATTTGGCGATGATACCTTCCGCATTATGGAGGAGGAACCGGAGCGTCTGGCAGAGGTAAAGGGAATCAGCATGCGAAAAGCATTAGAGATTTCCGGCGCCGTGGCAGGAAAGCGTGATCTGCGTCAGGCAATGTTATTTTTGCAGCAATATGGCATCCGCCAGAATCTTGGCATGAAGATTTACAATTTTTATCAGAGTCGGCTGTATCAGGTTATTCGTGAAAATCCATATCGCCTCGCAGATGATATTGATGGCGTGGGATTTCATATTGCCGATGAGATTGCTGCAAAAGCAGGTATTTTGCCCAATTCTGATTTCCGTATCCGAAGCGGCATTTTGTATGTGTTAGAGCAGGCAACAGCGCAGGGACATACCTGCCTTCCGATGGAGCAGGTCATGCAGGAGGCAAGACGCCTCCTTACTGTAGAGCTCGACTCCGTGAACGATATCATCATGGATCTGATTATAGATAAAAAAATTGTGGTAAAGACGAAAAAACAACCCGATACCGAAGAGGAAATTCAGATGGTATATTCGTCTCTTGGCTATTATACGGAGCTGTCCATCGCGCAGATG
This sequence comes from uncultured Oscillospiraceae bacterium, assembly GCA_963652495.1. GTDB lineage: Bacteria > Bacillota > Clostridia > Lachnospirales > Lachnospiraceae > Anthropogastromicrobium. The sequence continues at coordinate 6,353 of CAVJTU010000074.1, forward strand.
CTAAAGGACCTGAATATAAAGGATACGATTACGCCAGAGGAGATTTCCGGAAAGATTCAGGCAATCGAAAAAGAACAAAATATTTCGCTCGACGAGCGTCAGCGTCTTGCCGTGTCGGAGGCGGTCAACAACGGACTGACCATCATCACCGGAGGACCCGGAACCGGAAAGACTACGACAATTCGCACGATCATCCACTATTTTGAAAAAGAAGGTCTTGATATTTTACTGGCAGCGCCGACAGGACGTGCGGCAAAGCGTATGAAGGAGGCAACCGGCCGTGAAGCAAAGACAATTCACCGGTTGCTCGAACTGTCCGGTATGGTGGGGGAGGGAGCCACATCCTTCGGGCGAAATGAGGACAATCCGCTCGAAACGGATGTCGTGATTATTGATGAAATGTCGATGGTAGATGTATTTTTAATGAAATCACTCTTGCGCGCACTGGTTCCTGGAATGCGGCTGATTCTCGTCGGCGATGTGAACCAGCTGCCGAGTGTCGGACCGGGAAATGTGCTTCGCGACATGATTTATTCCGATGCATTTCCGGTTGTGCGGCTCGAAAAGATTTTCCGTCAGGCTGCTGAGAGCGATATCATAATGAATGCGCACCGCATCAATGCCGGAGAGATGGTCGAGCCAAAGCCGGGCAGCCGAGACTTTCTCTTTATCAAACGCGACAATCCGGGCAACATCATCGGTGCGACTATTACACTTTTAAAGGACAAGCTGCCGGGATATGTAAAGAGCAATATGCACGATATTCAGGTGCTTACACCGATGCGAAAGGGTCTTCTCGGCGTAGAACAGTTAAACGCAGCCCTGCAGGAAGCACTCAATCCGCCAAATGAGTCCAAGCAGGAGCTTGCTGTCAGTGATTTTATTCTGCGTGAGGGCGATAAGGTCATGCAGATCAAAAACAATTATCAAATGGAATGGAAAGTGTTAAACAGCTACCGTATGCCGCTTGATGAGGGCGTCGGCGTATTCAATGGCGACTGCGGAATCGTGCGCGAGATCAATTCCTATACGGAGAGAATCACAGTAGAATTTGAGGAAAATCGCCGTGTGGAGTACGAGTTTAAGCAGGCAGAGGAGCTGGAACTGGCATATGCCGTTACCATTCACAAGTCACAGGGAAGTGAGTATCCGGCAGTTATCTTGCCGCTTCTTGGCGGTCCGAGGATGCTAATGAACCGAAATCTGCTGTACACGGCTGTCACCAGAGCAAAAAACTGCGTCTGCATCGTGGGAAGTGTTCATACATTTCAGGAGATGATTGCAAACGAGCAGGAGCAGAAGCGCTACAGCGGATTAAAAGATCGGATAAAGGAGGTCTATGAGCTGGTTTGACGAGCTGCTTTTTCCGAGGCGTTGTCCGGTATGTCAGGACATTATCGGCGCGTGGGGAAAGCCAATCTGTGATACATGCAGAGAAAAGCCCCGTCTGGTGGGAGACAAAGGCTGCTTCAAATGCGGTCGTCTGCTGCAAAACGAGGAAAAGGAATACTGTGCGGACTGTATGCGAACGAAGCGATGCATCCTCCGCAGCCTTACTGGATTTGATTACCGCGATGAGTGGGTACACAAAATGATCTTTCAGGTCAAGTATCACAATGCCAGGCAGCTGCTCGACTACCCGTGCAGGATAGCAGCCGAAGAATATCAGGATATCGTGGCGAACTGGCAGTGCAACTGCCTGATTCCGGTGCCGCTTCATTCATCCAAGCGGAGAAAACGCGGTTTCAATCAGGCAGAGGAGATCGCAAGGCGAATCGCAGCGGTGTGGGCGCTTCCGGTCGATACAAAGGTACTCGCCCGCGTAAAAAAGACATGTCCGCAAAAAGATCTCGACAGAGCCGCTCGTCAGGAAAATCTTGCCGATGCATTTGCCGCTGACGAAAATCTTGCACAGATATATTCACGTGTAATACTTGTCGATGATATTTACACGACAGGAAGCACCATGGAATCCTGCGCGAAAGCACTGCTGGACGCAGGTGTGCAGCAGGTCTACGGATTTGCACTCAGCTCAGGGAGAGATGAAATTATCATCTAAATGGCGGTGAGACGAGCTGCTTTTCTTTATATTTTTTTTAGAATCATTCGCTCATTTTTTAGATACGCAGAACAAAGAATCTGATATAATAAGCTTATGGCAGAAGAAAACGAAGGAAAGGAGAGTGCCATGAAGCTGAAAAATAAGCTGATTATCTCATTTTTAATGATTATGGCAATACCGCTTTTTCTGTTCTGCGTATTCAGCGTCGTGCTGGTGCGATATCAGTTCGTGATCATCCAGAACAGCTATGGCGTGTCGGCAGAGCTTACGGATTTTTTTCCGAATAATAATAAATTGTTCAGCCAGTTGATGACGAATGTGCAGCTGAAGCTAAAAAATGAAGTAGAAGAAAACAGTGGACTGCTGGAAGATAAAGAGGCATTGGAAAAATGCTGTGAAGAGGAAGCTGGCAAGTTTATAAACGTAGTTGTGCTTAAAGATTCCGATATCTATTACAGCTACAAACCGCTGCAGCAGGAGGAGATCGAAGCAATCCAGAAGGAATCTCAGGACGATACGGACGAGGCGGAGTCTTCGGGGACAGTATATTTAAGTCAGGAAAATACGATTCTTGGAAAAGCGATTGATACCAAATTCGCAGATGGCAGCCGCGCGCAGATCTACACGCTTGTAAAGGTTAATCAATGGCTTCCGGAGCTGAAGCAGCTTGTCGTTCAATTTATTTTAGCAATGATCTTTATTCTATTCTTAACAGCGTGTATTTTCACCACATGGATTTATCGTTCAGTTGTGCAGCCGATCAGGGAGCTTCGCCAGGCAACAGAGAAAATCAAATCGGGCAATCTGGATTTTCAGGTGGCAGTAAGTTCAAACGATGAGATGGGTCAGCTGTGTACGGATTTTGAGAAGATGAGGCAGCGGCTTAAAGAGAGTGCCGAGGAAAAGATTCGCTTTGATAATGAAAACCGTGAGCTGATCAGCAACATTTCGCATGACTTAAAGACACCGATCACTTCCATCAAAGGATATGTCGAGGGCATCATGGATGGCGTTGCTGATACGCCGGAGAAGATGGAACGCTACCTGAAAACTGTCTATAATAAGACAAATGATATGCAGCGTTTGATCGATGAGCTGACATTTTATTCAAAGATCGACACGAACCGCATTCCATATAATTTCAGAAAGATCAATGTCAGTGATTATTTTGGAGATTGCGCAGAAGAGGTTGGTCTGGATCTGGGTGCGAAAAATGTCGTGTTCCAGTACGCCAACTACGTGGATGAGAACGTAATGGTCATTGCTGATCCGGAGCAGATTCGCCGTGTAGTCAATAACATCATCGGCAATTCCTGTAAATATTTTGATAAGTCTCAGTGTTTTATCAATATGCGCATTAAAGATGTTGGCGATTTCATTCAGGTGGAAATCGAGGACAATGGAAAAGGCATCGCTGCAAAGGATATTCCATATATCTTTGACCGCTTTTACCGAACCGATTCGTCGCGAAATTCATCAAAGGGCGGCAGCGGCATCGGACTTTCGATTGTCCGTAAGATTATGGAAGATCATGGTGGAAAGGTGTGGGCTTCAAGTAAGGAAGGTACCGGAACCGTTGTGTACTTTGTTTTGAGAAAGTACGAGGAAAACGTACAAAATGTAGAGAAGCAGGGTGACGGTACAGATGATTCCAAGTCGAGGGATACAAGAGCAAAAGAAGAAAAGACAAAGGATCAGAAAATAAAAGAAACAAAGGCGGCAAAGGAAAACAGTACCGGAAAGGTGGTTTTCGCACAGGAAACATCGGCAAAAAATTCCACATCGCGCAGCACACAGATGCATGGAAAAGAAAGGATGGAATAATAAGTATGTCAAGGATATTAATCGTAGAAGATGAAGTCAGTATCGCGGAGTTGGAGAGAGACTATCTGGAACTTTCCGGCTTTGAAGTGGAGATTGAGACAAATGGCGAGAATGGTCTGAATCGCGCACTCAAGGAAGATTTTAATCTGATCATTCTGGATCTGATGCTTCCGGGCATTGACGGATTTGATATATGCAAAAAAATCCGTGAACAGAAGAATACACCGATTATCATGGTTTCTGCAAAGAAAGACGATATCGACAAGATTCGCGGTCTTGGACTGGGTGCGGACGACTATATGACAAAGCCGTTCAGTCCAAGTGAGCTGGTTGCGCGTGTGAAGGCGCATATGGCGCGTTATGAAAGACTGGTTGGCAGCAATGCACAGCAGAACGATATTGTGGAAATTCGTGGAATCAAAATCGACAAGACGGCACGCCGTGTATGGGTGAACGGTGAAGAGAAGACATTTACCACAAAGGAATTTGATCTGCTTACCTTCCTTGCTGAGAATCCGAATCATGTCTTTACAAAGGACGAACTGTTTCAGAAAATCTGGGATATGGCATCCATCGGTGATATTGCGACTGTAACTGTTCATATCAAGAAGATTCGCGAAAAAATCGAATATGATACATCAAAGCCGCAGTATATCGAGACAATCTGGGGTGTGGGTTATCGATTCAAAGTATGATGAAATATGTTTTGCAATCAATGCACGCACACCACGTCTATAGCCGCTTTGGCAGTTTAGTCGGGTGAGGTTCACGGATGTTATCTTCTTCTAGCAAGAATACTTCCACCTCTAAGGCGGGATCTGTTATCTACTTGATTTTGAAAAATAAAAATGATGTTGGGGTCAAAAATCTTCTTGCAAGCAAGCTTGCATCGGCTTTCTGACCTTTTGACTCTGGTATCATAAAAATACGAAGGGAAATGAACTATGAAAAAATACATTTTATTTGACCTGGACGGTACGCTTACCGATCCAATGGAAGGAATCTGCAAATCAGCGGCGAAAGGACTGGCGCATTTTGGTATCGGGGCCGATTATCATGATCTGACCTTCTTTATCGGACCGCCGCTGTTAGATACATATCGTGACCGCTATGGCATGAGTGATGAGCAGGCAAAAGAAGCGGTTGCGGCATTTCGTGAGTATTTTCGGCCGATCGGGATCTATGAGAACGAAATTTATCCGGGCATCGAGGAAATGTTAAAGGAACTTGAGGAAAAAGGATATTTCCTTGCAATGGCAACCTCAAAGCCGGAGGCATTTGCTGATATTGTTTTAAAGCATTTTCATATTCGTGACTATATCAAGGTAATGGCAGGCGCGACGATGGATGAAGGAAGAACCAATAAGGCAGAGGTGCTTGCCTATGCATTGGAGCAGATGAACATCCCGGATTTGTCTGAGGCAGTCATGGTCGGCGACCGCAGTTATGACGTAAAGGGGGCGCAGGCAATTGGCATGGACTGCATTGGTGTCACATATGGCTATGGAAGCCGGGAAGAACTTGAAAAGGCAGGTGCCACCAAGATTGCACAGAGCGTAGAAGAGTTAAAAGATATTATTTTAAATTGGAAGTAGGGGAAACTGCGAAACAGATCGAGAGTCAATTACTTAGTCGTTGAATGGCTGGTGATCTTCACACCAGATTCCTGTTAAAGGTATATAGAGCTTTGGTTTTATGGCATTGGCTGTAGAACCAAGGCTCTTTTTGATTTTGCAAAAGATTTCAAAGAAACTTTTAGACAAACTTTCAACTAAGACTTCAACCAGGACAGTAATAGGCAGTGACAAATTTAAAAAGATTCAGTCAACAATGAAATTGACACCGATCATAGCCAGCAAGTATTCTGGAATTGTTTGAATAATTCTAAACAATTTACACAATTAAGAAAAGATAAAGAAAAACTTAAAAATATTTTCAAAAAGTGCTTGACAAAACAGAGACTGTAGACTATAATGAAGTCACAACAAGGAAATAAAGAAACATCCAAAAAAATCGGGAGGGAAACCCAGAGAAGGAGGTACGGTCCAAAGTACAATTAAGCTTCGTTTCATTACTTAGTTCATACATAACATGTAATAAGTAATTATAATAAATCATTACGATAAGTAATTAGAAATTATGATTGTATTTATAAGTAGGTATAGTACAAGTAATTGAAACATAGGAAAACAAAATTCTGCATAGAACGGTTTTCAAATCTGTCAAAAGCAAGTGATGATTTCTTAACTGTGAAGAGAAAGCAGATAAGAGGAACCCCGAAGACAAAGAAAAGAATCAACGGGAAGCCGATAGAAAGAATGATATCAATATTTCAAAATCGAAGGATGCGGAATACTCATATCAGCATATAGTCTATCTTATCAGAGAAGTGCAGACAGGCAAGAGGAGAATAGAAGAAGAAAAGAGAGTTCTTGCAGAAGAAAAGTAAAAAACAATTTTATAGCAGAGCAGCAAACGGATAAGAAAAAGAAAAGACAAACGAAGTCAGAAAAGAAAACTTATTCCTGAATCCAAAAAAGTTGACAACCAAAGAGAAAGAGGTATTGTCCAATGGATAACGAAGTTTGAAAGCGGGTATCGAACAGAAATAATCGGTACCCGCTTTCTTATCGTTCTGGTATACAAAAATTGCTGAACAAAAAACAAAATAGGTTAAAAAGACGGCATCTACAAAATACTTGAAAAAAAGGATGCTGCGCTGTACAATATAAGAACAGACGGCTTCACAAGGATAAAGCAGTGAAGAAAAATTGTTGTAATAAATGCCGGAATTCGTGTCGGGCAGAAGTGTTTTTATGAGAAAGGCGGTGACGGCGTGGCTGAAAAAGACATAGTTGAAAAGACATTGGAAGGTTATAATGACGTTTTTGCGGATATTGTGAATGTGCTGCTTTTCAACGGAAAGAGACTGATGAATCCGGAAGATCTGGAGGATCGTACACCCGGTTCATCATACAAGGCAGACGGAAAAATACATAGCCAGGAACGTGATGTTGCCAAGGCTTGGAAAAATGGAACCGTTCGTGTGGCATGTGTAGGAATGGAAAACCAGACCAGAGTTGACAAACTGATGCCACTACGAATAATTGGGTATGACGGAGCAGAGTATCGCGCACAGTATGACTTGAAAGGTTCCAAATATCCTGTCATTTCATTTGTCCTTTATTTCGGAACGAACCCTGAGTGGGCTTCTGAAGTTTCATTGAAAGACTGTCTTGAAATTCCAGAGGAGTTAAAAGAATATGTGAGTGATTATAGAGTAAAGGTGTTTTCGATTGCCTATCTTCCACAGGAAAAGGTGGAACAGTTTACAAGCGATTTCCGAGTCGTTGCAGACTATTTTAGACAGCAACGAGTAAAACATGATTATGAGCCGAATCCACAGGAACTCAAGCATGTCAAGGAAACACTAGAACTTTTGAGTGTAATGGGAGACGATCACAGATTTATCGAGACGTATAATGCAAACCTGGAACAAGGCATGAAAGGAGGTTTTCGTAACATGAGTGAAGCATTAGATAACTACATCAAGAGAGAAACATTGAAGATTCAGCAAAAAGCTATCGAAGAAGGCAAGGCCGAAGGAAGAGCCGAAGGAAGAGCCGAAGGAAGAGCCGAAGGAAGAGCCGAAGGCAAGGCTGAAGGTAAATTTATCACGCTTATTGAATTAGTTCGAGAGAATTTGCTAAGTATTGAAAAGGCAGCAGCTAAAGCTAATATGACGGTGGAGGAATTCAAAGAGAGGATGAATCGTATCCCGGCAGAAGCAGTATAATTGTGCGTGCCGACTCACTGGCACACCATGTTTGTAATGGGAGCGTAAACCCCACTGCCCTTGGGTGGTGGGGTTTAACCTAATCCGCTAGAAGTCCTCCACCTCTTAGGTGGGGGATGAAGGCGGGT
>CAVJTU010000075.1:0-13830 GCA_963652495.1 uncultured Oscillospiraceae bacterium
CTTCTATTATCGCTCAAAATCCCAAAAAGTGGGAGGTTTTTTTATATTATTTTTTACTCGTCAGCGCTGTGATTAAAACAGTTCTGACGAGTAATCAGGCTGCATTGGGAATTATAAGAAGCATTCCATTGATAACGTTTCTGTTCTCATTCAAGAAGGCTCCTATTCGTAGCCTTCGATATTCAAGCTGCGAATGTGATGGCAAAGTTCTCCTGCCATCTCCTCTGCCTCCGGAATACGAAGATGGCCTAGCGTTGCCTTACCGTTTCGCTGGAATACACAGTGGGAAATCTTTTTGTCTGCGATGTTCTGGACGGCCTGACTGATCGACATATCCCATCCGATATCATGCTGCAGCAGTGTCGTGCAGCATATGATCCACGCGTTCGGGTAGGTCTGTCTGATTTTCTTTAAAAATTGTTCGTAATGCGCTCTCCAGTTTTGCGCCTTCTTTCCCTCATAATCCTTCTTCATATAGTCGTCTGGGTTGGAATCATTCTGTCCAAACGCCACAATTACAATATCTGGCGTATACTGTGAGAAATCCCACTTTGTAATGGTGCCATAATCTGGATTGTAACGCATCTTATCCCAGATTGATTCCATGCCGATATAATCCGGCGCATGATACCAACCAGTCTGATCAAGGAGCGCAGCACCGCCCTGTGCGATATCGTGCAGCTGTGCGTCAAATGCGCGCGCCGTAATCCATGCATAGGAATACCAGCTGTTGGAATATTCTCCATGCTGATCGGTCGGATCCGCCTTTCCAATGTAATCAAGTGCCTCTGACACTTCTCCTGCTGAAACAGAATCGCCATATACTTCAATGCGTCTTGGCGGCAGCGGGGATGCCGGAAGGAGTTCACATTTTTCTATTGCATTTTTGCTGTCATCGCTATCGCAGTTTCTGCTCGCACGACTTTTATCACTGCTGTTATCATTCGTATCAGCGTTGATCTCAAAGCCAAGAATCGTAAGCTCATGACAGGCATCCTGACGCTTAAAGATCATGACCTCATGAATATCATCTTCTGTCTTCTGCAATGGAATTGCAATCTCTGCCTCTCCATCCTTTGGCAGCAAAATCTTTGTCTGAGCGTCGCCCTCGACAACACCCAGATAGTTATCCCAGTAATTATTTTTATTTCGCACATGAATGGATAAATGCGTTCCTTTGAATCGAATCTTTACAAATGTTCCCGGATACGTCCATACGATAGCAAAAGGATCGCTCCAGTCGATCCTTCCACTATAGATGAGACTGCTGTTGTTTGGCAGTATCTTCATAATTCTTCTTTTTTCCTCACATTCTATGCATTGCAGGCTGGCATATTTTCCAGCCTGCAATGCGTTGGCCGTATTTTAACACGTGTGAATACTTATTGTTTCATACTTACTGCTTAATGCGTATTGTTTCATACTTGCCTGATATGTATTCCTTACGCATTCTTGATTGCTTCCATCAGATCAGACAGCTTCTTTGCAGAATCCTCCAGACTGGTGCCCTTTATGCCTGCATAGAACTTGATCTTCGGCTCAGTGCCGGACGGACGAACGCAGAACCATGCGTCATCTTCCAACTCAAAATACAGTACGTTTGACTTCGGCAGTCCGGTCGGTGTGGTCTCGCCTGTTGCCAGATCGGTGATCACGTTGTTCTTGTAGTCACGCAGACGCAGTACCTTGTATGCACCAACCTGCTTTGGTGTGTTCTTGCGGTATGCATCCATCATATCCTGCATCTTCTTTGCACCGTCTGCACCCTTGAAGGTCATTGTAAACAGGTCTTCCTTGTAGTAGCCGTACTTGTTGTAGATGTTTAACATCTGATCCCACAGTGTAATGCCCTGAGTCTTGTAGTAAGCAGCAGCCTCACACAGTGCCATAACAGCAACAATGGCATCCTTATCTCTTGCATGCGTACCAACCAGACAGCCGTAGCTCTCCTCAAAGCCGAATACATACTCGTTGCTTCCAGTCTGCTCAAAGAACTTGATCTGCTCGCCGATGTACTTGAATCCGGTCAGGCATTCGATGAACTTCATACCATATTCCTTTGCAACAGCCTGAGCCATGTTGGAGGATACGATTGTGGTAACAAGTGCGCCGTTTGCCGGAAGAATACCAAGTGCCTTCTTCTGGGACATCTGATATTCGCAGATTAACATACCAGACATATTTCCGGTAAATACCTTATACTCGCCAGTCTTTGTATCTTTTGCATATACACCAAGACGGTCTGCATCTGGGTCAGTTGCCAGAACGAGGTCTGCGTCTACCTTCTTTGCAAGGTCAAGTGCCAGTGCGAATGCCTTCTTGTCCTCCGGGTTCGGATAGGATACGGTCGGGAAATTTCCATCCGGAAGCTCCTGCTCTGGAACAACTGTTACCTGTTCAAATCCAAGTTCCTTTAATACACGGCGTACCGGGATGTTTCCTGTTCCGTGAAGTGGCGTGTAAACGATCTTTAAGGAGGAGGCCATCTGCTTGATTGCCTCTGGATGAAGAACGAGCTTCTTTAATGCCTCCATGTATTTATCGTCGATCTCTTTTCCGATTACTTCATAGAGTCCTGCAGCCTTGGCTTCCTCGGTAGTCATCTTCTTGATCTCTGCATAATCCTTGATCGCATTTACTTCGCCGATGATCTGTGCATCCTTTGGAGCAGTGATCTGTGCGCCATCCTCCCAGTATACCTTGTAACCATTGTATTCCGGCGGGTTATGGCTGGCGGTTACGACGATACCTGCGGTGCAGCCCAGAGTACGAAGTGCGAAAGACAGCTCCGGTGTCGGGCGCAGACTGTCAAAAATATAAGCCTTGATGCCATTTGCAGCTAATACGCATGCTGCGGTATCTGCAAACTCAGGAGACATACGGCGGGAGTCAAATGCGATTGCAACACCCTTTGCGGCAGCACCCTGCTTGTTGATGAAGTTTGCAAGACCCTGAGTAGCCTTTCCTACGGTATAGAAGTTCATACGGTTTGTGCCTGCGCCGATTACACCGCGCAGACCACCGGTACCAAACTCCAGCTCTCTGTAAAAGCGGTCGAAGATTTCGTCCTCGTTGTCTGCAATTGACTTTAACTCAGCCTTTGTTGCATCATCGAAAATCGGAGATGTACACCAATACTCATAGCTTTTCTTAATATTCTCGTCCATGTTCCTATCCAATCCTTTCTAAATTAACTTCTCGAATGCGCTGTGGTTGTAGTTTTGCTTCTATGTTATGGAGTGTACTTCGGCGAAGTGTTTGTCGGCCTCTCTTTTCCGCAAGTCCCCACTACACTAATTATTATCACATTTTTCTTTGACAGGCTCGCTTCAACGTTCGGCCTCGTAAATCACATTCGCCTCAGCACCCGTCTACGTTATAAGGTTACATACCATTTACGAAACAATCAGCGATACCAGATAAAATGGTCGCACGATATCCTCGGCATCTGTGACTGTAATTTCGAGTCTGTGAACACATCGTTCTGCGTGCTGCAAAAGCGGTTCCAAATACAGGCAATCTCCCCAGTCTTCTTTGAAATTTCCGTCCAGAATCACTGCATGTTCCTCGTCACCGTCAATCACGGCCTTTGCTTTTGGCACAGGCTGCTGTACGGATTTGCGGTACTGAACAGCCAGACAGCTGCATTCGATCTCAAAGATAATTTTATCATTTGTATGCGCTGCTGTCCATCCATTTTTGAAAATATCAAGCATTCCTTTTTTCTCAATTGGATCAACCAAAAAGCCTTCCAAAATTGCTTCGTTATCCTGAATCTGAATCAGGCGGCTGTGCTCGTAGGCATTTGCTGTAAGTGGAGTTGGAAGTGACGCGGACGCCGTTATTGATGGCTCCGTTTTCGTACTTTTGCTCACGGTATTTTCTGCCGGGGATTCGATCTTGCTATTCTCTTCTTCTGTTTTTTCTTCATTTTCCAGTTCTGCCTTGACGGATTCAAGGAATTTGCAGATCTCGTCTGCGACAAGGCGGTGTCCCTTGTCATTTGGATGAAGATTATCCGGTGTGATATTCGCACGCACAATTTCGCCGCTCTCTACACGCGGATAAATCGTATCTTTGATGCTGACATGCGGAACGCCATAATGCGATGCAATGCGGTTGTGGTAGTCCTGTGCGTTCTTTCCGGTATCGTAGAATACGTTATTTAGTACAACAACTGCCGGAGCAGAGGGAGCCGTGAGCAGACGGCGAATCATTCCCTCATAGGTTTCCTCGAAAAACACATTTGCATCATCGTTGACAGAAAAATCAACGACCACAAAATCAGGGCGATAGCAAAGAACATCTTTCCATGCGCGTGCACCGCCATAATGGGAAGTTGTTCCGCCGATTCCGCCATTTACAAAGGAAAATACTGTCTTTGGAAATGCCTGCTTCCACCACTCATAGACCAGATATGCATAGCATGTCTGTGGTGTTGAGGAGAGGCTTCCCTGTGTAATGGACCCACCCAAAAAGCCAATCACAAGTGATTCGCCGTCTGCAGCGCGCTTCATCAGATTTTTTAATCGTGTCCTATTCTCCATACCAATATTCCTTCCTTAATAAAGGAGGCGGCTAGCCACCGGGATACCCCCTGGCATTGCCGCCTTTCCTCTTTTTTATTCTTCTGCTTTGCACTTATTAATATATTCTAAGTTCTTTTTAATCAAATCGCAGCGCTGTTTTACGCACAGAACGCTTCTTCCGGGGTCAGACGGTGTTGAGAATACATAATCAATCAGCTTGTCCACTGTTGTAGATGCCACATGAAGTCTTGTATCGCTCGCCGCATAATAAATATAGACATTTCCATCCTTCTCGATTGCGCCATTTGTGAAAACTACGTTTGATACGTCACCGACTCTCTCCCAGTCTCTCGGCCCGATTAACATACCGGATGGCTCTGCGATTACCTTTGCCGGATCGTCAAGTGCTGTCGCGAATGCATAGATAACATAGCGAAGTCCCGCTGCGGTATTTCGCACGCCGTGTGCGATGTGAATCCATCCGCGCTCCGTCTTGATCGGAACCGCACCTGCACCATTCTTTGCCTCGGTGATGGTATGATACTTTCTCTTGCTGGTGATGATCTCCTCGTCAATCACCGCATGCTCGATATTCTCACACAGACCAAATCCGATTCCGCCGCCGCTTCCGGTGTCGATAAAATCATCCATCGGACGAGTGTAAAATGCATATTTGCCATGAATAAATTCCGGATGAAGTACAACATTTCTCTGCTGAGGCGAACGAAGTGTCTTTAAATTATCCAGACGTTCCCAATGCTTTAAATCCTTTGTGCGCACAATTCCGGCTGCCGCTATAGCTGCGGAAAGATCATTTGATGCGGTGTCCTTGCTCTCGGAACAGAACACACCATAAATGTAACCGTCCGCATGCTTGGTCAGGCGCATGTCATAAACATTTGTCTCATCCGGGCAGATGTCATCTAATAAAATCGGATAATCCCAGAAACGAAAACCCTCTACCGGAGAATCACTCTCTGCCACACCAAAGAAGGACTTTCTGTCATTTCCTTCGATGCGGGCAATCAGATAATATTTTCCGTTTAACTCGATTGCACCGGAATTGAATACGGCATTGACACCAAGACGCTCCATAAAATATGGATTTGTCTCTGGATTTACGTCATACTTCCACTCTACCGGGATATGCTCTCTTGTTAAAACCGGATCGGTATAACGATCATAAATACCATTATAAAAATCAGACTTTTGATTCTTCTTTGCAATCAGCTTCTCAACTTTCGCTTTCTCCACATAATATTGCTCATGAAGCTTCATTGTATTATCTCCTCCTGTAATCTTACAGCTCACAAAATGTCCGGTCGCAAAACCGCCTGTTCCTATACGCAGCTGTGTTTTGTTCATTTATTTTTCACCAAGCCTGTGAATCATCTCAAAGCACATGCGTCCGTTGTGATATGGACATTTCCACGGCTCGACAATCGGCTTTTTACTCGACGGCTTTTGATTCTCATCCAACTCCCAGAACCACTCCGAGCCCGGTCGCTTGTCCGTCATAACATTTTGAATATAATCCCAAATATCCTGCGCAGCCTTAAAATACTCGGTCTTTTCATTGTGCTTTTGATAATAGTTAAAAAATCCCAGAACCGATTCAGCTTGAATCCACCACACACGCATATTGTTATCGACACCTCTCTCACATTCATTGAGCACGGAATGATCCCGATAAGCGATCTGATAAATCTGTTCTGCAAGTGTATCGGTGATCGGTGCAAGCTCTCTTGCCACCTGCGGATCATCCAAAATCGCCAGACCTTTATCAATCAGCCAGGACGTCTCAATATCGTGTCCATACGAATACAGATCAATCAGTGTATTCCAGTCCTTGTCGAAAAATACCTCCTGACGCTTCTTAACCGGATTATACACCTTTTTCGCAAAGATATCCAGCATCCAGTGAAGATTTTGTCCTACCCGGTTGTCCTTTGTCACACGGTAAAGCTCCGTATATCCTTCAAATACATGAAGCAGCGTATTCATCGTCTTTTCCGCCATGACTCCGTTTTCGGAAAGCTTCTCATTGCTGACCGGCTCGAATTTGCGGTCAAATGCCTCAAGATATCCCTTGTCGTCCTTACAGTGCATTTCAATTACATTGTAAATGCTCCACGCAATGTCCAGGGCTTCTCTGTCACCAGACGCATCATAATAAGAAGAAAGTGCATAAATCGCAAATGCCTGATTGTAAGTATGCTTCATGTCTTCCTCTGGCTTTCCATCAAACGTAACAGACCAGTAAACGCCGCCGCAGGTTCGATCCAGACATGCATTTTTCAAAAATTCATATGCATGCTTTGCGTAGGAAAGAAGCTTTGGACGCTTTAATGTCAGATACGCATTGGAGAAAAACCATAAAATACGATTATTTAAAATGCACCCCTTTACTGCCCTTTTATCCAGATTTAGGTCGATATCCATGTAGCCATAAAATCCGCCATACTCGTCATCCTTAAGCGCTTCCCAAAATGGCAAAATGACTTGGTCAAGATGCGCCTGTATCTGCTGTTTCATCCGCAGCTTTTCGGCGCTGATGTTTGTATTTAAGATGTTTTTGTTTAAATTGATATTTAAGTTCATGTCCATAGTATTGTCTGCAGCCATATCCTCGTTTACTTTTTTGCATGGCACTCGTATACCGTTTATGAAATCACGGTCTCAGGAATCGGTATACGAGCCTCTTTGTTTTGATTAGCGTCTTCCAATCTCCGTGTCAGACTCTGTTACGTGACTGTGTGTCTTAATATAATCCACAATCTCATCAACAGTTGTAAACGCCAGTCCGACATAGCTGTCTGCACATCCGTAGTAAACGGCGATCTTACCAGAAACGCTGTCATGAATGGTTGCGCATGGGAAGGTAACGTTCGGAACGAAGCCTCTCTCCTCATACCACTCTTCTGGTGTCAGAAGGAAGTTCTCGCAGCGATACTTTACAATAGACGGATTGTCGATGTCGAGGATTGCGCCGCCGATGCTGTAAACAAAACCGTTGCAGGTGCCGGAAACACCATGATAGAACAGTAACCATCCCTCGGATGTCTCAATCGGAGCTGCGCCGCCGCCAATCTTTACGCTCTCCCACCATTCACTGCTGCGTCCCATAACGTGACGATGCTTGCCCCAGTAAACCATATCTGGACTCTCAGAAAGGAAGATGTCGCCAAATGGCGTATGGCCGCTGTCGCTTGGTCTGGACAGCATCACAAAGTTTCCATTGATCTTTCTTGGAAAGAGGACAGCATTTCGATTAAATGGAATGAACGGATTTTCCAGACGAACAAAGGTCTTGAAATCGGTTGTCTTTGCCATTCCGATGGATGCACCGTAGAAATCCTGACACCAGATGATGTAATAGGTATCCTCTACCTTTACCAGTCTCGGATCGTATGCATAGATCGGCATAAACGGATTTCCGTCCTCATCGACAAATGGAATCTTCTTGGAATCAAACTCCCAGTGAATCGCATCCTTGCTTTTTCCCAGATAAATATAAGGAATGCCATTTGTCTGCTCTCCACGAAATACACCGATAAATGCATCCCCATATGGCATTACGGCACTGTTGAAAATTCGTGCAACGCCCTCGATTGGATTTCTTCCGATGATTGGATTCTCACGATATCTCCAGATCGGAGTCCCCTTTAACCCTTCTGGCTTCTCCTGCCATGGTACATTTTTTACTTCAGGACTGATCATTTTTACTTTGCTCATATTTTCCTCATTTCTGCGCACAGCTTAGGCTACGCGCTCACTTATATTGTATCTAGTTGCAGCCCCGAGGTGGAGGTGCTTTACGAAACGGGACGTTGTAGCGGGGCTTTCAAAATAGCCTGTGATAATAAATCATGTAACAGGCACCCGCGGAATTGGGCCCGTTGACAAAGTCACTCCACCGAGTAGGCTGCCCCGCAGCGAACTGCTGTCATTAACCCTTTACAGAGCCTGCTGCAAGTCCGCCATAAATCTGCTTCTGACACAGAATAAAGATAATCAGTGCCGGCAGCAGCGTGATGATAACGCCCGCGCAGATGTAATTGTACTGATTGCCCATCGGACCTGTAAATTTGTAAAGCGAAGTGGCAACGGTCACTAATTTCGACTTATCCTGCAAATACAAATTTGCCATGTAGTACTCGTTGTACGTGCCAACACCCTTTAAGATCATAACCGTTACAATTGCCGGCTTTAACAGCGGCAGCAGAATCTTGAAAAATACACCAAAGTAGGTGCAGCCATCCATGATCGCAGACTCATCGAGCGAGTTCGGCAAATTCTCAAAGAACTGAATAAAGATGGTTACGGAAATAATATCCGTTCCGCAAAGAAGAATGATATAACCCGGAATGGAATTGATCAGGTGCATGTTGTACATGATCTTGTAAACAGTAACCTGCATTGCGATACCAGGAAGAAGACTGGCAAATAAGAACAGGTTGCGGATCAGACCTCTGCCCGGGAAACGGAAACGGTTCAATATGTACGCGAGCATTGCGCCGAACATGATGGAGAAGAACAGTACAACGACCAGAATGATCACACTGTTTAAAAATGCAACACCCATGTTGGCCTTCTTGAATGCCTCAATAAAGTTGTCAATGTAAAATGAACTTGGAAGCTTCATAACGTTCGTTGAAGCGTATTCCTCAGGTGTTTTAAAAGCAGTAATGGCGCAGCTGACAACCGGCAGCACGGCAATAAAGCCTGCCAGAATCAGAGAAAAATATTTGATAAAGCCCCATACATACTTTCCTATACGATTTTTCGCTGTCATGTCTATGCCTCCTTACTTGATGCCTTGCTTTTTCAGCTGTCTGGCAATCTTTCTGTTTCTGCGTTCTTCTCGCCAATCATCATCAATCAGCTTCATGATAATCTGCTGGATAATCGTTGCGATAAAGATCAGACCCATCAATACAACTGCCATGGCTGCCGCCAGACCGATCTTACCTTTCTCATGAGCCAAACTGTTCATCATAACGAAATAGGTTGCTGTTCCGAAGGTACCGCCTGTAATGACGTATGGCGGCTCGAATGCACTCAGAGAACCGGAAATGGAAAGAATCATGTTCAATACGATAACGGACTTGATGCTCGGAAGCATGATGTAGCGAAACTTCGGCCATGCATTCGCACCGTCGATGGATGCCGCCTCATACAGGCACGGATCAACGGACATCATTGCACCAAGGAAAAGCACCATGTTCTGTCCCATGTAACGCCATACGGACGTCGCCGCAAGAGAAGCGTTGTTGATTCTGGTATCCTTCAGCCAGTACGGAAGGCTGTCCGGATTTAAGCCAATCCACGATAAAACAGTATCCAGTACGAAGCCTCTTGTGTAGAAGAACTTGAAAATAAATCCGATTGCGATACCGCTGATCAGATATGGGAAGAAGATCAGCCCCTTAAATAAAGAGCTTCCTCTTACTTTAAAGCACAGAATCGTAGCAAAATACAATGCCAAAGCCAGCTGAACGAATGATGCCACGATATAATAGCCTGCCAGCTTTAATGAGTTGAAACAATCGTCTCTGGTAAACACATCAACGTAGTTCTTAAATCCAATATAGGTATTGTTCTTGCTGTCATAAGACTTCATCTTATACAGACTGAATTGAAACATTTTTGCAAATGGAACGTATGAAAAAACGAGCAGCAGCAGAACCGGCACAAACATAAATGTGATAATTACGATCCATTGCTGTACCTTTCTGCTTCTAAACCACTGTCCAAATGTCTTTTTTGATCTTGTACTTGCAGACAAAGCAGCCATCACATATTCCTCCTTTTCTTCGGATGTTCTCACAAATTCTCTTTCTTATTATCATACGCGGCACACCCGAATACTCAGATGTGCCGCTTTTCAAAGTTTACACCTTACTTTTTTAACAAAATCGCGTAAGCCCCGTTGGGAACTCGCTTATTGATAAGTCGCAAGGCAGCTATCCCGTGCAGAGCTTCGTATGACTTACTCAGCAGTGGTGCTTACACCGGATCCATATACATACGGCTCTGGAGTAATGCCATACTCTTCCTGAGCAGCTGTCCATGCATCGTTCCACTCAGCTGCGATCTCTTCCATCGTCATGTCACCGGTCAGTGCATGCTCAAGAATATCCTGTACATGAGTATTATCATTATTCAAAGCAACCTCAGACTCGGTATTGATCTCACCAAACAGATCCTCCTCGCCTTCCGGTGCCGGGTTGTCTACAACTAATTCTACACCATCGAATGCGGATAATACTTCCGGATACTCATCGCCTACGCAGATCGGAATGCCGCCCTGGTCATAGGAGAATCCGGACTCTTCGGTCAGCCACTTTACATAGATGAGAGATGCCAGCTGGTTCTCATAATCGGAATGAACATTGATGCCATAGCAATAATCAGGACCTGCTGAGGCATACTGCTGTCCGTCAACCGTGATCGGGAACGGCATATATCCGATATCATCTGCGTTATCGCCTGCCTCCTGCATCTGAACAACTGCCCAGGAACCCAGAACCATGCAGCCGATTTCGCCGTTGTTGATCATGCCCTTGCAGCCTTCCCAGTCGGTAGTCGTCGGGTCATCCTCGATCAGTCCCTGTGAAACTGCCTGATACAGAATGTTATAAACTGCAAATGGGCCCGTCTCCTCTCCATTATCTGCAAATGGATTCTCACCGTGAGTAATACCATAATTCATGAAGTCCGGATCCCCTGTTGCACATCCGCCGATGTAAGCATCCCATGCGCCCATCGTCCAGCCTGCCGCGAAGTTGGTATACAGCGGAATGGCATCTGTATTGTCCTTAATCTTCTGAAGAGCCTCAAGAAACTCGGTCGGTGTCTTTGGTATTTCGGTGACACCTGCCTCCTCGAATACCTTCTTATTATATACGATACCCTGTGCATTTCCCGTAGAAGGAATTCCGTAAACCTGTTCGTCATAAGAGAAGTTATTTAACAAAACATACTGCGTGTCCAATGTTTCCTTCTCGCCGTAGCTGATAAACTTATCTGCTAACTCATTCTTCTGAAGATTGGTCGGGATACCACAAACATCGCCCCAGTCATCTGTGGTCAGACGAATCTGCACGTCCTGAGCATAATCGGTAACTGCCTCGTACTCAATCTTGATATTTGGATACAGCTTGTTGAACTCTGCGATGTAGTCCTGAAACGTGGTGTCAACGATGTCCGTTCTGTGTGTTAAAAATTTAATCGTTGCCTCCAGATCGGTATAATCCTCGCCAAGCGTGATGGAATCAATTGTCGGCAATTCATTTGCCTCGTCTGCAAATGCTGCGGTTCCCATAGATGCGGTCATAGCACCTGCCATAACCAATGCGGTGAGCTTTCTTACTTTCATGTTTCTACCTCCACTTTCCATTTTTATTAAGTTAATTTAACTTAATTTTTATGGTTTTATAATAGCACGGTTTTTCGCATTATGCATCATTTAATCTTGTTTTTTATGTAAGAATCTTGCATATTTTTTTTAAATAGCATAAGAAATAAAATTAGTTTTCTTTTTTGATTATCACTTTTCACAATTAGAATTTTGTTTCTATTTACAAGCGCAATTTTTCTTATTGTTTGTCGAATCCATTTGATTTTTGTATATTTATTTATTTTAATTTATTTAAGTTATTTTATTTAAGCTTTATTTTGTATTTTTATGTTAAAGTACTTGCATTTTAAATAAATAACGCTTATACTTAAAAAAAAGCGGAAAGGATATTTTGATATGAGCGATGCCTATTTTCTATCGAATCTGTTATCCGGCATGTCATCTGCTTCTAAATCGTCGATTACGGCAATGCGCCGTCTGATTGAGCAGTCAAATCCATTCACTTCGCCTAAATTTGATCCAATGCCTCCAATCTCACTTTTGGCAGGTCTTGCATTGTCGGACAACCGCCTTTTTGATGCTGCTTTTGAAGCAATGGAAGGATATGGACTTATTTTTGTGACAGAGGGACATGGATTTTTGGAGTTTGAAGCGAATGAAGAGAAAAATGCAACTGAAAATTCGGATAAAACTACAGGCAAGCCTGTAAATGGATGTATAGAAAAGAAAAACAATCGTCAGACAATGGCTTTAAAGAATCGCTCTCTTTTCTTTTTCTCACTCTCCAACCGTTTTCGCCTCTGCATGGAAAATGGGTCTTGGAAAATGAACCTGCTTTTTCTTTCAGGTGATTCCGTTTCCTATTATTATAAGTTATTTTCAGGCTTTGCAAAAGAAGCATTTGTACTTCCCGGCTCGTCCATGTTTCCGATAGAACTCGCACATCTAAATGAATCTTTAACAGACCGCCGACAGGATCCGCTGTGGAACTGCGAACATCTGACAAACCTTCTTTGCCTTACCGTAAAAGAGGCCCGCTGCCATGCGCAGTCGAGCCTTCCGTATGTTGTTCCTTCTTATTTAATTTCAATCCGTGATTCATTTCATAAAGATTTCTCACGCCCATTTTCATTGACAATGTTGGAGACACGCTATGCGATCAGTCGTTTTCGCATTGCGCATGAGTTTACGGCCGCATTTGGGCAGTCGCCGATTGCATATTTAAATGGGCTTCGCCTGAAAAAAGCGTGTGAGCTGTTAATGTGCGGCGATGATCGCATCGGGGAGATCAGCACTGCGGTTGGATTTGAAAGTACGAATCACTTTATCAATCTGTTTCGCAGGGAGTATGGGATGACGCCGGGAGAATATCGGAAGCGGTACCAAAATGCGAATGCGGTTCGGTAGGTTACACTATCATTGATGAGCCCGTTTATGCTGCCAATAAGTACAGACAACTCCATGCTGTCTCTTTATGATTCATATACAGCATGAGCCAGCTCTTTCCGATTTTACTCTGTCCGCAAAAGATATTAATAAATCACTGTTACTGTAATATCTTTCTCAATTTCTAAAAAAGATTTTCCGTCAAAGCACTTATCAGAAAGAACTGCATCGATGACAGGTCGTGGTATATCTCCCCAATCACCAATTTCGTGTTTACATATACATTTTGCTGAATCAGGCGTACAATCCCATATCACAAGATATGATTTATCATCATCGACTTCTGGTTGTAGCACATATGTTGTACCTTTATATTCAAATTCTGCCTCATGGCAATGAGAGATTAATTCTTGCAATTCATCCATTTTAATTCCATTCATCACTTAACCCCCTTAAATAATTTTTTATATTTTTCATAGAGTGCATCACCGGGATGAATATAATGTACCCATAACAGTGGACACGTGAATTAGTGTAGTACCCGTTTTTTAG
>CAVJTU010000076.1:0-13455 GCA_963652495.1 uncultured Oscillospiraceae bacterium
TACGAGGCGATCCCGTGTGGGAGCGGGCTTACGCAGTAACTATGACAAAAAGGTGCGTAGAAGGCGCCGCGGGAACAAGGGGCGCCGACAAAACAATCGGCGAACCGCGTTTGTTGAGCTTCCGGGCTACACCTTCACAACCTCCCGGACAAAATCATCTTCCGGGCTACACAAAAACAGGCACATCACCCCACATAAAAAAGGAATGATGTGCCTATTTAAAAATATTCGGTTAATTATTTTATTGTCTTACTTGGCTTGTTGTCTTACTTTGCCTGTTATTTCATTTATTTTGCGCTGCTCTCTGCCTCTGATGTCGATTCTGCTTCGCTTGCATCTGCATCGGTGTCTGTGTCGGAAGACTCAGACTCGGATTCCGTCTCAGAACCGCCCAGTTCTTCCGGTCTTTCAACCTCATAATCTGCCCACGCTGCTGTACTTGATGCACCGGACAGATCAGCAGTCTCCTCATAGCTCACAACAGTAATGGTATACTCACTTGTACCTTCTACATATACAGTTCCATCGGTTCCTACTACCGAAACAGTATTTCCATCTGCATCGGTAATGGTGCCCTCGCTGTAGAGATTCGTCAGTGTGCTGTCACCGTCTACGACCCAAATAGAATCCTCGCTCAGATACAGATTGCAATAGCCGTCGCCGCCTTCTCCTGCATAGCTCTCATCATCGACAATGGCACCTGTCAGTGTACTGCCATCGGTCATATAGAAATCCAGATCGCTGATGCTGTCCCAGATTACATCGCCTTCCATTTCCTGATTTTCGGCTGTAAAGACGCAGTCAGAACCATTTGAACCGCTTGTACCCCAGCTGCGTTCATTGTCATTTCCGGTGCATTTTAAGAAAAACTCGCTGTCATCGGAATAAGTAATGTCCACATCAGAAAGAAGGATATCACACTCCGTATTCGTTGTATAAATCAAACCTCCATTTTCAGAGACAACGCTTCCTCCAACAAGCTGCATAGTGCTGCTTCCAATCTCAGAATCGCCTGACATACTCTGGTAAACAATAAATGTCCATGTTGTATCATTCTGATCGAGATCCTGCATATTTCCTGTGATGTCACAGTCAAACAGATAAAGAGAATTTAATCCCTCGATACAAACAGCCTCAGAGCCATTTGCGGTAAGTGCTGCATCATTTACGGCAATATTTGCAGTACAATAAACTGCCGGAGAATCGGTTCCGTTACTGGTATAATTTCCGCCATCTACCACCATTGTTCCGCCGCCGCGGTCACTGCGGATTGCTGCGGAGGACACGCCGTCCGTTTCCGCTGTTACATCCCATGCATAAAGCGTTCCGCCGCCTGCTGCATGGAGACCGCCTGAAGTATCCTGCTTTGTAGTAATCGTAGAATCTGCAATATAAACGACTCCATCGCCATGAGCAAATACACCGGCACCGCCCTTTGCATCGGTTGTAATCGTTGCATTGTCAATGTAAGTGATGCCCTCGGTAGTCAGAAGTGCTGCGCCGACACCGTAGAAACTGGAGTTGTCACCTCCGGTACTATCCTCGGAGGTGCGGTCGATTGTGCTGTTCTTTAATATTACGTTCACGCCATTTGAAACAAGTACTGCATTCTCATCGGTTCCTGTAGAAGTATAGTTCTCACCATCGGTCTCGGTATCTTCCGTATACTCCGTTGCCGCATCATAGCTGTCCACACCCGAAGATGCTCCGCCAGAACCACCCGGTCCGCCGCCCGGCTGTCCATCCGGTGCTTCTCCTGATGGCATTTCTCCTGATGGCATTTCTCCTGACGGTTTCTCCCCATCTGGCTTTTTCGGTGGCTCACCGTCTGGCTTTTCGCCCTGCTGTCCATCGGATCCGGAAGGTGCTTCGCCATCCGGCTTTTGGGGTGGCTGCTCATTTGTACTCTGTGCCTCCTGCTTTGTTTCACTTGTTGTCGTTGATGCGTAAGCAGGGATTCCTGTCATCATAAGGGAGCAAGCCATCAGTTCATATGCAAATATTCTTCTTTTTCTCATAATTTGTTACCTCACTTTTCAGTTTGTTTGGGTTAAGAACTATTGCAAATTCGTTTGCTTCTTTTTTGTTCTTATGGCCTTTATTATACTCATCTGTATGGTAAAACCATGTCTTTTATGTGATAGGTAACTGAAAAATGTTTAACGAAATTATGTTTCTCTTTTATTCGCTCCCCTGCTGCTGATTCCCATATTGTTTAAGTGCCTCAATGTAATCCTCTGCCAATTTTCCAGATACGGCTTTTTTGTGGCGAATATAGCCGATTCTCATCATCCCCTGCTCCTTTAATGGCACTGCGATGATATTTTTTCCATTTAAGTTTTCATCAATCACACCACTGCAAACCGTATACCCATTCAATCCAATCAACAGATTAAACAACGTCGCACGGTCACGGACACGAATATTCTTTTTTCGCAGGACACGACTGTAGCGTTCCTCCGCATAATAAAAGGAATTATGTTCACCCTGTTCAAATGACAGGTACGGATATGGCGCAAGATTCTCCCAATCCACGCACGGCTTGGCTGAAAGCGGATGTGTGCTGCTAATAAAAACATGCGGCTTTGCATCAAAAAGCGGGGTGAAAATCAACTCTTTTTCACGAAGCGTCTTCGTGATCACGCTTTGGTTTTCATCATCCAGATAAAGGATGCCCAACTCACTTTTCATGAGTGCGACATCCTCAATGATCTCGTAGGTCTGCGTCTCGCGAAGATTAAAGTCATATTCTTCACCCGCATATTTTTTAATAAGTTCAACAAATGCATTCACTGCAAATGAGTAATGCTGTGTGGAAACGCAGAAATTTCGCCCCCATTGACGCTCATTCGTATATTTTTCTTTCAGCAGTTCCGTCTGCTCTAATATTTGTCTGGCATATCCAAGAAAAATCTCGCCCTCCTTGGATACTGCCACGCCTCTGTTGGAACGGATAAAAATCGTCAGATTCATCTCCTTTTCCAACTCTCGAATCGCCGTTGTCAGACTAGGCTGTGTAATATAGAGCCGTTCGGCTGCCTCTGTGATGGTTCCCACAGAAGCGACCGTTACGGCATATTGCAGCTGTTGTAATGTCATGATCCCTCCAATTTTAAGAGAAAAACACCAGATCCGAGTTTACTTGCCCCAGACTTCCTCTGCAATCTCCTTTACGAGTGCAAGCTTTGCCCACTGCTGCTTTTCGGTCAGCTTATTGCCGATCTCACAGGATGCAAATCCACACTGTGGGCTTAAATACAGACGATCCAGCGGCACATACTTTGCAGCCTCATGGATACGTGCGATCACAGCCTGCTTATCCTCCAGCTTCGGAGACTTTGTTGTAATCAGACCAAGGACTACCTTCTTATCACCGGATACTGCCTTTAAGCACTCAAATCCGCCGGAACGTGCATCGTCAAACTCCAGATAATACGCATTTACATTTTCCTTTGCAAAAAGTGTCTCTGCTACGCTGTCATAAGCACCGCTGCTTGCATAGGTAGAATGGAAGTTTCCTCTGCACACATGCGTATTGATGGTAAGGTCTGCCGGTGCGCCCTCGATTGCCTTGTTATTGATCTCAAGAAGCTGCTTTTTGATATTTTCAAGACCTTCCTTTGTCGTGCCAAACAGTGCCGGTGCATTCGGGTCTACAACCATACCCCAGGAGCAGTCATCAAGCTGAAGGTTGCGGCAGCCTGCTGCATATACCTCTTTAATGAATGCGCGGTAGCCCTGTGCAATATCCTCTGCTACCTGCTCTGGTGTCTCATAATACTTTGAGGTATTCTCCCATGCAAATGGCATGATCATCTGCTCCAGAAACTGTGCCGGTGCCGGAATGGTCAGCTTTGCTACAGTATTTTCATCCTCGAACTGCTTTACAAATGCAAAGTGCGAAACGAATGCATGACCACTCTTATAAGAAACCTTTCCGGTCAGGTAGGTATCATCGATCATTGCAGCTTCACCGTGGAACGGAAGACCTGTCTTTGTCTTGGAATGACCTACGCCCTCAAACTCCCACATAAAGTCAAGATGCCAGGTTGCGCGGCGAAACTCGCCATCCGTGATAACATGATAGCCTGCTTCCTTCTGCTTTGCAATCAGATCTTCAATACAAGCGTCCTCTACCTTTGTCAGTTCTTCCTTGGAGATTGTGCCTGCCTCAAACTGCTTTCTTGCCTCCTTTAAAGAAAGCGGACGTAAAAAGCTTCCTACAAAATCGTAACGAAATGGTGTCTTCATAATATTAGTTTCCTCCTGTATGATGCGGCTTCAAATTGTTTGAATTATTTGTTGCTGCGCTATTGTTATTTTCTTGTTTTGGTGTTGCTTTGTGTTGATAGCGTTATCATACAGGATTTTTCGGTATTTGTATAATACCTTAATTCTTTGTTTACCATAGTTTTAAACTATGGCTGCTATTGGCATTTTTGTTCTTGTTCACGGTAAGGTAGTCTTACGAAAGCGGTTCGACGATTGTTTTGTCGGCGCCCCTTGTTCCCGCGGCACCTTCCACGCACCTTTTTGTCTCAGTTACTGCGTAAGTCCGCTCCCACACGGGAATCGCCTCGTAAAAGCAATCCGTCTCACCGCTAATCCAAGTTATGAACCGTGAACTATAATCTTTCAGGCTTCCTTCCCAGAAAAGGTCTGGTCAAAGAGATGCCCAAGACGCGCCTCACCGCGATATGCCTTCTCCAATTCATCTGCCATTTTTACGGCATCATTGACGCTTTGCCTCATGCGAATTTCAAGCTGTTCATTGCTGTGGCGGCACCTTGGATTGTCTTTTTCATTGGCAAAAAAGCCTCGAATCTCACCGTAGACGCGCGCAATTCGCATTCCGGCAAAGATAATACGCCTCTTTGCCTTGTTTTTTGTAAAGAATAAGCGTGAAAACCTCAGAAATCCTTTGATGGACTGATGAATTTGAATCGGCTGCAAGCCATAAAACAGTGCTATCGGCTTTGCCCAGCGTAAATTTGTAGATAAAGCCTGATGAAAATCCCAGTCAAACGGATCCAACCCATCCTTTTTCATCAGATATTTTTCAAATTCCTTCTCGATCTCATGATGTGAGATGCGTCTTGTCTTTTCAAAGCGATTGATGTAGGTATGGCACGACGCATCGAGTACAAAATGGCACACAACACCGAGCGCATATGCCCACAATGCCTTTTGCATCCTATCGCCCTCTGCTGCCGAGCGATGCATCTGAGTCAACGCATGCTCGAAAAACACACGCCCCGTCTCATGATGAATGACTACTCCGATCTGGGTGATCGGATGTCGTAGGATCGGATGATAGAAAAATAAGATATCCGGTCCGTGCAGACCGATCTCGTATAAATCCTGATAATCCTCTAATAATCTTTGATATTTCGCGGGTAGCTTATTCTTTACCATCTGCCCAAACTTATAATGTGCATAAAATGCCGGCATCGCAAATCGCCCTTTCTGTAATCATTCAAACTTTTTCGGACATCTCCATGAATATCCTGCCTTATTCTCATCTTCTCTCATTGACTTGTATCCAGTCATCTTTTCCTTGCCGCACAGCTGTGCCTTGGTAAAATCAAGGACAACGCTCCAGTCCTGCTTGGTATAGGCATGACCGCCCTCACGATAATGAATCGCACTGCGTTCCTTGACACCCAGGAAATCAAATACCTCGGATGCTGCCAGCCACGATACCTGTGTGCCAAACGGATTGATCCAGTCATCATCAAGACCCTCCACCAGAATCAATCGTCTCGGAGCGACACATGCGCCAAGGATATTGGCGTCAAATGGAATCTCATTTTCGCGAAAACGTGTTTTTCCGTCCGGTGTGCCATAGTCTGCCATATTTTCCATCAGCCAGTATAGGAAGCGCTCTTTGTTTAACATCACACCGATACGCTCGGAAAGACCAATATTTTCACCCAGACGGCAGCCGCTCAAGCGCATACTCGCCATACCGCCGCAGCCAGAGCCTGCCGGTGCAACAACGGCTGCTCGCTCATCATAAATGCCGCAGCAAAGTGCTGCTTTTCCCATGCGCGAATGACCGGTCACAACTGTTTTGGTCACATCTACATTTTCTTGTGTTTCCAGCCAGTCAATGACACGGCTCGAAAGCCATGCCCACATTGCAAGTGCTCTCCATGTATAACCCGGATATGCCTTTGCACAGCCACCTTCCCAGATTTTTTCTTTGTCATCCGGTGCTGCCTCTGCAATCTCAAAGCTGCAAATTTCAAAGCCCTGTCCAGCTGCCATACGAATAATATCTTCTGGTAGTGTATCTGCCGCCGGGATTACAACAGGAATTAACTTTTTCGTTTCCTCGTCAGCTGTATTTGCCTGTTTCGTCTTTGTCTCATCTTGTGTAACAGGGCGATAGACATGTACATTATATGAAACCGGTGCCTGTTCTCCATGCGCACACAAACGGACTATTGTATGGCATACAGTATTTCGGCAAATGGTATCGCTCGCCAGTTCACTTGCTGTTAATTTTTGCGGACGCTCCGGCATTTTCCCATAGTACGTTTCACTTAATAGTTCAAGATACGCGGTACGCTTTTCTTTCCACTCCGCTTTGGTACTCATAATGCTTCCATCTTCTTTATAAAAAGGATTCGGGAGCTCCCAAGTCGGCTCAAAATAGATTTTTCCACTCATTGAAATCACCTCCAATAATTGATCTGAATCTATCTTAGCCTTTCCTGACGCTCCCGTCAATGGAATTTAACCAAATTATGCTGCTTCTCCTTCTGTCATGGTGAAATTGATTTTCTGTCCCAATAAACGGGCAATATATCCAACCAATAATGCGGCGATGATTGTTCCCTCTCGAACACCGTTCAGTGAGCCGGCAAAAACAAATGAGAGTGCCGCTGCGATGACTGCCATGGAAGTGTCAAAGCAAATTTTTGTTGTACCAAAGTTGGTATTCCAGGTCTGTACAATTGCTCGGACAAAGGATTCACCCGGAAGCATGACTACATCAGCTACCACTTCCAAGTAAACGCCAAAGCCAAGAACGGCACAGCCAACCAAAAGTGCGATCACTTTCACAATATAATTTTCCGGATTTACCCAGAAAAACAGATACATGGTCAGGTCAATGAAATAGCCGAATGCAATTGACACCGGAATCTGTAAAATATTTTCAATCCTGAAATTTTTGCGAAGAATTAAAATCTGCAGCACAATCAGAAATATGCTGAAAAAGATTGTAAAATTTCCCAGCGTGAATGGGAAATTTAAGCTCAGTACATATGGGATAGATGAAATCGGCGACGTGCCGAGGCTTGCCTTTGTGATCAGGCTGACGCCCAGTGCATTTACAAATAATCCCACAAAAAATAAAAGGTATCTTTTAATCTTATTTTGACTCATTTTTGTTTTCTCCCTCTTCTGCATTCTGTTCTTCACATTTATCCAGCAGATTTTGATAGATTTTCTGATAAACAGCCATAAATGCAGCACATTCCTCATCGGAAATACCATTTAATGCCTGCTGTTCAATTCTTGAAAATGTTTCTTCTACCAGCTGTTGTTTTTCTCTGCCCTCTTCTGTCAGGAAAACGTGAGACGTCCGTCTGTTTCCATTTAACATGCGTCGTTCGATCAGACCTTTTTCTTCCATCCGATTTAAAATCGAGGTGAGCGATCCCGCTTCTAAATGGCATCCTCTGGCGATCTCTTTCTGGCTGTCTCCATCATGATCTTTCAGGTAATCTAACACTTTCGGCTGGCCAATCGTAAGTCCGACGGATCGCAATCGTTCCAATAATGCCTTTTGGATGAGTGCCTGATTTGCCATGATCAGATAATGCAATGATTCCTCCATGCGGCTTCCTCCATATAGTTAAAGATAGTTATAATTCAAACAGTTTGAATTATAACTATCTTTCTTTTCGTTGTCAAGTTTTTCTCTTCCCTTTATATCAAAATCACACGACCTGTTCTTGCATTGATTCTATGAGAAATCGAAAGAACCGTGCGGTTCTCAGAGACCTGCTCAAGCGCCTGCAGCACCTGTTTTTCAGTCTCTGCATCGAGATTTGCCGTAATCTCATCAAGCAACAGCATTCGTGGATTTGCCGCTGCAGCGCGGGCAATGGAAAGAAGCTGCCATTGTCCCTGTGAAAAAAGATCCTGTGTGCAGATCGTATCGTATCCCTGTTCAAGATTTTGTATAGTCTCATCGAGTCCCGTCATAACGGCAGCTATATGTACATCCTCATCTGAAATATCTGGATCAAACAGGGTAATCTGATCCTTTACGGTTCCTGGAACCATATGGAAGAACTGCTCTACATAGCCAAATAATCGTCGTCTGGCAGACATTGGAACATCCGTGGACGAAATGCCCTTAATCAGCACACTGCCGTTCTGTGGCTCATAAAGACCCAACAGCAGTTTCATAATCGTACTCTTTCCGGCTCCGGTTCGTCCGGAAAGGGTAACACGCTCTCCTGTCTTTACAGAAAAGCTCACATGATTTAAAACAATATGCTCATCGTAGCCAAAAGTAACATCATGAAACTCAACAAAAGGAATGTCCTTCCCGCTGTCTGCAGTTGTCTTTGCAGCTGATTCTGTGACAGTCAAAAGAATTTTTTGACATACATCGTCTGTGTGATCCTTTTCCGGCATCTCATCCTGATTTAAAAATTCATTGATTCGTTTTACACCCGCGAGTGCAGACTGAATAGTCTGAATCTCCATACCAAGACTCTCAATCGGTGTAAAAATTTCGGAAATATAATTCATAACAGCTACTGCGGTACCGGCAGACATTCCAAACAATGTCAGCAGAGCCTTATTTCCAGATGCGGATAACAGCATGACAATGGCTATCACAATGGCATTTAAAATCAGAATGACAGGAGAATAAATAGCATCGTAAAAGTTTGTTTTTTCCATTGCACTGTATCCCTGCATAATATACTCATCGTATTTTTTCTCCATATATTGCTCAGCACCAAGGCAATGAATGGTACGAATATTGTGGAGCGTCTCCGGAACATGACCGGATGCACGACCCACGGCACGTCTGTTTTCAAGCTGCGCCGTCAGCATGTTTTTCTGTACATGTCTTGTAAACCAAAACAGAAATGGCAGCAGCACCAAAAGCACAATTGTCAAACCTTTATTTTGAAACCAGATGACGGCTAAAATACTAATAATCTTACAGGCATCGGCAAACATGCTGATGATGCCGGATGTAAACAGATTTTCTACAGTGTCAACGTCACCGACAAATCTTGAGACAAGCATACCAGGCTCTTGATGATTCAACGAATCAGCTGTCAGATGGGTGAGTTTTTCCATCAGTGCACTCCTAAGTGAATGTGTAATCTTCTGTCCAAATACAGTCAGAAGTCCCTCACGAGCCGATTCCGTCAGTCCTGTCAGCACGATCAAGCCAAAGTAGGAAAGCACCATTAAAAATGATACATTTGCACCGACTGTCATCCGGTCAATTACTTTTCCAAGGATTAATGGCGGAAACAGCGCAGAAATGATTGCAATCGATACGCTGAAGACAATTCCAAGTGACAATCCTTTTTTCTCTTTTACGGTCTGGAAAACAATGCCTCCAACTTTTTTCTTTTGTTTTTCAAGATTCTGCTTCATCGTTTTTCTGCTCCCTTCTGCGACCCATTTGATTCCCAGTTTCCCGTGGACTGTTCGGCAAACAAGGCAGCATATTCCGGCTCATTCTTCATAAGTGCTGCGTGATCCGCTGCCGTTATTTTTCCATTATTCATCCAGATTACCTGATCCATCTGTGGGAACAGGTACAATCTGTGGGAAATCAAAATGACAATGCTGTCTGCTGCAAGCTTCCTTAAATTTTCAAACACCTGCTCCTCAGTTGTGCGGTCCAGTGCTGAAAATGGATCATCTAAGATTAACAATGGCTTTTTATGAGCAAGCGTTCTGGCAAGTGCCAGACGCTGTCCTTGTCCGCCTGAAAGACGCACACCGCCATTTCCGATCATTGTATGGATGCCATTTTCCATTGCAGCCACCTCATTTTCAAAACATACTGCACGCAAAAATACATTTGCATCTATAGTATCACCCATACGGATATTATTCTCAATCGTGTCGTTGAACAACTCCGGATCGTGACCAAGGTAGCCAATCATCCCAGCTCGATCAATTGTATCCATCCAAGACAACTCCCTGCCTCCAAACCGAATGCTCCCCTCATATGGATACTCACACAGAAAGACCTTTCCGAGTGTGGATTTTCCACAGGCAACCGGACCTGTTACTCCGATAATTTGTCCCGGCTTTGCCATAAAACTTACGTTGTTTATAATCTTCCTCTTACCCGGATATGCAAACGAAAGATTCTTTATTTCTAATGACTGAGGCTTTTTCTCTGCCACTTTCCTGGATTCTTCAATCGGAATCATAAGCGGTTTGATACGCTTCCAGGAAACCTGTGCCTTATGCACAGCATTGAACAATTTTGCGGCACGGGAGGATTTGACGGCAAGCTTACTATAACAGGAGAGAAATGTCGTAAATGCCGCAATACTCCACTGTTTCCAACCATTTCCGAGTACATTTTTGTTTCCGAAATACAAGATAAATAATACACTTGCCATAGAAATAACACGATACAACGGAGTAAGTGCGGTATTCCAGATATTTGCCTTGATTGCCGATCTTTCATAAGCAAGAAGATTGTCCTCATATGCCTGCTCACGCTGCTTTTCGCAGCCAAACACACGATACGTAACGGCATTAACTGCGCGATCCAGCGTGGCACTGCTCAGGCAACCCGATTGCTCTTTGTAGGCCGCTCCCGTTTTCTGTACAATAACTTTTAACTTCTCTGCCAGTACATAGGAAACGGGTGGAAAAATCATGCAAAGAATTGCCAAGTGCCAGTCATAATATAAAAGCATTCCGGCATACGCAGCAAGCGCCACACCGGTATCAAAAATCTCAGTCGTAAATTTACGCATTCCCTCTGCACAGTCATCAACATCGAGGATAGCCTTTGTCATTACATTTCCGACACCCTCCTCCTCAAGCTCAGACTTTGTCTTATGAATCAGACTGTCATACAAAACACGTTTCATCCTGCGGTTTACATTATTTGAAAAACGTCGCACATAAAAACGCTTGATATAACGACATATTTGCACCAATGCAATAGCAGCAACGTAAAATGCCACCAAAACAAGCATATCTGGAAATGTCTTCTTTCCATTTAAAATGTCGATCAAACACCCTGTCATACGTCCCTCAAACCAGGGGCTCGCCAAAAGTCCGATATTATAAATCAGTCCGGAAACAGTGACAATTAAAAGCACCGCCCATTCCAATCTAAAATAAGAAAGAATGCGGTTTGGGCAAAACGTATCATTTCTTTTCATCGTTAACCGCCTCCTCACTTTTGATTCGCGGTGTCACATCAGGAAAGCCCGCTCTGCTCTGCACCTTCGAGCGCAGATACAGCTTGTCAAGTATCTGAACAAATTGCACTTTTTCTGCCTCGGACAATTCATCTAACAGCCATTCATAAAAGACAGCCTCGATGTGAGCCTTTGAATTTTTCAGGTTTTCTGCCTTCTCAGTCGCATATAACAGCTGACTGCGTCCATCTGCCGGATTTGGTTTTCGCACCAGATAGCCTTTCTCCTCAAGGTTGGCTGCCCGTCTTGCCGCTGCCCCCTTATCAATTTTAAGCTGCTCACGTACCTGCGCCTGCGTAATGCCAGGATTGTGACGCACCAGATGAATAAAATCAAATTCTGCCGTACCAATTCCTTCTTCCTTCATCGTCTGGACAGTAAACTTGTTCAGCTCACGTGCAATCTTTGTTATCTTTCGTCCCGTGATATCCATAGCACTTGTTCCTTTCCCCAAAATATAATGATGTTGATATCAAAAGGCATTTTGACCCCTTTGATACCAGATTGCTACCTGCTTTGCACTCTCGCAATCTTCAAAAAGCATTCGCAATCCGCTTTGCTACCTGCTTGATTCGGTTAAAAAATCATCCAAACCAGATGTATGTACATCTAATTCGGATGATAGTACAACTATTTTTTGTTGTCAAGAGAAAACTTATCTTGCCTCGAATCATCGGTACGCTGATTTCTGTCAAGGCGGACATTTGCAATCCGCTTTGCTACTTGCCTGATTCGGTCAAATTTCCTCTTTTCTGCCCGTCTTTGCGCGGATCAGGATTCCTTTCCATGTGGAGCCGGGATAGAATCTCCGCCTATGTATGTTCCGCATACAATTGTACGGTCAAAGCTGTTTGGAACGCAGGTGGAGAATGCAATCACATGTCCGTCTTCCTCTAGTTGGATATCTCCCTGCATACTATTCCTTGCCTGCAATTCGCTTTGCCATTTAAAAAAGTCTTCTCCCCAGCTTTCAAATGACTTCTGAAAAACATCAGCTGACCGGTGACACTGAAAGATTGAAAAAATCTGATAATAATAATTGCCATCTGGCGTTAAAATCCAGAAGTATGGCTTCTCATCATACAAAGTCTGGTCTGCAAGCTGCGCAAGATCAGACAGCATTGAACCGTCTCTGACATTATGTCCATAAATAATGGAATATGGCGATGAAAAATCAGATGCCATTCGGTAATCCATGAAAATAGAACCTGCTTTTGAAGTATCGCTGGATAAATCATATGTCCGATTTACATAGTATGCATTATCGTCTGCCTGCAAAATAGGATAAGAAATTTGCGGTAATCCGGTAAAGTATACCCAACCAATGATATCTTCATTGATTTTTTTTAATTCTGCCCAATTCACTTCAAACAAAGACTCTTTTGTTTCCCTTTTTATTTGCTGTCTTTTTATGTCAGTTTTTGTGTCCGATTCAAACATCGATTCTTCTGTCAATAGCTCAATTCCATCACTAGTCTGCAAAACTGCTTCTCTAAGATCCTCATACGACTTTCGATCATTACGATATTCCTGATAATATTGCCACAAACAATAACCAAAATATCCTGCTGCAATTGTTGCCAAAAACAACAACACATTCAAAAATACTGTTTTTTCTTTTTTCCTGTTCATTTTGTCCTTTTCATCACAGCCCCGGTTTAAATCCGAGGCCAGTCGAAGCGGACATTTGCAATCCGCTTCGCTGCTTGCTCTCATCCATCTCTGCCATCATTTCTTTGATAGAGAGGTATCTTCGATACTGCTCAATTTTTTATCATGGGTGGTCCTCGTAGACACTTCATAACTTTTGACATCCTTTCCACAAAAAAAGGTCATGACATCCCTGTCATAACCTTCCACAGTATTCCGTGTTTTATCGCGTGTCCAAAGCGAACACATTGACATACTCCCACGGTTAAAACTGTGGG
The DNA here is from genome assembly GCA_963652495.1 of uncultured Oscillospiraceae bacterium. Classification (GTDB taxonomy): domain Bacteria; phylum Bacillota; class Clostridia; order Lachnospirales; family Lachnospiraceae; genus Anthropogastromicrobium. The sequence continues at coordinate 13,373 of CAVJTU010000076.1, forward strand.
ATTCCTTAACTAGTTCCGGTAGCATCATGCAGCCCTATAGACTGAATTATAGCCACTGTGTTCAGGATTTATGCTGATAGGAT
>CAVJTU010000077.1:0-13366 GCA_963652495.1 uncultured Oscillospiraceae bacterium
ATGTTTTTGAAGATTGCGAGAGTGCAAAGCACGTAGCAATCTGGTATCAAAGGGGTCAAAATGCCTTTTGACCCCAACATCATTGAGATTGCCTTTTGTACCGCAGAAGAACAAGCCTTTTTATCACAACGAAAAATTTGGATAAATAAGGAGGCAAAACAAATGAAAATATTAAACGATAGCAAAAGCCAGCACTTGGAAGAATTGGAAGCACTTATTTCCAGTTCATTAAGTGAGAAAGAGTTGGAAGAGCGCCTGTCCGATTATCATGACAATGATATTGCGGAGATTCTGGAGAAATTGACACCGCAGGAAAGACAGCGTCTGTATCGCATTCTTGGTGTAGACCGTACTGCGGAGATTTTTGCATATCTCGATGATGCAGGTCCGTACATGGAAGAGCTTTCCTTAGAGAAGGCGGCAAATGTCGTCTCTCACATGGATTCCGATGATGCGGTTGATGTCCTTGAAGACATGGACGAGTCGAGAAAGGCAGAGATCGTTAAGCGTCTGGATCAGGAAGCATCCGAGGATGTAAAGCTTCTTTGGTCTTATGATGATGATGAAATCGGAAGCAGCATGACAACGAACTACATCTGTATCCGAAATGATCTTTCGATTCGTCAGGCGATGCGTGAGCTTGTTAGGCAGGCAGGAGAAAATGATAATATTTCTACCATCTATGTTGTAGATGAGCAGGACAAGTATTATGGCGCGATTGATCTGAAGGATTTGATCGTAGCAAGAGAAAAGGATACGCTTGAAAGTATTATAAGCCGCTCCTATCCATATTTGCTTGACCATGAAAAGATTGATGACTGCGTAGACCGTATCAAGGAGTATGCAGAAGATTCACTTCCTGTCTTGACGCAGGAAGGAAAGATTGCCGGTATCATCACATCATCTGATGTAGTAGAGTTGGTTGATGATGCCCTGGGCGATGATTATGCAAAACTCGGTGGTTTGACTGCGGAGGAAGATTTAAATGAAACAACCGTTCAGAGTATGAAAAAAAGACTTCCATGGCTGATTGCTCTGTTGTTTCTTGGAATGGTCGTCTCCTCTGTGGTTGGTATGTTTGAGTCCGTAGTGGCAGTACTTCCGGTTGTCATTTGTTTTCAGTCGATGGTACTCGATATGGCCGGTAATGTCGGAACGCAGTCACTTGCTGTTACCATTCGTGTTCTGATGGATGAGAACTTAACAGCAAAGCAAAAGCTCGGTCTGGTATTCAAGGAAGCAAGAATCGGTCTGGTAAACGGACTGGTGCTGTGTGTGATGACACTTATTGTACTTGGTATATACATTCATTTCTTCAAAGGATATGACTGGCTGCACGCATTTTTGATTGCGGGCTGTGTCGGCGGCGCACTAGTGACAGCCATGGTGATTTCCAGCGTTGTCGGAACCGTAATTCCGATGTTCTTCCACAAGATTCATGTGGATCCGGCAGTTGCATCAGGCCCGCTTATCACTACGGTAAATGATCTTGTTGCTGTTATTACCTACTATGGTTTGGCACTTGTTATATTGATTGATATGTTCCATATCGCAGGATAAAGTCTTTGCAGCGATGCACGGAATGTGCGGTTTTGCGAATGGGGTTCTGAATAGTTATGTATTTTTTAATTTAATTAAGAAAACAGACCTGCTGCGCCAGGATATCCGGCACAGCAGGTCTGTTTTATTTTGTAAATTCAGCAGCAATCCTGCCGACTCGACAGGACAAACAGCATACATTTTATCAGCTTGTTTTAACTCACTCTTCGCAATTCATTCCACTGCAGGCAGGGAACCCGTTGCAAATCTGTGAAAGTATCTATTGTGAAAAAATAAATATTCGTGTATAGTAAATGCTGAATACAACAGGAGGCAAAAGGTATGTTTTATACAAAGGCAGTAGGAACAGACAGCCGCCATAGAAAGGGCGAAATAGTTTACCATTATGAGAAAAGGCAGCATTACATCTTGGTTTATACCCGATCGACAGCTTTGTTTCGGCTTCAAGATGAGGAAATTTCCGTGAAAAAGGGAACGCTCTTTTTAATCAGTCCGGATAAGCGCGTATCCTATACCGGAGTGTGGGAAGGATATTGCGATGACTGGATCAACTTCTGTGACCCGGATAAGCAGCTGGCAAATTTCAGGATTCCGATAAACAAACCGATCAGCCTTCAGGAGAGCATTCCTGTTTCGCAGTATCTTCAGCTGATGGTGAATGCATTTCGTTCCGGAATGGCACAGAGCGACCGCGTAGTCTCTCAACTTTTGATGGCATTCTTTACACTGTTGGACGATTACATGAATTCATCGCTTCCGCAGATTGCGCATTATCAAAAATTTCTGGAACTTCGGGAAGAAATTTACGCGGCACCGGCACGTCCATGGTCAATACAGGAACTGGCCGATGAAGTCAGTCTGTGTCCGGCATATTTTCAGGAGTTGTATAAAAAAGCATTTCAGGTTTCGTGTGGAGCAGATATCATACAGAGCCGCATCGAGCAGGCGAAGCGTATGCTGGCACAGACAAATCTGACGATGGAGGAGATTGCGGACCGCTGCGGCTACAACAGTCCGGTACATTTCTCCAGACAATTTCGCAAGTGCACCGGAAGTGCACCGTCAAAATGGCGCGAAAATGCGATGGGAGAGAACATGACATCGCTGATACAAAAAGAGGAGAACAAAAAGAAGGATTAGTACTGGTATCAAAGGTTTTCCAGTGCAATCTTTATCATATTGGTGAAGCAGGTCTGGCGTTCCTCGGCAGTGGTGATCTCCGGACTAACGAAACTGTCAGAGATGGTCAGCAGGCAGGCAGCCTCCTTGCCAAGTACGGCAGCATTTGCAAACAGTGCAAAGCTTTCCATCTCAACAGCCAGACAGCCGCGCTCGTCACGAAGCTTTTCCCAATAGGTTGGCCTTGCATCAGATGGCTGACGATAGAAAACATCACTTGAATGGATAGCACCTTCAATCATTTTGATACCAAGGCGTTTTGCAGCAGCGCGCAAGGAGTCGTTGAGTGTTTTAGACGGATAGGTCTCATCCTTATCATAACCGGACTGAACCTTTGCATATGTGGATTCGCTGACTGCAGAAGTGGCAAGGACAACGTCATAAATCTTTGCATCGTGGCTGTAGCTTCCAGCGCTTCCGATACGGATGATGCGATCTACATCGTACTCTTTAAATAACTCGTAGGAGTAAATGCCGATGCTTGGCATACCCATTCCGCCTCCCATGACGGTGACAGGCTTTTTGTTGTAGATTCCAGTGTAAGCAAGCATACCGCGAACTTCATTTACAAGTACGGCATCCTGAAGGAATGTTTCAGCGATAAATTTTGCGCGAAGCGGATCGCCCGGCATTAAAACGGTCTTTGCAATTTGACCTTTTTGTGCATTATTATGTGGTGTTGGCATAAAAAACCTCCTGTCTCTTCAAAAAAGTGTTATACTGTATGCAGTATAACATAAATCAGACAGTATGCCAACCTGATTTGTGCAAAAAATAAACGGAGCAGAGGAGAGACAGCCATGTTTGAGCGAAAGAAAGCATTGAAGGAAATTGAAGAAAAATTAAACACAGTTCAGATGTATCTGGAAAACAATTATAAGGATCTGACGATTCAATCCTATAAGGAGGCAAAGGAGACAGCCCAAAAGCATGAGCGAAGCGGTGTATTAAAACAAAAGGATATCGAGCAGATTCAAAAGAGACTGTCTGAGTTTGATGCCAAGCTGGTTCATTACGGTCATACTAATGTATCGGAATTTCTAAAGGAACGGTATTGAGAAATAAGAATGTAAGGAATTTGTAAAGATTGACGCGTTTTATTAAGATGACATTGTGAGGAGAGGATGTTATACTGAAATCAAAGAATAAGGCGAAGGGGTACGTCCCTGACCGGACAGGAGGTCCGCATATGATGAAGATAAAACGACAAAAAGCAAAATGGAGTGCCATGCTGACATCGGCAGCGATGCTTATGATAAATATTCCGGTATCAGCAGAGGAAGCACAAAGTCCGTATACAAACGGAATCAGTACTGTAAATGGTTATACAGAATTTGAAACACCGCAGTTGATTGACAATCAGGATATGCTGCAGCTTGGTTACACAAGTGACAGCATTCGTGCATATGAGATCGAAAATGCAGGAGAGCTTGCATGGTTTGTTCAGCATTTTTACGCGGGTGATCTGGAAACACAGAATGTAAGTTTGGCAGATAACATTGATATGAGCGTGCTGTCGAATTATTCGTGGACACCAATCGGTTATTTTGATACGACAGCGCAGTCTGGAAAGAGCTATGACGGTGTATTTGACGGAAATGGCTACAGCATAAGCAACATTACGTTAAATCAGATAAGCGGCAGTGATTTAGTCAGCAGCGTATCGGCAGCACAGGCCGAGGCACTTCAGACATCTGCCATTGAAAATCTCACTCAGAACGCATTGGCGGCGGTATTTGGCTACATCGGAAGCAATGGATGCGTGACAGAACTCAAATTGGAGAATACTTTCATCACTTCCAATAACAATGCAGCAGTTCTTGCAGGACGCAATGAGGGCAAGATTACCGCATGTGTGACAGCAGGAGCAACGCTTACATCATCGGCGCAGAATGCATGTATCAGTGATTTTGCGATTGATAATGAAAATGTGATCGACTCAGTCTATTCGACAGGATTAAGCATTACCAATATGTTGGCAGAGGATCAGGTGACAACCGTTCTTTTAAACTATGCGCCTGGTTATTCTTCCGTGACTGGAAATGGCAGCGTGTCCGCAGCATTTACGGAAAATAAGCAGACTGTTGACGGCAGTATTCTTGTTGCTGAGGTGCCGGCAGGCGTGACGATGTTCGATTCGTCCCAGTTTGCAGATGGTGCGGCAGCGTGGCTGCTTAATTCCAATTTCACGGCGCCGAAGTTTTCACAGCTGATTGGAACGGACAGTGTTCCTGTACTTGTAAAAGCGGATACAAATGTTTCACGTGTGTATCAGTGGATACTGGACTATTCCGATGAGACAACAGAGGACGGTGTCATTTACACAAATGGAACTGTGCCGGACAGCATTTTTGCGGATGGCCGTCAGTGGCAAATGACAGGAGCAGACGGTGCACTTGCCGATGTAGCAGCGGGCATGGTGATTGAAAACGATGTGACATTAATCGAGAAGACAGAGACACCAGCAGAACCGTCTGAGCCGGAAACACCAGAAATACCGACTTCAGAGCCAACGACAGTACAGCCGGAGGACACGACACCAGAACAAACAACACAGCCAACAACAATTCAGAAGGTGGATCCGGTCTATGTAACGCCGGAAGGATTGCAAGGCTATGTGACAAAGCCGTTGTCTGATATCGCACTTCCAAGTGATTCTGTTGGACAGTTTGTATGGGAAACTGACCCGGCGACCCTTCTTCCGGCAGAGGAAGAGATGAACGCAGTAGTTAGCTTTGTTCCATATGATACCGAGACGTATAATACAATAACAGGAATTGCTGTTACGATCAAGATCAATAAGTTAGATCCGACACCGCAGACGCAGTGTCCTGAAAGTGTCAGCCTGGATGAAGGTCAGGCACTCTCAACAGTTTCGCTTCCAGAAGGATGGCATTGGCTGGATGAAAATATTGTTCCGGAAAATGGCATTTACACAGCAGTTTATGTACCGGATGATATGACCATCTACAATACAGTCAATGCAAATGTAAATGTTATAGTAAATCCAACGAAACCAGCCGATACGACAGCGCCTGTCATCACAGGAATTGAGGATGGCAAGACCTATTGTGAGGCACAGACAGTAACCGTGACCGATGACAGCACATTTACGGTAACTGTAAACGGAGAGCCTGTGACACCGGATGAGAATGGCAGCTTTGCATTGGAGCCGAGTGAAAGTCAGTTAAGCGTGTCGGCAGTCGATGAGGCAGGCAATGTCACTACTGTGAATGTGATCATCAATAATGGTCATACCTTCTCGGAAGGAAAATGTGTGATCTGCGGCGCAGAAGATCCGGATTATGTTCCGGAGCCGACTGAAGATACCACGATTCCAGATGCGACAGTTACCGCAGTGAATGAAGATGGCAGTGAAGCAGACGGTCAGGGAGCAGATGGCTGGTATCGCACCAAATATGTTACACTTACTGCACCGACCGGCTATAATATCGTTGACAATTTGTATGCAAGATCACGCAGAATGCCGACTATGGATGTAGAATTGAGTGAAGGCGAAAATCAGATTGTTTACTATCTGATAAAAGATGATAATACAACAGTCAGCGATCAGCGAACCGTAAAGCTGTATCTGGATACGACCGCTCCGCAGGTAAATGGTATCGAAGAAGGCAAGGTTTACTGTGGCCCTGTATCATTTACTATCGTTGAGGAAAATCTGAATCGTGAAGAATGTGAGATTCCTGCATCCGTAACAGAAAACGAAGAAGGCACCTTTACGGCAAACGCAGCTGATGGTGAGCAGACGATTGTTCTTCGTGACCAGGCAGGAAATGAGACCACTGTTCATTATACAGTAAATAATGGTCATACCTTTGATAAAGGTACCTGCATTTATTGTGGTGAGGCTGACCCGGATTATAAGGAGCCGGCAAGCGAATCGGCTGATGTAGCTGATGCAGTGGTGACCACTCCGGATGCAGATGGAAACTGGTATCGCACGACAAATATGATTACTTTAACAGCACCGACCGGCTATTATATCAGTCAGAGTAAAGATGAGACAGACTTTGGAACAGATACCAGCCTGACAGTGACCCTTCAGGAAGGTGAAAATCCAATCAATTATTATTTGCTCAGCACAGACGGTAAAATTATCAGTACATTAAAGACTTTCACTGCTTATTTCGACCAGACAGCACCTGTTATAAATGGTGCAGAGGATGGAAAGACCTACTGCGAGGCCACGACACTGACGATCAGCGACGCAAATCTCACACAGGTTACTGTGAATGGCACACCGGTTTCTTTAACACCGGATGGTAAGCTCACCGTGACACTGGCATCTGAGGCGCAGACGGTTAAGGCAGTTGATGCAGCAGGAAATGAAGCTTCGATTACGATCACCGTGAACAATGGACACAGTTACGTAAACGGTATCTGTACCGTGTGCGGACAGGATGATCCGGACTACACAGTGAATGTGGATGCAAAATTTCTGACACAGGGAATGGGAAGCAATGGCTGGTATCGTGCAAATGCAACCCTTCAGGCACCAGACGGATTTTATATCGCTTTTACAAATGATAAGGCCAACTTTGGAACGAATACAAGTATTGTGATTACAGAAGAAGGCAGCTACACGATGAATTATTACCTGATGAATATGTCGAGTAAGGCAGTCAGTCAGCAAAAGCAGATCAGCATCAAGCTTGATAAGACAGTACCGGCTATTAGCGGGGCTGAGTCTGGCAAGACGTATTGTCTGGATCAAAAGATTACGATTACGGTGTCGGATGTCAATCTGTATTCCGTAAAGCTTAATAATCAGGAGATTGCATCGCAGGCCAGCTTAAATGCAGCAGATACCTTTAGTTACGAAATTGAAAAGGCAGGCGCATATGTCTTTACCGCAGCGGATGCGGCGGGAAATCTGGCAACCATGCGCATTACCGTAAATGAAAACCATACCTGGGATGAAGGTGTAGTCCAGACGGAGGCCACGACCACTGCCACAGGTACAAAGCTTTATACTTGTACAATATGTGGTGCGACAAAGACGCAGGAGATTCCAATGGTTACAACTGAGGCTACTACACCGGAACCGACCACGCCACAGCCAACGACTACTACACAGGAGCCGACTACTCAGACAACGGCACCTGCCACACAGGAGACTACAACTACACAGGAAGCAACAACCAGCACAGCGGCATCATCGTCAGAGACACAGCCATCGACGGCACCAAGCACGGCACCGTCGTCATCAGAGACGCAGCCGTCAACGTCACCAAGTACAGCACCGTCAACGTCATCAAGCACTGCAGCTTCATCGTCTGCAGCAGAGGCTTCCAGCAGTACATTGTCAATGCCGACAACACAGAGCAATCAGATTAATCAGATTCTTGGTATTGAAGATGCAAGTGGCATTGTTGGTATTATTCTTGTAGTAATTGGAATTATCCTTGCAGCAGCAGTGATTGCGATGATCATTCTTGCAAAACGCACCAAAAAGTAAAAAGTAGCAAAAAATACTGGAAAAGGCGATTCCCGAAAAATGGTGGGAATCGCCTTTTCTTTTTTACAGCCACATTTTGATTTCGTGATACAAACGGGAGATCGGAAGACCGACAACATTGAAATAATCGCCCTCAATACCTGAGATGTAGATGGAAAAAGCACCCTGAATACCGTATGCACCAGCCTTATCAAGAGGCTCGCCTGTCGCAACGTAAGATGCGATATCCTCCTTGGTCATGGGGCAGACATGAACACGTGTCTCCTCATAAAAGGTCTTTTCGCGGAGGATACCATCTGCACAGACCTCAATAAGTGTCACACCGGTATAGACCTGATGGGTATTGCCTTGCAGCATGGAAACCATGCGAATGGCATCAGCAGGATTCTTTGGCTTACCGAGAATGTGATTTTCAAATGCTACGATGGTGTCAGCACCGATCACATAGCAGGCATTTTTCTGGGTCTGCGCAATTTCAAGCGCTTTTTGGTGAGACAGTTCGCATACAATCTCGTAGGGGAGTGTCTTTGTTGTGTGTTCTTCGCCCTTTGCCGGACATACGGTAAAGGTGAAGTTGGCCTGAGCCAGAAGTTCTCTGCGGCGTGGGGAGCCAGATGCTAAAATAACAGGTTTTTCTAATTTCACTATAAATACCATGCCTTTCTGAAGTCCATTTTGCTGATAATATGATACCTTTTTTTCTGCCATAATTCAACCCCAAAACAACCTGAAGTTTTCCCTGCCACGTCGATTTGAGCGATGAATGCTGCTTGCATATTTTTTAATAATTGCTACACTTGTGAATGAAACGGATGTACATACAGCGAAAAATGCACACAGCAAAAAGAGGAGGATACATGTTTCAAAGCAGGGAAGGAAACGTCAGAAAAATTATGAAAGAGATGCAGACATTGCCATTTGGAATCATCAGTGAGGGCGCAAAAAGCAGAGTATGCAAGAACAGGATATTCTGCGGCTGGCAATGGATCTGTGCGCACAGACGAAGCGGGGAACAGTCAATATGGTCGGGACAGGGAAAATTCCACAAAAGACGCAGGTGTGTGAACTGCTTCGCGAGACACTGGCACGAATGGGGAGGCGTGTACTGTTTCTTTGCTCGTGTGGCAGTTTGATGGACTATGTGATCGTTGACGGGTCGGATTTGGAAGATGGCGGGCTGGCGTGCGCTTGCTGGGAAGTTTGCCGAAAGGGGAGCGAAAAGGGGAAAAGCAGGCACTGAGTATGCTGTGTGCGAAAGTAAAATTTTGGGAGAAACAAACGGGTTCCATTTTCATGATAAAAAACACAAATAACTGGTATCAATAGCAAAAACAGGCAGTGCAGGCAGAAAAATTAAGTTGTTTAAAGTAAGGGAGTGTGATACAATAGAGAAAATAATAAGAAAGGTTTTATGAATATGAGTCAACAAAGGAAGAGTATGCAGAATTACCTGCTGATCTGGGTTGACGCTGTCTGCCTCGTGGTAAGTTTTATTGCCGCCTGTTTTGTCGCGTCAATTTTTCGGAAGTTTGTATTTAACTTTTCTTCTGTTTTGTCATCTTTATGGATGATTCTGATCAGCTACTTTCTGGTATTTCTGTCGTTCAACATGAATCGCTATTTTATGAAGCGAAACAAGTATGAAGAGATTACATACACGATCAAGTTGAATATTATCATGGGTGCTGTGTTGATTGCAGTATTTTATGTCACCAAGAATACCGAATTGATCAGCAGAAGTGTATGGGCATTGACAGTTCTCATCAATATGGTTTTGATGGCGGTATTGCATCTGATCTGTAAGCGCATATTACGTTCCTTCTTCAAATCAAAAAAAGCAGATCATTTGCTGGTACTGACAACGGCAGATAATGTGAAGCTGATTACAGAGGATTTAAGACGTTATAATACCTATGAGAACTACCTGATTACGCTGGCAATTGTAGACCGCGATATGGTAGGGGAAGAGATCGAGGGATATCGTGTAGTAGCAAACCATGACAATGTGATTGAAGTGGCGAGTCGAGAGATTGTTGATGAGGTATTTCTGGTATTAGATGATCAGAGACGGGCAGAGATTGCGGATTACGCAGAGCAGTTTGCTCAGATGGGTGTCATTGCACATGTCAATATTGATCTGCTTGATCGTCTCGGTGCAGGATACCAGCGAGAGGTTACTCAGATTGGAAATCACTATGCGATCAGCGTGGCACCACGTTTCTTTGATTTCAATAAACTTGTCATGAAACGTATTATTGATATTGTGGGAGCACTTGTTGGTCTGGTGATCACTGCGGTTGTTATGCTGTTTGTTGCACCTGCTGTAAAGCTGGAGTCTCCCGGACCGCTTATCTTTAAACAGAAGCGTGTCGGAAAGAACGGACGCTATTTCTATATTTACAAAGTTCGTTCCATGTATCAGGATGCAGAGGCGCGAAAAGCTGATCTGATGGAGAAAAATGAGATGAAGGGTTTCATGTTCAAGATGACTGACGACCCAAGAATCACAAAGGTAGGAAAATTCATTCGCTCCACAAGTATTGATGAGCTGCCTCAGTTCTGGAATGTGTTAAAGGGTGATATGAGCCTTGTCGGAACAAGACCGCCGACAGTCGATGAGTTCAAACAGTATGAGGCACGTCACAAGAGACGTTTGAGTATGAAGCCAGGTCTGACAGGTCTGTGGCAGGTTAGCGGACGAAGCAACATCGAGGACTTTGAGGAGGTTGTACGTCTGGATTGTGAGTATATCGATAACTGGAGCATTCAGCTGGATATACAGATTATTCTAAAGACTGTTGTTGTCATCTTTAAGAAGGTTGGATCAAAATGATGTTGGGGTCAAAAATCCTCTTGCAAGCAAGCTTGCATCGGCTTTCTGACCTTTTGACCCTGGTATCATAAAATTACTTTTTTTACGGTATAGTAGAGTTACCAGAAAGGTCGGCTGCCTTTGTGCGGCCGGTCTTTTTGCGATTGTTACCGGATTATTATGAAAGGCATGGTTTTGAATGAGAAATTTAGATATGATTATCAATGCTGCCAGATTTCGCCTGATCGGAATGTCATTTGCGGCGGTCTGTTCCTGCACGAGTATGGAGATTGCGTGGGCAGATACGCAGGATGACAGTGAGAGCCTGACGGATACTGCGATGGGAACGGACTGCAGTGTTCGTGTCTTTGGTGCAAAAGGGGCAGCTAAAGATATTATGGATATGCTTTCAGATATTGAGAATAAGTATCTTTCATGGCGTGTTGAGGGCAGTGACATTGCCAATTTAAATGAGAATGCGTCTAAAAAAGAGTCTGTCACACCGTCAGAGTGGACTTATGACTATCTGAAAAAGATATTTGAACTTGCTCAAAAAAGTGACGGCGCATTTGACCCGACGCTTGGGAGTCTGTCACAGCTTTGGAATCTGGGAACAGCAAATCCTTATATTCCGCAAAAATCTGAAGTGACAGAGCTGCTTTCAAAGACAGGATGGGAGAATGTCAGTTTCGATGACGGTGAAGTCTTTTTAAAAAATGGCGTACAGATTGATCTGGGGGCTGTAGGAAAAGGAATCGGCTGTGACGAAGCCTTGAAGATTTTAGAAGAAAAGAATGCGTCTGCAGCTGTCGTATCGGTTGGAGGAAGTATTCTGACGTATGGAGAAAAGACGGATGGAAAGCCATGGAAGGTAGGAATCGCAAATCCGAGAAACGAGGACGGAGAATCCTATCTGGGCGCACTTACGATCGAGGGAACACGCAGCATTTCCACATCAGGCGATTATGAAAAGTATGTAATAGAGGACGGCGTTCGCTATCATCATATACTTGATCCTAAGACAGGATATCCGTCAGACAGCGGGCTGATCTCTGTCACAGTTGTCTGTGAGGAGGGGTGGCTTAGTGATGGTCTTTCTACGGCATGCTTTGTACTTGGGTATGATGACAGTTTGCCATTGCTGGAAGAATATGATGCAGAGGCGGTTTTTGTTACGAAAGAGAAAGAAGTGGTTGTTACGGATGGCTTAAAGGATATTTTTACGTTGACAGATGCTTCATATGAGCAGGTTGAAAAGTGAGAAGGAGCAAATGAGAGAAAAGAAGGTTGCGATTGTAATAGCGTCGGTGCTGGGTGTGATTTTTTTCATATCCGTCATCTGGACGGCGTACCAGCTTCTTGCAAAGCCGGAGAAGGCAAGTGCTGCAATTTATCAAAATGGTGTGCTGATAAAAACAGTTTCTACCGATCATGAGGAGACATTCCGGATTGAGGATGGCGAAAACTGGAATGAGATTACAGTAGACAAAGATGGTGTCCATGTAAGCGAAGCAAGCTGTCCGGATAAGATTTGTATGTATACTGTATGGAAGGGAAGCGGCTCACTTCCGATCGTATGTCTGCCGAATCATCTTGTCATCACCTCGGCACCGGATGAGGATACAGACGATGGATTTGATGTATTGACATATTGAAGATTGCGAGAGTGCAAAGCACGTAGCAATCTGGTATCAAAGGGGTCAAAATGCCTTTTGATCCCAACGTCATATTGATAGCATAAGAGGTCGATAGAAGATAGAATGAATACAGAAAAGACAAACAAAATGGATATAAAAAAAATGACAGTGCTCGCAATGTTTTCCGTCATTGCACTTACAATCTTTACGGCAGAGTCTATGATTGGTACGATTGTACCGATTCCCGGAATTAAGCTGGGACTGGCAAATATCATAACGCTTCTTGTGCTGTATCTGTATGGCCCGAAGGATGCACTGTTTGTGCTGATTGTAAGAATCATTCTTGCCAGCATTTTTGGCGGACAGATGATTTCATTTTTCTACAGTCTGTCAGGAGGTATTTTGTGCTGGATTATTATGAGTTTAATCAACGCACTTTTAAATAGGAAGTTTCTGGTTCTGACCAGTATGTGCGGCGCTGCTGCACATAATATCGGACAGATCACAACCGCAATCGTGCTTACACAGTCAATGAGCGTACTTGCATATCTGCCGGTTCTTATGGTCAGTGCTATGATTACAGGCTGTTTTACGGGAGTGGCTGCACAGATCAGCGCAAAACGTCTGCAAAAGATTTTGAAAATATATTTTTGAAGATTGCGAGAGTGCAAAGCACGTAGCAATCTGGTATCAAAGGGG
>CAVJTU010000078.1:0-13339 GCA_963652495.1 uncultured Oscillospiraceae bacterium
ACCTAAAGGTAATGGGCTTCTATTTAAGAAGTTTGATATTTGAGTTTCCACCTGACGAATCAGGCAATCCTTATTCTTACGGGCGTGTCCACTTCGCCTCTACCGTATAGGATAGTCATATCCACAACACTACTTTTACGCAAAATATTTAATGCTCCATTTACATCAGCATTTAAAAACTTGCCATTCGCCGTCTTATACAGACCACGATGCACTCTGCTACCACTAAACTGATATTCTTTCGGATTGTCGTCATTATAGACAGGAATATTATCTTTATCCCAAAAACTCGCTTTCGAAGTATAGGATTCCTCCTGTTCTACATAAGTAATACCATTTAGTTTACACAAATAAGACAGCTTATCACGCAAACGACCATATGGAATATTAACAAAGTTCTGATTATTCTGCTTTCCTATATGACTGTTTCTCTGAAAAGTGACATTATAGCCAACAACAAGAGTGCCTATATCATTTGTTATACAGTAATTAATTACTTTACGGGCAGCTTTGTTCATGTAATCATTGACTTTATTATTACGGTTACGAGCAATCGCTTTCTGTCTGTTAGTAGTCCTTTTTCCAAAATGCTGCTTATCTTTAATAGATTGCAAACGGGCATTTTCTTTATTAAACCACTGATTGATAGATTTAAGCTTTCTTCCATCAATGATGAAGGACTTGCCTGTATTTGATACTGCTGTTACAAGATTGTTTATGCCGAGATCTAACGCAAGTGCATCTTGTATATTTAGATTTCTTTGAACACATTCAACTTCATAGATATACTGAATTTCAAAGAACCTTGCATTTGCCTTCGGTATAATACGAATTTCCTTTACTTTCTTATCCAGCAATACAGGTGGAATGGTTATCTCTACAGCTTTATGTGTTGTCTTAAAACTGTTAGAAAATGGAAGTATTAACTTATTACCATTTAGTCTTACAAAACCTATGACAAGTGTGGTATATCCGCCTTTTGGAAGGTAATGTGGCAGTTTGCAATCCTTGAAAGAATATTTTCCTTGTTTCGCCAACTTCAGTAAACTGAAAAATGCTTTAAAGCTGCCATCAACCTCTTTGAGTATCTGCTGTGCCATATTAGAATTAAGCAGTTTATAATTTTCAGACGATTTCAACAAGGCATAGTTCTTCTCATATTTAAGGAATTTACCTTCCGCAAAGTAATACTGACGAACACTGTATATTGCTTCATTTGTAAGATTTTTCGCTATATGGCATAATTCCCTTATCGTACAATAATCTTCCTTCGACAGATGTTTTACTTGCTGTTTTACTGTAAGATACATATGCTTTTCTCCTTTCCTAGACAGATTTAGAGAATTTCTCTATGTATCTATCATATCATATATTTTACTAAAAATCTATATATTCGGTAAAATATATAGTTCTATGGAGCTTACATCCCACCACCTAAAGGTAGTGGGTTTTACGCCCTATCTTATAAAACAATGATGTTGGGGGCAAAAGGCATCTTGACCCATTTGAATCTTTACTCTTTCACTTTGTCAGCTTCTCAATGCTCTGGAAATTGTAGTGCTTCTTCTTAAAAACCAGATCAACAAGAAGATTCAAATATTTGATAATAATCGTCAAAATGCCAAACAGTCCAAAAAATGCAACCGATAAGAATAAAATGGTAGTCGTCCATCCTTCTACCGGGTTTGCAGTCGCATAAACCACGATTGAAAATATAATCATAAATGCGGACATAGCCATCATGAGTGCTGTCATAAAGCCGGCAAAGCGATAACCCACCTCGGTAAACAGAAGCATGGAATCCACAGCCAGCCTTACTCGAAAATCCTTTTCCTTTCGATCCACCGACGGTAAAACCGATTGAACCACTCTGTACCTTATATTGTCCATCTTAAGACCGCAATTCGTATATACAGCTTTTCTGTACGGAATCGTGTTGTTCATGGAAGAAATGCGGTTGATCGCTCTTCTGCTGAGCACACGAAAGCTTTCTGTAGACATCCGATATGACAGCTGCGTATAACGGTCAAAAAGATAGTAAAATATTCGTGATGTTATTTTCTCTTTTTTATCTGCCGATGCACTTACGATATCGTATCCTTCCAGCGCATGTCTGTAAATCTGCATGATCACGGCTGCATCAAAATCACAGCATGTATTATCAAATTCAAAGACAAAATCACCGATTGCCAATTCCAGTCCCGCGTTCATCGCCAGCTCCAATCCATGAAAATGGCTCATATTAACCACTGATACTGTCGTCGAAACTGCAGATTCACTTGCCTTTTTTATGAACTCCAACGAGTTGTCCTCTGAAAAATCGTTTACACAGATGATCTCAGAGTGTTCAAAATTTCCTTCCATTGTAGCAATAACCATCGTCAGAAACTCTTCAATCCGCGACTGCGCGTTATGTACATAAATAACTGCTGAAGCAAAATTTTTCTCTTTATTCACCATCGCATAGCACCTCATCCAAATCATATACTGTATTTATTTTCCCGGAGAGTACTCCAACAAATGTAGGTTTTTTTGAGTATGTCCGTATAACAGTCGGTCTTGAATCGTCGATTTCTGAACTCATCAGAATCGGTTTCATTGAAAACAACGAATGTTCATATTCAAAACCATACGCATCTCTCATATATTTTCTTGCCAGATTTGCCATATATGGAAATGCTGTAGCCGGCTTTGCCGGACAGTCATTGCAATTGCCTAAATGACGCGTCGAACAAAAACCTCCACTTTTTTCCTGACATGCAAACGTCGGCACACCGTCATAGCTTGTCGTATGAGGAGTGAACGTAACAGATGTCAGCGAATGATATCCTGTTTTTCCAAATGGCATGATTGAGAAAAATGGGCCGTCCATAACAGTGAATCCAATATTTCTCAGTTTCTCATTTGCGTTACACAGAATAATCTCGCACAACTCATACTTGATGCCAAACTTTTCAAAGCCTGCCAGTTCAAGAATCTGGTTTGCTCCGGCATATGTCGCATTCAGGACAAATCCGGATTTTGCCAAAAGCCCCTCTGCCGTACTGATCTGATACACATTCGCATCGCGATTAATTTTTGTAATATGCGCTCCATATTGAATCGTGACCTTTTTCCCAAACTTTTCAATTTCATTCAGGAAATAGTCCTTTAAAATCATAGCATCGTAGGTGTATTCTCTCGTGCGAAAGGCACCGTCACACATTCCATTTTTAAAATATGTGTCCGCACATAATTCCTCACACGGAATATCCGCTGCCCTGCAAAACTTCTTAAACTGGGCTGCGTCTGACCAGGAATACTGACTCGATGTCGCATAGATCTGATCAAATTCTTTATTAATACAAAATGCATAATCGCGATTAAACCGCTCAAAATACCCCGCTGATTTTAATGCCGTCGAGATTGATCTGGGATAATGATACCCCTGATGCACTCGCGCCTGATTGATGTAGGTTGCCCTGCCAAACGCGGTACTGTCACATTCTAACACGAGCACACGCTGTCCTCGCTTCGCACAAAACAACGCAGAATATAAGCCGTACAGCCCCGCTCCTATAATAATTTTGTCAAACTCTTCCATTTATACTCTTCATCCTCTTTTTTTCATCAGGTGTTTTCCACTATATTTTTTTACATATTCTGCTGCATATCCTGCCACTGTTACTATTGCAATGCAGTCAAATGCTGCTGCTGCCGGATACGCACCGCTTAAATACATATAGACAACCGCCGAGAATGAACGCAGCTCAATATAAGCAATGCCTGCATACAGGCAAAGCAATGCACCTGCTATGCCGGTCAGCATCAGCAGCGCTGCCGCACGCTCCTTGTCTAAGCGCTTTGCAAAAAACAACACCACTAATGCCATATAACAGATTCGACCCGCCCATGCAAGCTTTAGACCCACATAGTTTCTCCAAAATTCGGCAATGCGATTCCAGACATCCGCCGTATAATGTTCTTCTTCGCTCATCTGCGCCGTTACTGCTTTTCTGCCTGTAATCCACTCAAAGCGCTCAACTCCGCCATTTCCATCGTCAACTGCCTCTACATCCCACAATGCGATTTGTTTACCTGAAACCACATAATCAGCTGCCTTGCCAATTGTCAGAATAAGCTCCGGCAGCATTCCTTTTTTCCACGGCGGCATTAACGCGGAAGGCATGGTCCACTGCTTTGACAGTTTTCCATCTTCAAAAGCTGCCTCAATCTCATCTGCCACTGCATTATAAAAGGCTGCCGCCTTAGGCGCTGTCTCATGATAACCGCTTATCGCTGCCGCATCACGCAATGCCCAGAAAAACCAGCCGTTTTCCACATTGCCCTGTTCCTTATTTTCCTCTACTCTTCCACTGATCTGCACATAATTATCCATGACATGATCCAGTACTTCACGTATCGATTCCAATGTCGGGCTGACCTCATAGATTGCTTCCACTTTTTCACGGCTGACAGATGTATAATCGGCCGGTTCTTCCATATCTACGGCATAAATTGCCTTCATTACTCGCGGAAATGCACCGCTTCCCAACTCATTATCCGTCCAGCTGTCATATACCAGTCCATTTATCACAGTGATCGTTCCGCGACAGCCTGCCAGCACCAGAAATGGGAGCAGCAGTATCAATACATTCTTTTTCCATGCCTGTTTAAACTTGTGCGCTTTGCAGAGCTTATAAACAATACATCCTGATGCTACCAGCAAAAATGGCACCGACCACACCGCATCCTCACGACTAAGATAAAGGCTTACAAAGCCTGCCGTTGCCATAATCGACCAGTACACCAATCTCCTCTTACCGCGACAATATTCCTCTTCATCACAATGGAAATACAGACCGACATACCCGCCCAAAAGAAGCAGCACCTGAGCTGGCGTAATACTGTTTCGATAGACTCGTGAAATCACTTCCAATGCCGCCATTATCGGATGAAACAGCAATATAACATACAGCACATACATGACCCACTTCCACTTCAGCACAGGGCGAAATGCGATAAGGAACAATACGCAGGACACTGCATAAAAAATCTGAACCCACGATATATAATCAATCCTCAGGAAATGACCAACCGCCAAAAATGCCGGAAAAAAAACTCCTTTTACCAATGTGTAATTATTGTAACCGCCCAGCCAATGGAGCTCACACCAATTTTCAGCCATACGCACCATCAATGCATCATCCGCCACCGCAGTTGCATACGCACAAATATGAATTTTTCTCATCATTACCAGCTTTACGATCAGCAAAGCCAAGGCCCACAACAAAAAAAGAGTAATTTCACGATTTTGCTCAAACCAGTTTTTCCATACGTTTCCAAACCGCCCTTTTCTTCCTTGTGTTTTCAACTTTCGTTGTATCTGTTCCACTTTTTTCTCTCTCCTCCATCTGTTTTACCCATACAAGGCAATTTTTAAAAAACCATCTCCTAGTTTATCTCATATAAGTCAAACTTTTCACCGTTTCTATCTTATCACCTCTCGACCATCAATTCAACAACTTATTATAAAAATTGATATATCATTTCTGTTTCATTCCCCCCGGTAAATAGCCAAATTGAATATGATATTCGGCACAATGTAGATAATTGTCCTTTTTTTCGCTCGTTCTGTCCATTGATTCTTGACTCGCATTTGTGTATGTTTCTGGTAGAGCAAAATAACAAAGCAGCAAAACACCTGCAGGAAGGATAAAATCGATTATGAGCAAAGGTCAGATTTTTCACAGTAATTTTTCCGAGTACACGGATCCATATACAGGCATCGTTGTAAAGCGTCTGACAGATCCGACAATTCTCAGTCATCATATGTACTTCTATAACCGTATGACGACAACCGACGGCAATTATCTTTTGATCTGCCAGAAACGCCAGGAGGGACGCCAGCTCTATATGCTGAATCTCCATAACGGCGAAATTCGCCAGATCACAGAGGGAGATGGAGTCGGTCAGGACAGTGCAATGTTCTCACACGATGACAAGACTATTTTCTATCAGCAGAACAATCGTTTTTACGCGATGGATGTGAAAACACTTGAGGCACGCTGTTTTTACGAAACTCCTGAAGGCTGGAGCGGCGGCGCATCGGGTATGAGCAGTGACAACCGTTTCATGTCAATTGTCGAAACCAAACTGGATACGCTTCCTCCACGTAATGGAAGTGCCGGATGGGATTTCTTTGCACTGACCTGTCAATCAAAGCCTCTATGCCGTATTGTTTACATTGAAGTGGCTACCGGAAATAGCCATGTGGTTCTGGAAGATCATTGCTGGTTTGGTCACACACAGATCCGCCCGACTGACCCCGATACAATTCTCTTCTGTCATGAGGGGCCTTATGACCTGATTGATGCAAGACTTTGGCTTATCCAAAGCGATGGCAGCCGTTATCGTTGCTGTCGCAAGCAGCCATCCGATCTGATTCTGACGCATGAGTTCTGGCTTCCTGATGGTTCTAAGTTTGCCTACGTGTACCGTGAGACAACAGGTGACAAGACAGAAAATATTCGCTTGATGAACCCGGAAACCTTAGAAGAGGAAATTTTAATGCCATGCTCTCCGTTTGCGCATTTTATCTGCGACAAAAAAAATGAGTACATGGTTGGTGATTCCCAGGGAAGTGATGTGCCGATCCATCTGCTGACGGAGGAAATGTTAAAAGAGAAAAAGGACACGATAAGCAACGATTTCATTTATCTGATTGATGTAAAAAATCGTACAGAAAAAAAACTCTGCTACCACGGAACATCATGGCTTGCAAAGCATGGAAATCCACAGGACTCCCATCCGCATCCATGCTTTTCTGAAGACAACAAGAGTATTATTTTTGTGTCGGACAGAGAGGGACTCCCATGTATTTATCAGGTGATGCTTTGACACTCCCCATGCCTAAAGTAAGGGGAGTTGTGCACACACAAAAAAAGAGGCATGTGTCACAGCCCCTTTTCTTATATCTTATACCTTGTATCTTATATCCAAGAACCGATCAATGCTGAATCTGTACATCCTCTTCTGTATGGTTGCTTAAATCCGATGGGCGATATTTTAAAATTGTCTCCATCAGCTCATTGTCATAGTTGCATTCTACGCGTGTATTCTTTGATGTCACAAGCGTATATACCTGATCCGGTGTGCTGGCTGACCAGTTTGGAATGCCTGCGTGGTTTGGATTTCCGGTGCGGGCAAATGCCATCACACTTTCAAAAATCTCCGTTTCGATGCGCTCAGTAACGCCTTTTTCCTGTGTATATGGTGTACAGGACGTATTCGCAAACACATACGGAATATCTGCGCAGTGCCACGGAACCCAGCCTCCGTCGAGCGGCAAATCCAAATCGAACAGATAGGAGTAGGTCTGATTATTGACTTTGCTGCGTTCCTTTACATAGGACAAAATTGGTGCACGCACGATGCAGTCTAGTACCGTCAGATCGACTGGATTGTGTGTCGGATACGCTTTCTCAAAGAGTGGAAGAAGTTCTGACGCTGCCGCCTCGCCCATAACATGCGCGACAGCTTTTTCGCCCTCTTCTTTTGTCAGATGATTTCGATCAAATGGCATCGGTGCGAAGGTAAAAAATTCACCGAAGACACTTCCAACCATCAGCGGCACATTGCTGCTCTCCTTGCGAAATCCCACATCACCCGGATCGCCGACATAATATGCGTTTGGGATTGGAAGACTTCCGCTGTACTTCCCCTGCGCCTGAAATGACGGACGCACCTTTAGATAGGCTGCTGCAAGCTGTGCATACGGCACCTTCTCAAGTTCCTTCACGCTGCTTACATTCAATTCTTCCATGACAGCCTCTGCCAGCTCTTTTCCACTCTGACCACGCTTTGGCATCAGATCCCCGATTACACCACTCATGTTGATGCCCTTCGCAAACAGTCCATCTGCTGCCGGCATCTGAAGAAGTGTTGTCACCTTTGCACCGCCGCCAGACTGACCAAATACCGTAACATTTTTTGGATCTCCACCGAAGCTTTCGATATTTTCCTGCACCCATTTTAATGCGGCAATAATATCATCCATTCCGGCATTTCCAGAATTGGCATACTCCGGGCCAAATGCAGACAAATCAAAATAGCCAAGCACATTTAAGCGGTGATTGATTGACACCACAACTACATCGCCTCTGCGGCTCATATTTTCACCCTCATACGCAATATGTTCAATCGAAGAGCCAGCCTCAAACCCGCCTCCGTGAAGCCATATAAGAACCGGGCGCGCCTTCTCATCACACGCTGGCGTCCAGATATTCAGATTCAAACAATCCTCATCCATAATCCAGTAGCGGTGCGGCACAAATATTTCTCCGCATGGCTTTGGCATTTCAAGCAGCGGGCATACATAGCCAAAGCTTGTCGCATCCAGTTCGCCTTTCCACGCTTCAAGTGGCTCTGGCGCATGGAAACGTTTGGCTTTTGCATACGGAATTCCCTTGAATACAGATACACCATTGTAGGCGTATCCGCGCACCTTTCCTAGCTTTGTCTTCACAACGACGCTGCCCTTTTTGTACACGAATTCTTTCTCCATTTCCTTTTTCCTCCCATATGAAATTTCCACGCCCATGCGGTACACATCTCCTATGGACGTAATGCTCTCCCTAATTTGATAGAATACTATGATGTTGGGGTCAAAAATCCTCTTGCAGGCAAGCTTGCATCGGCTTTCTGACCTTTTGCCCCTAGTATCATCATATTGCATTTTGGAAGTGATTGCAAGATAGCAGATACAAATTTTGCAGCGATACGGCCGAATTCTACGAAGACAAGACTTTCCTCAAAATATTCATTTAATCCCGTCGATAAACTTTTAGCGTCTGCGCATTTTTTACAAGTCCTTCTATGGAAACAAAAATCCAATCACAAAATTTCTGAAAAAGGGTATTGCTATCACGTCTACGTGACACTGTATACTCTTTATGCAGGGAGAGGAAGGCTCTATGAAGCAGACAAGTCAAGTCAGCAAACTCGCAGGCATCAGCAAGCGCACCTTGCAATATTACGATGATGAGGGGGTACTTACAGCAAAACGATCAAAAAACAATTATCGTTTATACAGTCAGGAGGATTTGGAAGAGATATGGAAAATTATGATTTATAAGGAAATCGGGTTTGATTTGAATGAAATCAAGCAGCTTTTATCTATGCCGGACAATCTGCGCAATGAGCAGCTTAAAATGCTTCGTCAAAGGTATGAAGAAAAAATCAGGGAAGCCAACGAAAAGATGAATTTTATTTCATTTATTTTAACTGACGGCATCCCCAAAGTACCGACAAGCGATAGTGGACACACCTACAAAGATTCTATTGCACACTTAAGAAAATGCGGCTCTGATGCAAATACATAAATTGCGATGCTGCTATATTTGCAACACTGTACCAAACAAAGGTGCAAATATATACTTTACCGCAGCCTGAATGAAGTTTCAAATGCTGTATCAGGGACAGCTTATTTTCAAAGAAATATCTGTCCCTGATGCACAATGCTGCAGCTATGTGAACTTTTTCATGACGGAAAGTCAAATATCGCATTCATGTCGCAATTTAAGATATCGCAGCAGGCAAGCAAAAAAGATACCGTAGGATTTTGCGTTCCCTTCTCAATCCTATTGTACGAATAAATTGAAATATCCACTCCGTCTGTTTGCAGCTTTGCCACCATATCCGTCTGTTTCATCCTGATCGTTTTCCTCAGGTTTGCGATATTTTCTCCTATTTTCGTATCGCCAACCTGAATTACGCGATCAACGCTCTGCTGATTCTTCATATTATTGCACCTCTTTGCAATAGTTTAAGCAGATTCACAAAAAAATAATTGCACGAGAATGCAATATATGCTATACTGTTCCTAGAAATTATTGCTTTCCAAGAACTTTTAGGAGGAAAATTTGCTATGGAAAATAAATGTCCCGTATGCGGCGCTCCTTTAAAAGATGGTAAATGCGGATATTGCGGATATGAAACAGTCCAGTCGACCGTTGTCCCTGAAACCACCACATCAGAAAACGGTTCTAACGATCATATGGCTGATTCTTATGCATCGCAAAACTCGTTTAATTCAACCCATTTTTCTCC
Organism: uncultured Oscillospiraceae bacterium; assembly: GCA_963652495.1. Taxonomy (GTDB): domain Bacteria; phylum Bacillota; class Clostridia; order Lachnospirales; family Lachnospiraceae; genus Anthropogastromicrobium. The sequence continues at coordinate 10,090 of CAVJTU010000078.1, forward strand.
AACGTACAATCCTGCTTATGGAATCAGCAGGAAAAGCAGAACTGCAGCTCTTCTCCTTTGCTTATTTTTAGGTGGTACGGGAGCGCATCGTTTCTACGTTGGAAAAATCGGGACTGGATTTCTTTATTTGTTTACATTCGGACTTTTTGGATTTGGCTGGCTGATTGATTTTATCTTAATAATAATTGGTTCTTTTAGGGATGAATTCGATTTGCCTCTTAAAGGATAGATGGGGGATTTATCATGGGATTTTTTGAATTCATTAAGGATCAATTTCTCGATGTAATTGAATTTGAAGATACGACCAATAAACTTATTATTTCCAAATATCATCGCTCCAGTGGAAATAATGAATTAAAGCAGGGATCACGGGTTATTGTTCGAGAGAGCCAATGTGCTGTATTTCTCAAAGCAGGACAGTTAGCTGATGTTCTTTTTCCGGGCACCTATTCACTGACCACCGGAAATTTTCCCGTTTTAACTAAATTACAGGCTTTCCCATTCCTATTTACTTCACCAGTAATTGCCGAACTGTATTTTATCAGCACACGACAGTTTATTGATAATAAATGGGCCACAAAAAATCCTGTTCTAAAACATGATGCCAATTTCAGTATGGTTCGTATACGAGCCTTTGGGAAATTTGCATTTCGTATCTCTGATCCAACTCTATTTATGAAAGAGATATTCAGCACAAAGGGAATTATCATGACCTATGATGTTATAGAGTATCTTTCTTCCATGGTAACCGAATATTTTTCAACTGTTGTTGGAGAATCACCGCTTTCTGTTCTGGAGTTGGTTTCTGAATACATGACACTCTCAACAACAATACAGCAAAAATTAAATAATCAGGCTGCCGAGATTGGAATACAGTTCAGCAACATCTTAATTGAAAGTATTTCCCTTCCTGAGTCAGTCGAAACAATGATTGACGAACAATCTAAGATCAACATTGTAAAAAATAATATGGATTCATTTGTACAATACCAAACTGCGCAGGCTATGAGAGATGCTGTGAAACAAAAATCCGGTCTGGCTGGTCTAAGTGCCGGAATTGCCTTTGGCAACACAATTGCTAAAACAGTAACTTCCATGTCTGACTCTAGCACAGATGTTAAAAGTAAAGCAGAACAACTTCGAGAGCTGAAAAGTTTACTTGACGATGGCATTCTTACGCAAGATGAATTTGATGCTGAGAAGAAAAATGTTCTGGGAAAATAATATATACAGGTAATACACACCTGATCAAAGGAGGAGGTCTATTATGTCCAAAAAACCAAAAATGGTATTCTGTCGAAACTGCAATGCCCCTATTGCGAAAGAAGCTCGCATTTGTCCCCAGTGTGGAGCAAAAAATAAACGTTCTCACAAAATGAGAAATTTTATTCTTCTGCTTCTAATTGTTGCTGGCGTAGCAATTTGGAGAAAGCCCGATATCGTAAATTCGTTGAAAAATGACAAAACAACGGCTACAGAATCACAAGCACACTCCACTTATAAAGATAATCTCAATGATAGCTCCTTGCAAACATCGGAAGCCACTTCCGTTGTATCCACGGCCGCAGTATCTTCAGAAACTTCCGCTGTACCATCTGCAACTTCTGAAACCACTGTAACATCTTCAAGTACTGCTTCCGCACAAAGTGGTATTCGCCCGGATTTTCAACAGGCCATGGACAGTTATGAAGCCTTTGTAAATGAATATTGTGAGTTTATGAAGAAATACTCCGAATCAAATCAGACTGATTTGCAAATGATAGCCGATTATACCAGTTACCTAAGCAAATATGCTGAATTTGCAAAAGACTTTGATGCATGGAACAGTGATGATATGACAAACGAAGAATTAGCGTACTATCTTGATGTTCAAAACCGTGTTGCAAAAAAAATGCTTGAAATCCAGTAATTAAGAAAGAAGTCACATTGAAGTTTATTTTCAGTGTGACTTCTTATTATATGATTAATTTACTATTCTAATCACCGCTTGAATTGCCAGCGCAATCTCACTTCATCACCATCTCCTCATCACTCGGCAAGCCCTTCGCAAGCTTTGACGGTGCATCCTGATACCAATAGGCAACAGATGTATAATCATCGTAGCGTGGACCTGTCCAGCCGAGATTGTCGATTGTCATCTTAAAATTCTTGGCAAAATACACGGGATCCTTCTCGTGGAAACGGTAGAGCAAAAAGCGCTGCTGCCCATTATAAAACTCACGATTATCCCCAAGGATTGCATACAAACCCGTATATAGTCCACTAAAGGTCTGATAGCGATTCAAAATAATATCGTTTCCAAATCCATAGGAACCACAAAAATAATCCTCGGTGCCTGTGTAATTCATCGTTGGATAGCGGTCATCGTCGATATACATCTTTGCCTCACCCTCGACCCAGCAAGTATTGTTTCCATTCATACCCGTTGCGAGTGTCACGCCTGCAAAGCAGCCTCTGCCTTCGATTCCATCAATAATCGTGTATGCATGGCCTTTTGTGACCGGGTGCTCCTGGCGATATGCGGCATGAAAATATCCGGCATCCTGTGGAATTTCACCGTGCCAGCCAGAGATCATGTAGTATAACGTCTCTTCCTTCTTTCCGCGGTTTTCCATCGTGATGCGGCAGTGCTTACGAAATGGCATCTCCCAGTAGCTATTAAAGCCGCGTCCCGGTGCCGTGAGAATATTTGCAGAATTTAAGACTACATAATTTCCATCTCTATCCTTGAAATTCTCATCGTATGCACAGCCAAAAAAGGCTGAAATCGGTGCCTCAACAGACGGAAAATTTTCATTTTCCCAGTAAATGCGCATTATAAAGCTGTGTCCAACGTAGCCTGTAAACCAAATGTGCGTAATCATTCCCGGTCCATCTGTGTCACACAGAGTGACCGTCTCTCCCGGCGCAATCTGGATGCACGGGCGTAATTTCTCACAGTCTTTTCCCTTTGTACCGCCACTTTTCTGACCTGTCGGATTCTCAGCGGAAAATCCAAAACTTTGTCGATTTTCCATTCTGTACAATGCCATGCCCTGTTACCTACCTTTCGTTCTTATGTTGTCTTATTTTTTGATTTGTTATTTCAAACTTTTTCTAGGTAAATATGGCAGGAAATCTCCTACCATATTTATGATACCAGAGTCAAAAGGTCAGAAAGCCGATGCAAGCTTGCTTGCAAGAGGATTTTTGACTTCTTGACCCGCCAAAAACATGAGCAAGATTACGAATGTTTTTGAAGATTGCGAGA
>CAVJTU010000079.1:0-13331 GCA_963652495.1 uncultured Oscillospiraceae bacterium
TTACCACGACTGGGCAGTTACAAGCCCACTACCTTTAGGTGGTGGGTAGTTGACTATCATTATTTACCGCAGATCTCGTCGATCTTTGCTCTCTCCTCTTCAGTAAATGCCGGAGCATTCAGCATTCCGATGTTGTCCAGAATCTGTGCCGGTTTAGAAGCGCCGATCAGAACACTTGTGATATCGCCATCGCGAAGAATCCATGCCAGTGCCATCTGTGCAAGACTCTCGCCGCGCTGCTTTGCAATCTCGTTTAATGCGTTGATCTTTGCGAGTGTCTCCTCGGTGATCGCATTCTCCTTTAAGAATCTTCCATCGGTACGAATACGGCTATCCTGCGGAATTCCGTGCAGATAACGATCGGTCAGAAGTCCCTGTGCCAGCGGGCAGAATGTGATAACGCCAATGCCGTGCTTTGCTGCATAATCCTTTAATCCATCCTTCTCAATGGTACGCTCGAACATGGAATACTTGCGCTGATTGATGATAAATGGAGTACCCATCTCCTTAAAGAGCTTTGCAATCTCAATAGTCTGTTCCTTGTTGTAGTTGGAAATTCCAACATAAAGAGCCTTTCCGCTTCTTACAATGCCGTCCAGTGCTCTTGCAGTCTCCTCAAGCGGAGTCTCCGGGTCTGGTCTGTGATGATAATAAATATCCACGTAGTCGAGTCCCATTCTCTTTAAACTCTGATCCAGGCTGGCAACCAAATACTTCTTGCTGCCCCAGTTTCCGTAAGGGCCCTCCCACATATCATAACCGGCTTTTGTAGAGATGACTAACTCGTCACGGTATGCGCCAAGGCTCTTTTTCAAAATGCGTCCAAAGTTCTCCTCTGCCGCGCCCGGAACCGGACCGTAATTATTTGCCAGATCAAAATGAGTAATACCATTGTCAAATGCAGTCTCACACATTGCCATCATGGTGTCAAAGTTTCCGTTCGTTCCAAAATTGTGCCACAATCCAAGTGACACTGCCGGAAGCATAAGACCGCTTGCTCCACAGCGATTGTACTTCATTTTGTCATATCTTGTCTTCTCTGCGATATACATAATTTTCTTCTCCTTTTCGATTGGTGTCCCGTGAACTGTAACTTGTGTTCTTCAATTCACTTGATTTATTTTCTTTGATCTGTTGATTCCTTGCAGATCCTGTGATACACTCACTTTATCACTTCAAGCTTACTTGAAGTCAAGTGCTTTTTCTCTTTTTTTAAGAACTCAGGAGGATTTTTATGACACGTTCATCCAATGGAACTACTACCAATAAAACTACTGTAAATGAAGCGAACACAAATGGACAAGCAAAAACCAACCAATCTGCCGAGATAGCCGATCAGCCAACCTTTACCATCCGCCAGATCTCCAATCTCGTTAAACTGCCAGCCTCAACGCTTCGCTACTATGAAGAACTCGGTCTTCTGACCAATGTTGTCCACACCTCTTCAGGTGCGCGCATCTACACTCAGGCACATATTGACCGTTTAGGTGGAATTATGTGCTTTAAGCGCACTGGTCTTTCCATTGCCAAAATTCAGCAGTTTTACCGCTACGAAGAAGACCTGACCAGCCATGCACACGACATCAGCCAGATGATGATAGACCATGAACAGGATATTTTAAATCAAATCGAAGAATTAAAAAGTGACCTCGCTCATATCCGTGAGAAAGTGCGCTACTATACTGCCGTGGAGGATGCGATCAATAAAAACGAACCCGTTCCCGGTTGGCATGAATTTTTTGCCGGCAAATAAAAAAGCCTCCGGCAGGATCTTACCAAATTGATCCTATGCCGGAAGCTCCTTCCGCAATCTTTGCCTGTATTGTTAAACGTTAAGCTTTTCCTGATAACGCTTTACCATCTCGTCATACTCAGCATCGGACAGCTTCTTCTCGCCCGGATTCATCGCAAATACGCCGCCCCACTCATACTGATCCTTATACTTCGGAACAAGGTGAAAATGAAGGTGATGACCGGTATCGCCATATGCACCATAATTTACCTTATCCGGATGGAACAACTCATGCATTGCCTGTGCAACTTTTGCAATATCCTCCATATATGCGGCACGCTCCTCTGGTGTCAGCTCGGTAATCTCGCTCACATGCTTTTTGTGCGCTACGATTACTCTGCCCGGATGACTCTGCTCCTTGAACAGATATACCTTTGAAGTCTCTAACTCACAGATTTTGATTCCGAAAGCGGCAACTAACTCACCTTCCATGCAATATGCGCAATTCTGATCTTTCATGATCTTTTCCTCCTGTTTGGATTGTTGATAACCAACTCCTGACACTCATTAGTACAATAGAATATTAGAAGCTTGTTTGGATTTTGAAATTCTCACTTTTCTTATTATACACATCCGACTCTGCTTTTGCAATTATTTTAACAGTACACTGATTGCTTCCATCTCCTCTGATGGTGTGATGACTAATTGTCTGCCTTCAACCTTTGCTGTAATGGCAGTCGGTGCATAAATCTCAGCGATCGTACTTGGGCAGCCTTCTGGCAGATCAATCACAAGCTTTTCCGGAACTTCGCCGTGGAAAACATGTGCCGTAACAAAGGCACTTTCATGCTTGCCTTCGCAGAGTTTTCCTTCCTCACTTTGCACTCGGACAACTGCCTGCCAGCCGGTCAGATGGCGGTCACTGTTCCCCTTATAACTATAAATATAGCTATAGCCATCACGAATTGCCGGCGCAATCTTTTTATAGAATGCCATTCCATCTTCGATAGCCTTCCACTGCTCGACACTCAACTCGGTCACATCACCTGAAAAGCACATGCGTCCCAAAAATGTATTTGCAACGGTGTAGCCAATGCGTTTAACTGAATCCGACTTTCGGATAACTGCCCAAATCTGGCTCTGTCTCGGCAGGATGCTCCTGTGAAGGGATGCCGCAATGACCGGAATTTCTTCGCACTCATGCGCATCTGAGAAGGATGCCATACTGCATTCACTCATCATCAGCGGCTCTAATTTATGACCACCGGATGCACAGTTTTCCAGAATGATACCCGGAATCTCTTCTTTTACTTTACGAACAAAATTAACAGATGCCTCACGGTCACGACGAAGACCCTCTCCGAGTGATTCTGCGCCATCACAGCCAAGACCAATCGTGTCGTTGTAGTCCATCTTCATGTAGTCAAAGTTGTATTTTTTAAGCTGACCAATTACTTTATCTGTTAAGTAGGCAATCGCATCCGGATTATTCATATCAAAGAAACGGCGCTCTTTTGTCGTAAGCACTTTTCCATCACGGTGAAGAAGCAGATCCTCACGCTCAGAGTAAACGTGAGATTTCGGACCCACATTATCAATCTCAAACCAGATACCAGGCTTCATGCCCGCCTTGCGAATGTCCTCGCTGACTGCACCAAGACCTTCCGGGAAAAGACGATCCGACGGAACATAATCACCCATACTGCGGCTCCAATGAACACCTTCCTCAACGAACCAGCCACAATCCACGACAAAATACTCAAGTCCCTTTCCTTTAACAGCCTCAAGAATACCCTTAATGTTTTCATGGGACGGCAATCCCCATGTAGTGCAATACTCATTAAACAAAATTGGGAGATGCTGCTCACTCTTTGGTGCTGCATTTACGTACTTTTGTGCATACTGAGTCAATCGCTGACATGCATAATCAACCGTGCTTCCTGCACGCTCATCGCTGCTGCAAACAGTAAGAATCGCCTCAGGTGTGGTAAAAGATTCGCCCGGCTGAATGGTCTTCATCCACTGGCCAAACTCACGATCTGCCAAACCGCCGGAAAATGCCATACCATCATCTCTGCGATAAAACTCCATCTGCCAAGAGCACTCAACCGCTAACTGCGCTGCCCATACAACTCCAGCCTTTGTGTCTTCGACTGCTCCAAATGGGAAATACCCTTTGACCGGCATGGAACCGATCTGACCGTAGCGTGTGGAATTTACCTGCCAATATGCCCATGACGGCTCAAGCTGCAAATCCTCTGCAGACTCGGTAACGAGGCGACCTTCCTGACTCCACTTGCTGCGGATGCGGTGAAGCTTTAGACACTCTGATGCATCCGCTTTCTCAAATGGAGAAATTAGTCCGAGGGAAAAGCTTGTCAGAAGCTCCAGAGTGGTTGGGACATTAGCATTATTGATTATAGTGGTTGTGCTGCCTAGTGCATACTCCCCCTTTGTCCATGTCAGTGTATGAACAAAGTGATGGCCTCTGCCATCCTCAAGCCATGTTTCTATGATTTCTTTCGCACCTTCTGTTTTATGTACCTGTTTTTCAAAATTGCACGAATCGACTGTCCCGCTGTTTCGCATACTTGTGCCCGGTCCATACGCACCCGGATAGATATCATCCAGCAGCTTTACCTGAATGAGGCTGTCACCATGTAAGCATTTGCTGTCGAGCATTGCATCAAGATTTTCTGTTAATTCTTTTTCTTTTTTAACTGGAACCAGCAGAAGTTCAATTTGATTATCTTCCTTTTCCAACATGTAGTATGCCGCCATATCGCCCAGTGTAAAGTGGCTGTACACGGTCGGCTTAATTCCATTGCCCATTGTTTCCCTCCTGAGTTTTTTTGAAATAGATTGTCAAGCGGATATTCACAATCCGCTTCGCTACTTGCTTGATTCGGTTAAATACTATTTTTTAAGTTTTACTTCTTGTTTTGAGTATAGCAAGGTACGACAATTTTGTCTATCTGAAACAATGTAAAAGTATGCTACAATAGTTCTCCTTCGTTTGCCTGCTCTATCTCAATATTATCAACATCATCTGAATTTTCAGAGTTTTTCATTGGTATTGCTGCTACCTCATCCATGTCCTCAAACTCGACATGAATTACTGCCTGCGGCCAATTTAAGCTTACCTTTGCCCGTTTGCCCTTTTCCTTTGCTGCCTCTTCGATTCCGATTAGAAGTTCCTTCAAGATTTCTCTTGTCAGATAACCTCCACGCCAATGAAACAAAAATGGCTTCTTCTTTTTGGCAGCCTGCGCTGCACGCTTTTTGACGTCTTCCTGTTTGGTAAAAGAAAGCTTCTTTTCCAAATAATAGAAACGGCTGCCATCGGTGCATGGAACATGCTCTGTCATGATAGGCTCATGGTCGCGGAAAATGGTATCATCACCCAGATTAAAATAATCATGGCGAGTTATTGTTTTGCTCAACGATAAATCAAATGTCGCATCCAGATGATAGTAGGTCTTTCCGATTTTTACAATATTCCATGCATGGCGATACTTAATCTTCTTTTCTGGGTTTGCCTCGGAAATTACAATGATGCACCAAATGCCAAGCGCATCGCATAAAGCCTTGACCGACTTTGCAATGCCCTCGCAGACACCGACACCGTGACCGAGTGGACCAATAATCTCATGTGAATATGGCTTTTTAAGTTTATCGTAGTGTATATTTTCACAGATAAAATCGTGAATATATAATTCTTTTTCAAATTCTGTCTTTGTACTTACGACTCTCGCAAGCTTTTCCACTCGCGCACTCATCGCCTTTTGCTGCTGGCGAATTGTCTTTTTATCAAATAAATACTCTGGCAAAATTTCAAGATTGTCGGATTGCGGCCACTTGCGCAGCTTAAATGTGACGGCATAAAAAATCTCCGGACAGTCGAGCCGTACCAGAAAGAAAATCATGCTGATTCGTGCAGGATCAGCATACGGCACGAGGAAATGCTCCTCAAGTGCCGTTAATCCTGTTTTGATTGCATGATACACAGTTTGTTCCGACTTTATTAAATGTTGATAGTAAAATGGTTCCATCGTGTATCTGTTTATCCTTACTGATTTATTTTATATCTTGCTGATTTTATTTTAACCGAATCAAGCAAGTATGACTTCATCCTTTTGATCATTTATTGCTTATTATTTTATTCATGATTAAGTGTAAGTCCAAAGCCAAACTCATAATAATTTCCATCCTCATCACGATATGCATATGCTTTTTTGTTTTCATCTTTCATCGTATCTGGCATATACGCATCTTTTGCATAACCGGGAACATCATTTGGACTGATGCAGATGCCACTTTTATCCACGGCAAGTACACTGTCATCCTTTGGAAGTGTCAGTGGCAGCTTTCCTGACGGTGCAAATTTTCCTTCAATGATATCAAGAGCCGCATCTACGCTTGTATCAAAACCAACAGTCAATGCATCTGCACACATTTCGATGTTTCCAATCTCCCACGCAAGTGTAACATTTACATGCGTGATGACCTTCTTACCATTTTCCCGCATCTGAGTTGCAATCTGAACAAGACGTTTTAAGCCAGAAAGAGTTGTTTCTTTATGCATGCTCTCTATCGGCTTTCCATCGTCATCTACATCGTGAACAATTTTGTCCTCGCAGATATCTAATTCCAGATACCCCTTTGTTGCAGAGAAATACTCACCAGAAGATGGCGACACGAAAAAGATCGCTGCTTCGGCTTCATCTGGATTTTCGGTCAGTGTGTAGCCACGCTTTGCAAGCATTTCGCGAAGCTGCTTCGTAGCATTCTGGCCATCCCGTTCTTTTTTATGGAAAGCCTCTGCGTAAATTTTTTGTGTTTCATTTGATGTTGATGGCACTACTGGAAGCGCATTTTTATTTTTCAAAAGTACAACTGATTTTCTGTGTACTTCTGCTGCCTCACTCCAGTCTGCGGCATTGGCAACAACCTCTTTTGCTGCCTTGCAGTCACGATATGGATTTTCAAACATACCAAGTGCAAACAATTCAGTCAGTGTTCTCGTTACTGCGCGGTCAAGTGCCTCATCCGTCAGCACTAAATCCTCTGCCTGAAAGCCCTCTGGCACCTTATGTGTATCATAGTACCCATTTTTACCACGCTCATAAGATTCTTTTGCTTCTTTTTGGTCGAACAATCCTGAGATCAAATCGACACCAGACTGTGTAACAGCAAAGCCAATTCGCTCTGGAACATCTAATGCTTCTACACCCCAGCACATATTATGAAGAATACCGGTATCGGAATTGATATATCCCTTAAAGCCCATCTCATCCCGCAAAACGCCCTGAATAAATGCTTTGTTGTATGCAAAGCCAAACGGATAGAATGGAATTTCTGTTCCATTTAAGTTCTTCTGCGGTACACTCTTTTCTGCTGATGGCTTGGAATAATATGGCATAATAGAAGAAGCATTATATTTTACTGCCGGACGAAATGTTGGCAGATGATACGTGCGCAAACTATCCTGTGTTGCATATACATTCCACTGACCTGCTGCATAATGCGGATCGAAGCCGTTTTCTCTGGCTCCGCCTCCCGGAAAATGCTTTGCGGTCATTGCCACGCCATCCGATGTAACGCCATCCTCACTTCCCTGAATACCTGGAATTAAGTGTTCAAAAATCTTCGTAATCAAATCTGGATGCTCACCGAACGTACCGTAGGTGCGCTGCCAACGAGGGTCGGTTACACAGTCTGCCATATACATGTAGCCTTTTTTCAAGCCAACAGCATCCCACTCGCGACGAATGCAGTCTGCAAAGCGATCGACTAGAGTGAATGGGTTCGCCTGCTCACCTAACACAGCGGCTGCAATTCCAAGTGTACCCGGCCATGTAGCAAGTACACCTGCGGCATCATTCATGCCATACACAAGCTCACCATTTTCATTTCTTGAATTGGACACGAGCTGTACCGGGACAAAATGCTCACACTCCTCTGCCGTTGCCTGTAACTGGTTCTGCCAGTCTGCAAGATCCTCTGCCGATGGATTTGCACGAAGAATCAGATGACGTGAAAACCAGTCTTTAATCAATGTTGTTGTTCCTGGAAGATTCTGCTCGCCAAAAATTGTTTTTCCACAAAATACTGCTTCATCCATTGTGCCAGACTCGTCCAGTTCTGGCTTGTAACCCGGCACGGCCATTGGACCAGACGGCGGATATTTTCCCATTCTCCAATCTGAGATAAATAATTGTGCCATCTTTTCTTCTGTTGTGAGTATTTTTACATAAGCTGCTGCACGCTCATGCGGTGCTTTTCGCCAGTCGTTTACCGCACTCACATTGCCACTTCCATCAATATCCTTAAAATATAAACCATCTTCCGTAATTATATTGCATTCAACCGTTGTAATTACTGGTCCATTTCCATTTTTATAAGTCACAAAGGACTCCGATGCTTTCTTTGCCATATTACTCCTTTTCTTCTATCATAAAACACCACTTTACAATGTTTTATAATTCAAAACTTGTAAAGTGGTGTTATTTTAGAAAAGTGCTGCAATCGCTGCTGCCACTCCTCCTATCACTAAAACAACCGGCATCAGACAACCGCTGCATCCGCATCCTCCTCTCGGTGGCGGCGGTGGTCCCCAAGGACCTCTATGTCCTCTGCCTCCCGGTCCTGGTCCTGGCCCGTGCGGTCCTCCCATTCCAAATCCCCTTGGTCTTCCTGGTCCTCTTCCCCCCGGTCCGTGTGGTCCTCCGCCTCCTGGTCCATGTGGTCCTCCCGGTCCTCTTCCTCCTGGTCCATGCATACGCAATCCTCCTTCCAATTCAGATCATCCATCCAATGAGTTACGTGTTATTTTTGATGAAGCTTATCCGAGCAGTGCCTCTGCATATTTTCCAAGCTCTGCACCCTTTGCCTCTGCGTCTTCCATGCTGGTTCCCTTTACGCCGTAGTACAGCTTAATCTTTGGCTCGGTTCCGGATGGTCTTACGCACAGCCATGCGCCATCCTCAAGATCATAATATAATACATTCGACTGCGGCAGTCCGGTCGGTGTTACCACACCGGTTGCCATATCCTTGCAGGTATCCATCTTGTAATCTCTTGCCTGTGTTACCTTGTATGGGCCGATTTTCTCCGGTGCATTTGCACGCAGATTCTCCATCGTCTGCGCAATCTTTGCCAGACCCTCGATACCCTTCATGGTAACAGACTTTACGCTGTCCTTATAGTAGCCATACTTATCATAGATGGCAAGCATCTGATCCCAAAGGGTCTTGCCCTGCTTCTTATAATAAGCAGCAGCCTCGCACAGTGCCATTGTCGCAACAATCGCATCCTTGTCTCTTGCGTGTGTTCCGATCAGGCAGCCATAGCTCTCCTCAAAGCCAAACAGATAAGTTCCCTTACCACTCTGCTCAAAGCCAAGGATCTGTTGTCCGATATACTTAAATCCAGTCAGGCACTCGATCAAACGGATGCCGTAGGACTTTGCGATTGCATCTGCCAGATTTGTGGTAACGATGGTCTTAATCAGTGCGCCATCTTCCGGCAGACCCTGCTGCTCTTTAATCTGGCTGATGGTATACTCAGCAAGCAGGCAGCCGGACATATTTCCGGTCAGGGAATGATACTCGCCGGTCTTTGCATCCTTTACGTATACGCCAAGACGGTCTGCATCCGGGTCGGTTGCTAAAACAAGATCTGCATTCTTCTCCTTTGCCAGTGCAAGTGCCAGCTCGAATGCCTCTGCCGCCTCTGGATTCGGATAGCTTACAGTCGGGAACTCACCGTCCGGAAGCTCCTGCTGCGGAACAACATAAACATGAGTAAATCCAAGTTCTTTTAATACACGTCTCGCCGGCACGTTTCCAGTTCCATGCAAAGGTGTGTAAACGATAGTCAGCTCATCCTGCATCTCGTCAATCGCTGCCTGATTCTTTACCTGCTTCTTTAACTCTGCGATGTATGCGTCATCAATTGCGCCGCCGATGATCTCAAACAGATTTGCTACGCGCGCATCGTCTTCCTGCATCGTCTTTAATGTAGAGAAATCGGTGATTGCCTTTACCTCTGTCATGATGCCCTTGTCGTGCGGCGGTGTGATCTGTGCGCCATCTTCCCAGTAAACCTTGTAACCATTGTATTCCGGCGGGTTATGGGATGCAGTGATATTAATTCCGGCGATGCATCCAAGCTTTCTTACGGCAAAAGAAAGCTCCGGTGTCGGACGCAGCGACTCAAACAGATATGCCTTGATGCCATTTGCCGCCAGACAAAGTGCTGCCTCTCTTGCAAACTCCGGAGACATACGGCGGGAATCGTATGCGATTGCAACGCCCTTCTTCTGTTGTCCTGCTTTGATGATATAATTAGCAAGACCCTGTGTAGCCTTACGAACGGTATAAATGTTCATACGGTTTAAACCGGCTCCAATCACGCCACGAAGACCTGCCGTACCGAACTCTAATTCCGTATAGAAGCGATCCTTCTTCTCCTCTTCTGAGATTCCTCTTAATTCCTCCTTTGTTGCCTCATCAAAACACGGGCTTGTCAGCCACTCCTCGTACAATGCCTGATAATCCATAAAAAAACCATACCTTTCTGCATCCGAATTGAATCTATTCACGTGGATGCTGCTTTCTTTGTTATCCTAAGTATACTAGATAAAACAAAAAAAGGAAATGTTTTTTCAAAAATTTTTCACAAAATACTGCTATTCTTTGATGAAATCTTGTGATATACTTACGAAGTTGAATGTTATATTCTATAACGATATTTCAAAGAAAGGTAATTTGCAATTATGAAGACTATTTCGAACCCTTCCAAAGATAAACAAAGCCTGTCCAACTGGTCTACTCGACAGAAAACAGGCTTTTTCGTTTTTCTGGCATTGTTTGCTGTCTGTATTGGAATGGCTATTTTTTACAATGGCATTTCCGCACTGGATCTTTTGATCCTCGTTGCCATTGCGGCGGTTTCGATGGTAATCTATGTGCTCCCAGTCTCTATTCACCCGGCTGTAAAAGTCATCATCACAATACTGCTTCCGACGGCAGCCTTTTTCCTGTTAGAGTCAATGACACATATCGTATGGGAAACGATGGAGATGGATGCGGTTTTGTTAAATCTCATCTTCTACTATCTGTTCTTTCTGTTTTTCTTCTTTATAAGCGGCTCGACAAAGATTTCGCTGAATATCCTGCTGATCTTTACGATGATTGTAGGACTGGCAAATTACTTTGTCATCCTGTTTCGCTCCTCGCCGATCCTTCCGTGGGATCTACTCTCACTCGGAACAGCTGCAACAGTTGCCGATAATTACACATTCAGCATCACGTACCGCATCGCCTGGTTGTCTTCCGGCTTTTTAGGCTGTATCATTCTTGCGGGAAAATGCAGCCTTCATTTTCCGACGTTCCACGCAAAGAAGTCGATTTGCGCGATAATCCGCTTGGCACTGTGCGCGATTTTGATCATCCCGTCTGCATTCTATATCCGCTTTTTATATCAGCCGGATATTGCAGATTATACGAGCCTTGACAATACGCTGTTTACACCAAAATATATGTTTAAAACAAACGGATTCTTCGTTGCTTTTTTGATGGACAGCCGTTATCTTCAGATTGACGAGCCAAGCGGCTACAGCAAAGAATATGCCGAATCCCTTCTTGACGAACAGACCGAGATCACTCCGACTACGGATGAACTTCCAAACATTATCGTAATCATGGATGAATGCTTCTCCGACCCGTCCGTACTCGGCGACTTTAATTGCAACGAGGACTATATGCCATATATCCGAAGTCTTCTTGATGGTGCTGAAAATACCGTGAGCGGTCACCTGCATGTCTCCGTACTCGGCGGCAATACAGCAAACTCTGAGTTTGAGTATCTGACAGGAAACTCCATGGCATTTCTTCCGAGCGGAAGCATCCCGTACCAGCAGTACCTCAATAAGTATGCGGTGTCAATTGTCGAGCATATGAAAGAGCTCTGTTACAGCACGACTGCAATGCATCCGTACAACGCATCCGGCTGGAACAGAAGCTCGG
Organism: uncultured Oscillospiraceae bacterium; assembly: GCA_963652495.1. GTDB lineage: Bacteria > Bacillota > Clostridia > Lachnospirales > Lachnospiraceae > Anthropogastromicrobium. The sequence continues at coordinate 11,764 of CAVJTU010000079.1, forward strand.
TCTACGAAAAGATGGGGTTTGGTCAGTTTCTCTCTTTAAAGAACTACCACCACGGCGAGCAGCTTCGCAAATATGTCAGCGATCAGGCCGATTTTGAAGAGGTGTTGGATGTCTTGAATGAGAGTGCCGATCCGGCTTTTATCTTTAATGTTACAATGCAGAACCACAGCAGCTATGGTACACCATATGATAACTTCACACCGTCAATCGAGGCTCAGTTTCAAAATACGAAAACGACCAAGTATTTAAACAACTACCTGTCTCTGATGAAATATACGGACGATGCTGTTAAATATTTGCTCACCGAACTGTCAAACTCGGACAAGAAAACCATCGTTGTCTTCTTCGGCGATCATCAGCCAAATGATTATGTAATCGAGCCAATATACGAAGAAAATGGTCTTGATATCAACAATCAGACACTGGAAGAGCAGCAGAAGCGCCAGCAGGTTCCATTCTTCATCTGGGCAAATTATGATATTGACGAAGAAAGTGATCTTGCCATCAGCGCAAATTATCTCTCCACGAAGGTAGCTGAGGTGGCAGGTCTTGGTCTGACCAAGTACCAGAGTTTCCTTTCACAGATGTCCAAGGTGCTTCCTGTCATCAACGCAGTCGGCTACGTAGATGCTAACGGCACCTGCCATTACTTAAAGGAAGCTTCTGGCGATGAGAAAACATGGCTGAACAATTATGAGATTCTTCAGTATTACCGCATGTTTGATCAATAATTCAACTCACAGTCCGTATTTTCACGGAGTCTGACCTGTCAAAAATAGTTCAAATCAGACATTCGCAATCCGCTTCGCTGCTTGCTTGATTCGGTTAAAAAGTTTTTTGTATCAGAAGCTCTGAAAAGGCAGTGCGTACCGTTGTTTGTTCCACTGCCTTTTTTATTTTCTCGATATTCTTCTCTGAAATCCATGATTTGCTGTTATTAAAATAAAAATTGACCTGCTTCCAATATTTCTCCGGGTACGCAATCATGAAGCCGAGCAGCCGCAATTCCTCCTGTGACAGATTTTGGATTCGACAATATTCATGAAGCAGCCGCTTTCCAAGTTCCTTATTCCAGTTATGCTTTTCCATGATTTTCCGAAGAAACTGATACAAATCTTCAATCTGACATCCGATACGAAACTGTTCAAAATTGACTGCCGCCGTCTGCCCTGGCCCGATCAGCACGTTATGCTGATGATATGCTCCGTGAATCAGGTGTTCTTCTTTTTTTGCCTGTGCTTCCAAAGTCTGCAGCCCACTTGATGCGATCTCTTTTTCTACCGCAGCTGCCTGACGATACATGGATTTGAAGCTTTTTTGAATGAACTGCTCCAGCACCGATTTTCTCTTTTTCCGCGCCAGATAAGCACATACACGGCGAAGCTCACGGTTATGCTTTTCATATTGTAACAGCCGGTCGGACTGCGAAGCAGTAATTTCCATCGTCCCTGCCGGCATACGCCTCATATAGACATGCAATCGCGCCAGACTGTTGACTGCCTGTCCGAGATCACCAGCGCTGACGAGTAAAAAATAATATAAAAAAACCTCCCACTTTTTGGGATTTT
>CAVJTU010000080.1:0-13002 GCA_963652495.1 uncultured Oscillospiraceae bacterium
TTCAAAAACATTCGTAATCTGCTCATTTTCCTTCGGAAAATGGCTACTTACTCATGTTTTTGGCGGGTCAAGAGGTCAAAAATCCTCTTGCAAGCAAGCTTGCATCGGCTTTCTGACCTTTTGACCCTGGTATCATAAAATAAATAAAAAGCTGTGACAGTCTTTTGAAGAACTGCCACAGCTTTTTATTGCGTTTTTAAAATTCGATTTCCTTTAAATATCTTGCAACCGCATCCTGCCAGGTTGGAAGTGGAGTAAATCCATTCTCAACCAGCTTGGACTTTTCCAGACGGCTGTTGAATGGTCTTGCAGCCTTGGAAAGACCATACTCTGCGGTGGTAACAGGAAGAACCGTAACCTTGTCTTCACTGTACTCAGTGCGTCCAAGAAGAACAGCCTGACGGAAGATTTCTTTTGTGAAATCATACCAGCTGATGTAGCCGCCCTCGTTTGTCACATGATAGTAGCCATATTTGTCTGTCTCGATCATATCAACAAGCAGTCTTGCCAGATCAAAGGTATAAGTCGGAGTGCCGATCTGGTCATTGACTACCTTTAAGGTGCTGTGAGTTTTGGCAACGTTTAACATTGTCTTAATAAAGTTCTTTCCGTTTTTGCCAAATACCCATGCGATACGAACGATGAAGTAGTTGTCAAGCGTATTAGAAACAGCGAGCTCACCGTCAAGCTTTGACTGACCGTAAACATTTAATGGCTTGTAATCCTTGCAGTCTGGTGTCCATGGAGTGGTACCCTGACCGTCAAATACATAATCGGTGCTGATGTAAACCATCTTGCTGCCTGTTTTCTTGCAGGCCTTTGCGATGTTTGCGGTACCATCCGCATTGATTGCGTGTACCTTATCTTTCTTGTCCTCATCCTCAGCCAGATCAACGGCAGTCCATGCAGCGCAGTGAACAACAACATCTGGATTTAACTCACAGATGATCTTGTCAACAGCATCCGCATCTGTGATATCAAGTGAAACATACGGCATGGAAACAACAGCAGTACCGTCAGCAGCACCAGAATATGCTGGTGCAATATCAGTTCCGATTCCCTCATAGCCGCGCTTTGCCAGCTCATTCATTACATCATGTCCAAGCTGACCGGCAACTCCGGTAACAAATACTTTCATTTCTAAAATCCTTTCGTTTTCATAGGCAAAAATCCACTACCTTTAGGTGGTGGGAGGAGCCTTGTGAATTTTCAGCCATCAACCCTGACTTTCGACAGCGACCTCCATTAGCGGTTCGCGTACATTTTCTCGTAGTAGTTCTGATACTCTCCAGAGATGATGGTTTCCCACCACTCCTTGTTGTCTAAGTACCACTGAATAGTCTTCTTGATACCGTCAGCGAACTTAGTCTCCGGCAGCCAGCCTAACTCATTGTGGATCTTGGTCGGGTCGATTGCATAACGCATGTCATGTCCCTTACGGTCGCCTACGAAGGTGATCAGGCTCTCTGGCTTTCCAAGCTCCTTGCAGATGATCTTAACAATGTCGATGTTTCTCATTTCGTTGTGTCCACCAACGTTGTAAACCTCACCGACACGTCCCTTGTGGATGATCAGGTCGATTGCACGGCAGTGATCCTCAACGTACAGCCAGTCACGAACGTTCTCACCGGTACCATAAACCGGCAGCGGCTTGTCATTTAATGCATTTGCGATCATCAGCGGGATCAGCTTCTCCGGGAAGTGATACGGGCCGTAGTTGTTGGAGCAGCGGCTGATGGTAACAGGCAGACCGTAGGTTCTGTGATAAGCAAGAACCAATAAATCAGCACCAGCCTTAGAAGAACTGTATGGGCTGCTGGTGTGGATTGGAGTCTCCTCGGTGAAGAACAGATCCGGGCGGTCAAGCGGCAGATCACCGTACACCTCATCGGTGGAAACCTGATGATAACGTTTGATGCCATACTTGCGGCAAGCGTCCATTAAAACAGCAGTTCCAAGAATGTTGGTATTTAAGAAAATCTCCGGATTTTCGATAGAACGGTCAACATGGCTCTCAGCAGCAAAGTTAACAACGATGTCAGGATGCTCCTCCTCGAACAGATTGTAAACAGCCTCGCGGTCGGTGATGCTTTCCTTAACAAAACGGAAATTCGGGTTGTCCATAACCGGAGCCAGAGTGGAAAGATTTCCAGCGTAAGTCAGGCAGTCTAAACATACGATGCGGTAATCCGGGTATGTATTTAACATATGAAAAATAAAGTTGCTTCCGATAAATCCGGCTCCGCCGGTAACGATAATGGTCATAGTAAATCCTTTCAAATAGGGGATAAAGTGGTTCGTTTGTTGCTCTGTGACAGGCAGTAGTATACAAGGTGACGTTACGTCACCTTCAAGCACTTTTTTTGAAAAAATCAAAAATTGTGAAAGTTGCACAAGGAATCGGAGCCAATGAGGTCAGCGGATTGGGTCATCCCCGCCGGTTCCATCAACAGCGCACCTGATTTCAACGGTTATTTCGTGCAGCAGAAAATCCCGGCATCCTTTGTGACAAAGAATCCAGCATCCGTCTTTTTCTTGACGAAGCTTCGAAACTCAGCGAAATGATCAAGCAGATATTGATTCTGATTGCCATGGCAGGAGAGGATGTAGAGAATTAGCGGCTCGGCATCCGGAACAAGAAGCGAATCTTCGTAGGAGAGCCATTGAACATCCTTAAAATAGGGTGACAAAATCTCAGCTCCATTTTCCCGTCCGAATCGTTCGTACAGACAATCTGCTGACAGTACAATACGTGAATCAAAATCGGACACAAGGCGGCTGATTTCTTTCATGTGATCGGAACCGTAAGTGCTGCATAAAAATCGTCCGCCGGGCTTTAAGACTCTGGCGGCCTCGCGGCATGCCTGCGCTACATCATTGCAATAAAAGAGCACATGATTTGCCAGCACCAGATCAAATGATTCATCTGCGAAAGGAAGTGCCTCGCAGAAGCATTCGCGAAATGAAAATTCATCGCCATCGCCAATCGCACGTCTTGCATCGCGAAGCATTCCTTCTGAGATATCAGTCAGCATAATTGAGCAGGTTTGAAGAAGATTTGACGGATGGTTTTGAGTGGGCTTCTGACAATTATTCTGCTTCTCGTTTTGACAGTCAGTTTGACGGGCATCCTGAGAGAATAATTTTTTTGCTTCACACCAGAGCGTGCCGTCCCCGCAGCCGGTCTCCAAAATATTCATTTTGGGCATTAGATGGCAGTTCTCCAGAATCCACGGAAACCAGCCCTGTTTATTCTGCGAATAGAGGCGATGGAGATTGATGCGTGCAGAGATGTTTGAGGCATTTTGATATTGTTTTTTTAAGCTTTCCTCCATGCCGGTCAGATGAATCAGATTTAACATGCGGTTCCAGTCAATGCTGTGCTGGCGGCTGATCGCATCAGAGGTTTCAATAATCGCCTTTTCCACGAGCTGCATCTGTTCAATGCGGTCGCGCACGAGATTTAACTGAATATTGAGGGAATTAAGCATGTAGTGAAGATCTTTTGTGTCCACAATCATTTCACGGATATCATCGAGAGAAAAGCCAAGATATTTTAATAATAAAATTTGCTGCAGGCGCGCAAAATCTGCGTCGGTATAAAAGCGCGCGCCGGATTCACTGACAAACGAGGGCTTCAAGATGCCTTGCTTATCATAGTAGCGGATGGTCCGCAGGGTGACATGAGCCATCCCTGCGAACTGCCCGGAAGAATAGTAACCGTCTTTTTTCATTCAAAAAATCCTTATATATTACATATTTATTTTGCAAAGACTGTCTTGCCTTCCTTTATAAATAGTGGAATGCGGTTAAGCGGAGCATCCACAGTAATTGTGCATCCACCCTCATAAACCTTTCCAGTTTCATACTCGCACCAGCGTCCCTCTGGAAGATACAATGTGCGTGTGCGCTCACCAGCGGATAGAACCGGGGCAACTAATAAGTCATGACCAAAGAGATATTCGTCTGCAATCTCCCAACATTTCCTGTCAGTCGGATAATCATAGAACAGTGGCTTGATAACAGGAGTACCTTTCTCGTGAGCTTCTTCCATAACAGTTGTGATGTAGCTCTTCATGGACTCACGAAGCAGAATATAGTAGCTCATCATATCCTGAATCTCAGGTGTGTAGCTCCAGATTTCATTGTCTGCGCCGGATGCCACCATGCCGCCTCCGGTAGAACCGAGTGGCTTATAGTGTGGATCACGATCGCCGTGCAGACGCATAACCGGGCAGAAAGCACCAAATTGGAACCAGCGCATCAAAAGCTCCTGGAAAGCCGGATCGTGTACATTTCCACCGTGGAAACCGCCAATGTCGGCTGTCCACCATGCAATTCCGGCAAGACCCATATTTAAGCCGGCAGTCAGCTGATAGCGAAGATACGTAAAGGTCGATGGCACATCACCAGACCAGACAAGGGATCCATAGCGCTGGGAGCCTGCCCATGCGCAGCGAACCAGATTCAGCGGATTTTCGATACCGCTTGCCTTCATGCCGTCAAAGAAGGTCTGAGAGTAGCGTGCAGGATACTCATTTGCGCACTCATTTGCCGGACCGTCGTAGTAGCGATAGATGTCAAAATCCTGAACGGTATATTCCGGCTCTGCCTCGTCCAGCCAGAACAAATCAACGCCAAGCGTGCAATAATTTTCCATTGCCTTTTTCCATACAAATTCACGCGTTTCTGGATTTGTCGGATCGATAAAGCATTCCATTCCGAAGCATTCCATCGTGACATTCAAGCCGCGGTCGGTACGGATTAAAAGATCGCGCTCCTTCATTTCCTCGTAGTTTACACTCGCACGGTCAACTGTCGGCCAGATGGAAACCATCACGCGAACGCCCATATCGTGCAATTCTTTGATCATTGCCTTCGGATCCGGGAAATATTCCGGGTCAAAGCGCCAGTCACCCTGCTGTGTCCAGTGGAAGAAGTCGATAACGATAACAGACAGCGGAATGTTCATTTCCTTATATTTTCGGGCAATCGTCAGCACCTCATCCTGTGTCTGATAGCGAAGCTTGCACTGCCAGAAGCCCATCGCCCACTCAGGCATCATCGGCACGCGTCCGGTCAGCTCGGTATATTGCTCCACAAGACCGGCAGGTGTATCAGAAGCATTGATCCAGTAGTCAATCTGGCGAGTGGACTCTGCGGTAAACTCGGTCATGTTGCAGCCAAGCGTCGCACGTCCGATTGCCGGATTGTTCCACAAAAGACCATAGCCCTTGCTGGAAACAAGATAAGGCACACTTGCCTGTGTATTTTTCTGCGCAAGCTCAAGCGTGCAGCCCTTCAAATCAAACTGTGGCTGCTGATACTGACCCATACCAAACAGTTTCTCGTTGTCGTCCGCCTCAAAACGCACACTCAGCGCATAATTGTCGCCGCCGACAGCGTGATAGGTTCTGGCAGCAGCGCGCTGCATAATGATTGTGTCAAGATCCTTCCAGTCCTTTGTGCCGTAGTCCCAGCTGCGATAATATTCCTTTAGTAACAGTTCGTCCTTCCCATTATAGAAGCTAAGGCGCCCGAAATCTGTCACAACAGCATAGATATTGCCGTTTCTTACGATTGCGTGATCGTCAAACAGCTCAATGTTTCCCTCTGCCTTTGCAGGCACATCAAGCGCCCAATTCTTATCGGAGAAGCTGCGATTTTGCGTTGCGCGAACGCGAAGACCTGCGCCCCACGGGCATACTTCCAGAATTTCCTGTCTGCGCTTAAAGAAAAGCGCACCGTCTTTAATCGTAAAATAATTCACTTTTAAGTACCGTCCTTCCTTAAAATTCGTAAAATTTGTAAGCAGTGTTGATGGAGTCAACATCTTGTGATATCTATATTTTACATTTAATGAGGAAAAAAGCAATGGACAAAACGAAAATGATGCTTGCATTTTGTAAAATGTTTTGTACAATAAATATGTAACGATACTAGGGTCAAAAGGTCAGAAAGCCTTTTGACCCCAACATCATAGTTATGGATATACAAAGAACAAAATAACCAAAGAAAAGACACTGGGGGACAGATCATGGGAATTGTAGTAATCGGCGCCGTATTTGTGGATATTAAAGGCTTTCCGGAGGATGTTTATGTGCCAACGGGACGCAATGCGGGACGGATTGAATACATACACGGAGGCGTAACACGAAATGTCGTAGAGGACATTGCAAATGTGGAGCTTCGGCCGACCTATGTCAGCATCGTGGACACATCTGCACTTGGCGAGGATGTTGTGCGCAAGTTAAGGAGACACAAAGTAGATACCAGCTATGTAAAGAGCGTTCCGGGCGGAATGGGAACCTGGCTGGCTGTATTTGACAGCAAGGGCGATCTGGCGGGTTCCATCTCGCAGAGACCAAACCTGTATCCGCTGCTGTATACGCTGGAGGAAAAGGGAGACGAGATCATCTCCAAGGCAGATTCCATTGTGTTAGAAATGGACATTGACAAGGAAATTATCAAAAAGACCTTCCAATTGGCAGAGAAGTACAATAAGAAGGTTTACGGTGTTGTCACAAACATGAGCATTGCAGTTGAGAGACGCGATTATTTAAAGCGTTTTGATTGCTTCGTATGCAATCAGCTTGAAGCAGGCATTTTCTTTGCAGAGGATTATGAGGATAAGACGCCGGAGGAATTGCGTGAGATCATTTCCTCCAAGGTGATGAGTTCCCAGATTCCGGCAATCGTTGTCACAATGGGCGGTGACGGTGCCGTGTATGCAGATTGCAAAGGAAATAAAGGCATTCATCCGGCGCGCAAGGTAACAGTGCGTGATACGACAGGCGCAGGAGATGCGTTCTTTGCCGGTGTTGCAATCGGTATGACCTACGGAAAGGAATTAAAGGAGGCCGTTGAGATCGGCACACGACTGGCAGCATCTGTTATCATCACTACAGATAATGTATGTCCGCGTTTCTTGCCGAAGGAGCTTGGTCTTGACATCGAGGTAGAGGAGTAATAGTTACGCATATTTTGAGGATTGCGGGAGCGCAATGCGCAGCAATCCGGCATCAGTTGGGAAAAAACTTTTACTCCCAACTTAAAGAAAGGCAGGAGAGTACGATGAATATTGTATGTTTGGATCTTGAAGGTGTATTGGTACCGGAAATCTGGATTGCATTTGCAAAGGCAAGCGGCATTCCAGAACTTAAAAGGACAACGAGAGATGAGCCGGATTACGACAAGCTGATGAAGTGGAGACTTGGCATTTTAAAGGAGCATGGTCTTGGATTAAAGGAAATTCAGCAGACAATCGAGACGATTGATCCGATGCCGGGTGCAAGGGAGTTTCTGGATGAGCTTCGAAGCATGACACAGGTAATCATCATCAGCGATACCTTTAGCGAGTTTGCGGCACCTCTTATGAAAAAGCTTGGCTGGCCTACTATTTTCTGCAACAGCCTTGAAGTGGCAGAAAACGGTGAGATTACCGGATTTCGGATGAGAATTGAGCAGTCCAAGCTGACTACAGTAAAGGCACTTCAGTCGATTGGCTTTGAGACAATCGCAAGCGGCGACAGCTACAATGATCTTGGCATGATTCGTGCAAGCAAGGCAGGCTTTTTATTCCGCAGCACCGATTCCATCAAGAATGAGAATCCGGATCTGCCGGCATATGAGACATATGATGAACTGATGGCGGCTATCAAGAGGGCATTGTGATGGACAGAATACGGTCAAGATGGATGAAGGTGGCAGCCATTATTGTTGGCGCGTTTTTGTATACGTTCGGCATGAATTATTTTCTGATTCCGTATGATCTCTATAGCGGCGGCGGAGTTGGAATCGCACAGATTATCACATACCTGATTGGTCATGTCGTGGATTTGGGTGGGCGCAATATTTACGGTACGGTATATTTCTTTACAAATATTCCGCTTCTGCTTCTGGCATGGAAGGGTGTCGGAAAGAATTTCTTATTTAAGACGATTATCGGCTCAACCTCGATCAGTTTGTTTGCAAACCTGATTCCGATTCCGGCTACACCGATTGTCGATTCTGTTGTGGCCTCCGTTTTGATTGCCGGCATTATTACAGGATTTGGTGTTGGTCTTTTGCTTGTGGCCGGCGGCAGCGGCGGTGGTGTGGATATCATCGGTGTGTGGGCGGCACGAAAGTTTAAGCATGCATCGGTAGGCAAGATTTCTTTGTTTGTCAATGCGCTTGTCTATGCCTGTCTGCTTCTGATGTTTGACATTGAGATTGTGATCTATTCACTGATCTACATGGTATTCTTTACACTGATGATGGATCGTGTTCATTATCAGAATATCACGGTGCGGTTGATGATTTTCACGAAGCATGACGGAATCGACCAGAAGATTTTAAAGGAGACCGGTCGTGGTGTGACCGAGTGGACTGGCGTGGGTGCTTATACCAAAGAGAAAACAAAGATTCTCATTTGCTGCATCAATAAATTTGAACAGTCGGAGTTTATTGACATTATTCACAGCATAGACCCTCATGCGTTCGTAATTGCTGACGAAGGCGTTTCTGTTATGTCCGGCAATTTTGAAAAGCGTCTGTGACAAAATAAAAATTTACAAAAATTATGAGCGATTTCTGCCATAAAATTGGCAAAAACGCAGAAATATACGTCTCCTATTGGCGAATCGGTAAAAAAATGGTAGTATAATGATAGGTGACATCACGTAGAACGATGTACTTAACATACGCCCTTAGTGTGTCCATTTTTGGGCAGGGGCAAAAGGAGGAATAAAGAAATGACTATCAGTGAACAGTTTAAAGAGTATGGCGTTGTTCCAGTTGTAGTACTGAACGATGCAAAGGATGCACTTCCATTAGCAAAGGCTTTAGTAGAGGGTGGTCTGGCTTGTGCAGAGGTTACTTTCCGTACAGAAGCAGCAGAGGAGTCCATCCGTCTGATGAGCGAGGCTTATCCGGAGATGTTAGTTGGTGCAGGTACTGTTCTGACTATCGATCAGGTAGACCGTGCGGTTAAGGCAGGCGCTAAGTTCATCGTTAGCCCTGGATTTGATCCGGAGATCGTTGATTACTGTCTGGAGAAGGAGATTCCGGTATTCCCAGGATGCATCACTCCGTCTGAAGTTGCACAGGCTGTTAAGCGCGGACTGAAGGTTGTTAAGTTCTTCCCGGCTGAGCAGGCAGGCGGCGTTGCTATGATCAAGGCTATGGCAGCTCCGTATACCATGATTAAGTTCATGCCGACAGGCGGAATCAACACCAAGAATCTGGCAGATTACTTAGGCTGTGACAAGATCATTTGCTGCGGCGGAAGCTGGATGGTAAAGGGTGACATGATCAAGGCTGGCGAGTTCGATAAGATCTGTGCAATGACAAAGGAAGCTGTTGCAAAGGTTAAGGAGATCCGCGGCTAATTATTTCCGCAGGAAAACCGCAGGAAAAATAAGTCCTATTCAAGTTCAAGAATAAGTTTGATTCAAGCGGCCTGGAAAAAGGCTGTTTGAATCGACAAGAAACAAATAAACCAACCAGAGGAAAAAGTAAGGTTGGCAAAGCAAAGTTCGTATAAGAAAGGTATGGTTTAGAAAAAATGAATTTAAATTTAAGACCAGCAAGCGAGTGCAAGTTTGATGCAGTATCTCTGGGCGAGGTTATGCTTCGTCTTGATCCGGGCGAGGGCAGAATCCGTACAGCAAGATCCTTCCGTGCATGGGAAGGCGGCGGAGAGTACAACGTAATCCGTGGTTTAAGAAAGTGCTTCAAGATGAATACTGCTGTTATCACTGCATTTGCTGATAACGAGGTTGGTATGCTGATGGAGGACTTCATCTGCCAGGGTGGTGTTGACACTTCCCTGATCAAGTGGATGAAGACTGACGGTATCGGCCGTATCTGCCGTAACGGTTTAAACTTCACTGAGAGAGGTTACGGAATCCGTGGTGCTGTAGGTTGCTCTGACCGTGCAAATACTGCTATTTCCAAGGCTACTCCGGATGACTTCGATTTCGAGTACATCTTCGGAACTCTGGGTGTTCGCTGGCTGCATACCGGCGGTATCTACGCTGCACTGTCTGAGCAGTCCTGCGAGACCGTTCTGGCTGCAATCAAGACCGCTAAGAAGTATGGAACCATCGTATCTTACGACTTAAACTACCGTCCATCCATGTGGAGCGCAATCGGCGGACAGGCTAAGGCTCAGGAAGTGAACAAGGAAATTGCTAAGTACGTTGATGTTATGATCGGTAACGAGGAAGACTTCACTGCTTGCCTTGGCTTCGAGATCGAGGGCAACGATGCAAACTTAAAGACTCTGAACCTTGACGGATACAAGAAGATGATCAACGAGGCAGCTAAGACTTACCCGAACTTCAAGGCTGTAGCTACTACTCTTCGTCAGGTTAAGACCGCTACTGTTAATGACTGGAGCGCAATCTGCTGGGCAGATGGCGAGATCTACAAGGCTAAGGATTACAACGGCCTGGAGATCATGGACCGTGTAGGCGGCGGTGATTCCTTCGCTTCTGGTCTGATCTATGGTTTGATGACCACTGAGAATGCTGAGATGGCTGTTAACTACGGTGCAGCTCACGGCGCACTGGCTATGACTACTCCTGGTGATACCACTATGGCTAGCAAGAAGGAAGTTGAAGCAATCATGGGCGGTGCTGGAGCTCGTGTGCAGAGATAATTAGAGTATTCTTTATAAATCTCACGAAAAATCAATAGTAAAATTTTCCCTCGAAATGGTGTGCAAACATCGTTTCGGGGGATTTTTTCTTTCTGGGATAGTGTATAAAAACTTATTTTTTGATGGATACTGTGAAAGAAAGAAGCTTTTTATCGAAGCTTTTTGATATTGAAATGAATGGTAGTATGAAACGATAGTAATTCACAGGAGGAAAGCATGATGATGAATGACCAGACGGCAAAGCTTTTGAAGGAATGCAATGTGGGATGCAAGATGGCACTTCGCAGTATGGAACAGGTAGAGGATTATCTGGAGGACAGTGAGTTAGAGCGGGCAGTAGAAGATTACCGCAGAGAGCATGAGCGTGTCGAGAAGGAGACATCGCGTCTTTTGATGCAGGCAGGTGATTCTGAGAAGGAGCCTAGCCGGGTGGCAGCGGCATCTTCATGGATTACGACGGAGATGCGTCTTATGATGAAGGGAGACTGCCATCAGGTGGCAAAGCTGATGATGAATGGATGTAACATGGGCATTCAAAGCATCGCAAAGTGTCAGAATGAATGTAAGGATGCCAGCCGGGAGGCCAGACAGATCGCAGAGGGACTGATCCACACGGAAGAGGATTTTATGGGAAGAATGCGGGAGTTTTTGTAAATGTGGGGGTAGGGCAGAGTGTTATCATGAGTCTTCCAAATGACGGTGCTCGCCCTACGTTTAAAATCATCGTATTATATTAGCATGATGTTGGAGTCAAAAGGCATTTTGCCCCCTTTGCTACCAGATTGCTGCGTGCTTTGCACTCTCGCAATCTTGCATCGGCTTTCTGACCTTTTGACCCTGGCAGCATTAGCATCTTTTTATGAGATATATCGAAAAAACGCGATGTTGATTGAAAAATAAGGAGCGTTAGTCTTTTCTTTTAAACGAGGCATCAAGCTGCGCTAAAAATTCAGCCGGAATCTCGCCGCACAGTGGAAAGGTATCTTCATTTGCCAGATAATCAGCAACGGTACAAAGTAAAAGTGCGCTGCGGCGAAGGGACCACGCAGAGATCAAATCAATTGTGTCATACTCGGTATGCATACCGAAGCCGTCACGGTTTAATGTCATGGACGGAATGCGTTTCCACGCAAAGGTGTTGGAATCGCTGCTCCAGACAGCAGAGCGTGCAGTCATGCCAATACCGCATTTTTCAGCGAGTGCTTCAAACTGGCGGCAGATGGATGGATCACCTGTGATTCCCATCACGGTGCCGCCCAGTGTCTGTCCGGCAAGGTCGATATTCATATTGAAGCGGTGACGGGATAATTCATGCTCGTGTGCATTCACGTAGGCACGGCTTCCAAGAAGTCCTTTTTCTTCGCATCCAAACCAGATAAATTCCATTGTGCGGCGCGGCTTGTGAGCAGAAAACCAATGAAACAGCTCCATCACGATTGCGCATCCGGACATGTTGTCGTAAGCACCCGGCCCTTGCAAAACAGAGTCATAATGAGCAGTCACCGTCAAAATATCATCTTGTTTGTCGGTACCTTCAATACGTGCGCAGATATTCTGAGAGGTATGCGTTTCAATGGTCTGATTGCATATCATGCGCACTCTGGAAGCATTCTTTTCCACAATTTCAGCAGCATCCAGAAAATGAATGCATATGCCGGGAAGGGCAGCAAGATGATCGGACTGTCCGAGATTTTTCACCGCAGGGAGTCGTTTCTTTCCGGTATCGACTGGTGTACCGGAAAACGATACAAAACCAAGTGCACCGGCCATTTTCAGCTTTTCAAGCATTGTGCGGCCGATATAGCCGTTTACCATTACGATCTTTCCGGATGCCTGCTTCATGCTGATATCATCTGCATTTTCCAGATAGACAAAATCGGCCTCCAGTCCGTCCTCACTTGTGTTTGCACAAAAACCGAAGGTGCATGCTTCATAAACTTTGTGATATGGTGCTGTCACCTCAAAAAAGGATGTCTTGAGTTTCGGAGCAAAGAATGAAAATTCCTCCGTGCGAATCTGCACATCACTGGTTTCGCTTTTCAGCATGGCAAGGATCGTTTCGGCGGCTTTTTTTTCATTGGCGGTTCCGGCCTCACGGATGTAATTAAACTGGGAGACAAAGCAAAACTGTCGGTCTCCGCTGATAAAAGTTTGCATGGTGTCCATTTTGTTTTTCAATTCCTTTCGTGGTATCAAAGGGGTCAAAATGCCTTTTGCCCCCAACATCATCATATGCCATCATAGAAAATTCAGATATCTTTGTCAAGTTGTTATAAAGATAAGACAGCTCTGACGAGTAAACTTCTCGTTTTTTTCTTTTACTGAATTTCAACCAAGCCTTCAAAACGTTTGTTCTA
>CAVJTU010000081.1:0-11859 GCA_963652495.1 uncultured Oscillospiraceae bacterium
GCACGTAGCAATCTGGTATCAAAGGGGGCAAAATGCCTTTTGACCCCAACATCATAATTAATTGTGAAAACAAAAAATGCGGGTTGACTAAGCGGCTCGTAGCTGGAGTAATACGATACGTGAGAAAATGGCGGCGCGAAACAGAAAAATTCGTGTCGCCATTCTGTTAAAAGCGGTTTGTATTCGGAAAGAAAAACTGGCATTAACAAAATTTGTTTTTGCAGAAAGGGGAATTGCATGAACAGACAGAAAAAAGAGTTTGATGAATTGGATACAAAACTGAATTTAAATCAGGAAATCCGAGAAAATCCATTTAATTTCAAGCGAAAAAGTAAAGAAAATCGTCCGGTACTGGCAATCTGCTATGATTTTGACAGGACGTTGTCTCCTGATGATATGCAGGCTCAGGGTTACATTCAATCGGTCAATTATCATGTGGATCGTTTTTGGGAAGAATCGAACCGGATGGCACGGGAAAATGGAATGGACTCCAACCTTGCTTATATGTATAAGATGGTGCGTGAAGCGAAAGGGCATTTTGATCTGAGCAGAAAAGCCCTGGAGGAGTATGGTTCAAGAGTGGCATTGTTTCCGGGTGTGGATGAGTGGTTTGAGCGTGTGCGCCAGTACGGTGCAGAACATGGTGTTATCGTGGAGCATTATATCATTTCTTCTGGCCTGAAGGAGATGATTGAGGGAACAGAGATTGCAAAGCGTGGATCATTTGAGGAGATTTATGCGAGTGCTTTCTATTACGATGAGAATGGCGTGGCAATCTGGCCGGCGCAGGCGATCAACTATACCAGTAAGACCCAGTTTCTATTTCGCATTGAGAAGGGAACGCTTGATGTTAATGATCAGGCAGTCAATGACTATTTTGCTGCTGACCAGATGCGCGTGCCATTTCGCAATATCGTCTATATTGGTGACAGCGATACGGATATTCCGAGTATGAAGCTGGTGAATACATATGGCGGTCATGCGATAGGTGTGTATGATCCGGATACAGGAAACAAGGAAAAAGTGTACCGTATGATGCACGACAATCGAATTCGTTATTTTGCACCGGCAGATTATCGCAAAGGGCAGGAACTTGACTGTCTGATTCAGGCAATTATTGAAAAGACGGCAGCATATGAAAAACTGGAGGCACTGCATGTGGATGGATTAAGGGAAATGAAAGAGCAGCAATAAGAGTGGAAAGGTGGAAGGTATGAAGCTTCGCTGTGTGGTGGAACGAATCACCTATCAGAATCCGGAAAATGGCTATACTGTTTTGAAATGTGTGGTAAAAAATGAGAAGGATCTGGTCACGGTTGTGGGAAGTCTGCTGGATGTCAGTGTCGGTTCAGTCCTTTTGATTGATGGAAGCTGGAAGGTGGACAGCAAATATGGCAGGCAGTTTGCAGCGCAGTCATGGGAGGAGACGCTTCCGGCAACAATCTTTGGAATTGAAAAGTATCTGGGCTCTGGTTTAATAAAGGGTGTTGGCCCAAAGTTTGCAGGCAGGATTGTGCGCAAGTTTGGCACCGAAACGATTGAAGTGATTGAAAATGATATTGGACGATTGTGCGAGGTGGAAGGAATCGGTCAGAAGCGAATTCAGAAGATTCACGAAAGCTGGGAGCGGCAGAAGGAGATCAAGAATGTGATGCTCTTTTTGCAGGGGCATGGTGTCAGTACATCGTTTGCAGCCAAGATTTATCGCCAATATGACAATGACAGCATTGCTAAAATGAAGGAAAATCCATATTGTCTGGCGGATGATATTTGGGGAATTGGATTTAAAACGGCGGACAGTATCGCACAGAAGCTGGGTTTTGAGAAAAATGCGCAGGTGCGTGTAAGAAGCGGGATTTTGTATACGCTGAGTAATCTGGCAGATGAAGGGCATGTGTTTGCCAAGAAAGATCAGCTCGTAAAGACAGCACAAGAGCTTTTAGAGGCAGAGGAACAGACAGTTTTGGCTGTTATTGAACAGATGATAGAGGCGCAGGATTTGATTGTACAAAATGTAGTGCCTCAAAGTTT
The DNA here is from genome assembly GCA_963652495.1 of uncultured Oscillospiraceae bacterium. Taxonomy (GTDB): domain Bacteria; phylum Bacillota; class Clostridia; order Lachnospirales; family Lachnospiraceae; genus Anthropogastromicrobium. Next base: position 2,032 of record CAVJTU010000081.1, read on the forward strand.
TGAATTGCAAAACACAAGATTACAAAGTGCAAAGCTGAAAAGTGCAATATCACAGGAAATGGCATTAGCGGATGATTCTGGTGGATTTCAGGCACTCTATCTGCCAGCCTTTTACTACGCAGAGACAAGTACGGCGGTTAAACTGAAAAGATTGATGGAATCCCCGGCATCGGATCGACTGTGGCAGCAGCTGACTGCTGCAAGAAGGAAGACAGGAAATAAGGAACTTTCAATTGATGTAGAAAAAATTCAGACAAAGCTTCAGATGCAATACGATGAAGTACAGGCATTTGCCATTCGAAAAGCAGCAATATCGAAAATCATGGTAATGACGGGCGGACCCGGTACGGGAAAGACGACGACGGTGCAAGGAATCATTGCGGCATATCGTGCATTTGTACTTGAAATTTTGCTGGCAGCTCCGACTGGCCGAGCAGCGAAGCGCATGAGTGAGGCGGCTGGGATGGAAGCAAAGACGATTCATCGGCTGTTGGAGTATAAGCCGCCAGATGGCTATCAGAAAAATGAGGAGAATCCGTTGGAAGGTGATGTGCTGATTGTGGATGAGTGTTCCATGATTGATATTATTCTGATGAATTCTCTGCTGAAGGCAGTTCCATCCGGGATGCGGCTTATTCTGGTTGGAGATATTGACCAGCTGCCATCGGTTGGCGCAGGGAATGTACTTCGTGATATCATTGACTCTGGTGTAATTCCGGTCGTGCGTCTTACACACATTTTCCGACAGGCGCAGACAAGTCGCATCATCATGAATGCACATCGAATCAATGAGGGGAAAATGCCGGATATCTCAAATGGAAGGGATGCAGATTTCTTCTTTATGGAGCAGGAGGATCCGGAACAGGCAGTGGTACAGATTACGCAGCTTGTGGCGCACAAGTTGAGCAGCTATTATCGGACACAACCCACTCAGATTCAGGTGCTGACACCGATGCAGAGAGGTGTTGTCGGCGCAGCGAATTTAAATCTGGCATTACAGGAAGCATTAAATCCGGAAGGAGAGGCGCTTCGGCGCAACGGACTTGCTTTTCGCATGGGCGATAAGGTTATGCAGATTCGCAACAATTACGATAAGGAAGTTTTTAATGGTGATATTGGAATGGTCAGTGCTGTGGATCTTCAGGAGCGAACGCTGATGGTAAACTTTGAAGGCAGAGAGATTGCGTATGATGTGTCGGAGTTGGATGAACTCGTTCATGCCTATGCCACGACAATTCATAAGGCACAGGGATCTGAATATCCGATTGTAGTGATGCCGATCATGATGACGCATTTTGTAATGCTTCAGCGAAACCTGCTCTATACCGGAATCACCAGAGCAAAGAAAGTTTTGGTACTCATTGGCACAAAAAAAGCGCTTGCCTACGCGGTGAGGAATGTGACAGTGACGAAACGAAATACATTGCTCAAAGAGCGTCTGCAAAAAGGCTTTGATCCGGTTAAAAAGTATTAACATATGGGAGGAAAACAGAATGGAAAAACTAGAAAAAATCAGCAACTTTTTTGGAAAGTATATGGCGTTTATTGTGCTTGTCGTTGCGGCTATGGCATTGTTCATCCCCAAGAGCTGCCTGTGGGTTCAGACTTCGTGGGTGAACTATTTGCTGATGATTGTTATGTTTGGCATGGGACTTACGTTAAAGTTAGAGGACTTTAAGCTGATTTTTACAAGACCGAAGGATATTCTGATTGGCTGTGTTGCTCAGTTCACGATTATGCCTGTTTTAGCTTTTGTACTTGGGAAGCTTTTCGGTCTGGATGCCGCATTGCTTGCAGGTGTTGTGTTGGTAGGAACCTGTCCTGGCGGAACTTCCAGCAATGTGATTACATATCTATCAAAGGGAGACGTTGCTCTTTCAGTAGGAATGACAAGTGTAAACACTCTGCTTGCACCATTTCTTACGCCAACAATTACTTACCTGTTGCTGAGAACAACCGTTACCGTAGATGCAATGAGTATGTTCCTTTCAATTATTAAGGTCGTTATCATCCCGATCGGATTTGGATTTGTCATCAATAAGCTGTTTGGCACTGTTACCCACCGCCTTGTCAAGGTTTTGCCGTCTGTGTCTGTAGTGGCTATTTGCTTGATTGTTGCTGCAGTTGTGTCTCACAATTCAGAGAAGATTTTTTCTGCCGGCGTGGTTGTCTTTGCGGTTGTAATTTTGCATAACTTATTGGGTTATATCGGTGGTTTTGCAGTTGGCAGGTTGCTGCATATGGGGGTATCTAAAACAAAAGCAGTCTCCATTGAGGTCGGTATGCAGAACTCTGGTCTTGCAACATCTCTTGCAGCAACTGCATTTCCAAATTTAGCGATGGCAACTGTTCCGGGAGCTGTTTTCTCTGTATGGCACAATATTTCAGGTGCGATTCTGGCAAATATTTACAATCACTGGACAGATTAAAGATAAAAAGTATAGTTTAAAAAATAAACAGGAAAATATCGGAGTGATAGAAGCAGGAAATAATGAGCAATATGAGTGATGAAAAGCAGCAATTACATGAGTGCAGACAGGCGTTACTTGACGCGGTACAGTCTGGTAATGAAGAAAATGCCAAAGAACTTTTGTGGCAGGCTGTGATTGCGTATCAGGGATGTCCATTTAAAACAGTGTCCGGTCTTCCATTTTCTTATACAATTAAGAAGGGACGAAATGGCGGACTGACGAGGGAACTGTGGATCGATCGGCGTGAAAACAGCAAGTCACTGGCATGGAGCAGCATCGCTATGGCATTTTCAAATGCAATAAAACTGAAAAAGGCAAATCGTCCGAAAGCACTTGGTGATATTCGTGGTGTCTCTTATATTTATCCGATGCTGTGGCGTTTTGGCGTGCTTGAGGTGCCGCCAGAGGCAGAGGAGAAAATGAAGGTGGAGGAATAATATGATACCAGGGTCAAGAGGATTTTTGACCCTGGTATCTTTTTATTAAAATAGATAGAACACACTTTCGGTAAAATGCACAAAAACAAAGGCGAACAAATGTTCAAAATTTGCTATACTTTTTGAAAAAGATATGGTAGAATAAAACATATAGGAAACAATAAGAGAAAGACAACAGCATCGAAGGAGGGAAGAAGGGTATGGATCATTTTAAACTGGTGTCGGAATATGCACCGACTGGCGATCAGCCGAGAGCGATTGAGGAGCTTGTAAAAGGATTTAAAGAGGGAAATCAGTTTGAGACGCTGCTGGGTGTAACCGGTTCAGGAAAGACATTTACGATGGCAAATGTGATTCAGGCATTGAACCGCCCCACCTTGATTATTTCCCATAATAAGACGCTGGCAGGGCAGCTGTATGCTGAGATGAAGGAATTTTTTCCAGAAAATGCAGTTGAATATTTTGTTTCTTACTATGATTATTATCAGCCGGAGGCGTATGTGCCATCGTCTGATACTTATATAGAGAAGGATTCTGCGATCAATGAGGAGATTGATAAATTAAGGCTTTCTGCGACGGCGGCACTTTCGGAACGGCGTGATGTTATCGTGGTGGCATCGGTTTCGTGTATCTATGGGTTAGGAAGTCCGGTGGACTATAAGGACATGATTTTGTCACTTCGTCCGGGTATGATAAAAGACCGCGATGAGGTCATTCATAAGCTTGTCGATATGCAGTACGAGCGAAATGACATGGATTTTCACCGCAGTACGTTCCGTGTTCATGGTGATGTGGTGGAGATCTTTCCGGCAAATGAGGGCGAGATTGCGATACGCGTCGAGTTTTTCGGGGATGAGATTGATCAGATCAGTGAGTTTGATCCGTTGACGGCGCAGGTAAAGAGCAGGCTAAAGCATGTTGCGATATTCCCGGCTTCTCATTATGTTGTTGATCCAAAGGAGATGCTTCGTGCGACAAAAGATATCGAGGAAGAGCTAAAGGAACGCGTAGATTTCTTTAAGCGAAATGACCGTTTGCTGGAGGCACAGCGCATATCAGAGCGCACGAATTATGACATTGAGATGATGCGAGAGACAGGATTTTGTTCCGGTATTGAGAATTATTCGCGCCATCTGGCAGGACTTCCGGCTGGTTCACCGCCATTTACGCTGATGGATTACTTTCCAGATGATTTTTTGATTATTGTCGATGAGTCTCATATTACGCTGCCGCAGGTGCGTGGTATGTTTGCAGGTGATCGTTCCAGAAAGACCACATTAGTGGATTATGGCTTTCGTTTGCCGTCAGCGTTGGATAACCGCCCATTGAATTTTGGTGAGTTTGAGAGTAAGATTGATCAGATGCTGTTTGTGTCAGCAACACCGGGCGAGTATGAGGCGCAGCATGAGATGCTTCGCGCTGAGCAGGTAATTCGTCCGACCGGGCTGCTAGATCCGCCGATTGATGTGCGTCCGGTAGAAGGACAGATTGACGATTTGATTGCTGAGATTCGAAAGACAACCCGCGCAAAAAATAAGGTGCTTGTCACGACATTGACAAAGAAAATGGCAGAAGATCTGACGGGATATCTGCGGGATGCGGGGATTCGCGTGCGATATTTGCATTCGGATATTGATACACTTGAGCGAGCACAGATCATCCGTGATATGCGTCTGGATGTGTTTGATGTATTAGTCGGTATTAACCTTCTGCGCGAGGGCCTTGATATTCCGGAGATTGCACTGGTGGCGATCTTAGATGCTGATAAGGAGGGCTTTCTCCGCTCGGAGACATCGCTGATTCAGACGATTGGCCGTGCGGCGCGAAATAGCGAAGGCCATGTAGTGATGTATGCCGATACGATTACCGACTCTATGCGAAATGCGATTGAAGAGACGAAGCGAAGACGTGAGATTCAGAATCAGTATAATATTGAGCATACTATCACACCAACCACAATCAAGAAGGCCGTCCGCGATCTGATCTCGATTTCAAAGGCAGCGGAGAAGGCGGATGAGAAGCTGGCAAAGGATCCGGAGTCGATGAGCAGGCAGGAACTTGAGAAACTGATTGCAAAGGTAGCAAAGCAGATGAATAAGGCAGCGGCAGAGCTGAACTTTGAGGCAGCAGCAGAACTTCGTGATCAGATGAGAAACTTAAAGCAGTATTTGGATAATTAAAGTCCACATGTCATGCCAGCTGTTTCAGCAAACTGAGACGATAAATCTCATGCTTCATGCTTGCATGAAGCCGATCAGCAGGACGAAATGGGCGTCTGTGAACTTCAATTAAAGAAATCAAACATAGCGAGAAAGGTACAAGATAGAATTATGGAAAACAAGAAATTTATCCGGATCCGGGGTGCAGCCGAGAATAATTTAAAGCACATTGATCTGGATATTCCGAGAGATGAACTCGTTGTTTTAACCGGGTTGTCCGGTTCCGGAAAGTCTTCATTGGCATTTGACACGATTTATGCAGAGGGTCAGCGCCGCTATATGGAATCACTTTCTTCCTATGCGAGGCAGTTCCTTGGTCAGATGGAAAAGCCGAATGTTGAGAGTATTGAGGGTCTGCCGCCGGCGATTTCAATCGACCAGAAGTCAACGAACCGCAACCCGCGTTCTACCGTAGGTACCGTAACGGAAATCTATGATTACTTTCGTCTGCTATATGCGCGCATCGGTGTTCCGCATTGTCCTGTCTGCGGACGTGAGATCAGCCGTCAGACAGTGGATCAGATGGTAGACAACTTGATGGAACTGCCGGAGCGCACAAAGATTATTCTGTTAGCACCCGTTGTCCGTGGAAAGAAGGGACGCCATGAGAAGGTGCTGGAGCAGGCCAGAAAGAGCGGATATGTGCGCGTGCGCATTGATGGCAGTCAGTACGATCTGGAAGAGGAGATCACGCTTGACAAGAATATTAAGCATAACATTGAGATTGTAGTAGACCGTCTTGTGATCAAGGAGGGCATTGAGAAGCGTCTGGCAGATTCTCTTGAGAATGTATTGAAGCTGGCAGAGGGATTGGCATTTGTGGAGGTGGTAGATGGGACACCGAGAACGTTCAGTCAGAATTTTTCCTGCCCGGACTGTGGTGTCAGTATCGATGAGATTGAGCCGAGAAGCTTTTCCTTTAATAATCCGTTTGGCGCCTGCCCGACCTGTTTTGGTCTGGGCTATAAGATGGAATTTGATGAGGATCTGATTATTCCGGACAAGTCGCTTAGCATTGATGAAGGTGCGATTATCGTGCCGGGCTGGCAGTCCTGCACCGATCAGAGCAGCTTCACGAGAGCCATTTTAAATGCATTGGCAGAGGAGTTTCATTTTTCTCTGGACGTGCCATTTGAGTCCTACAGCAAGGAAATTCATGACATTTTGATTCATGGAACGAACAAGAGCGTAAAGGTGCGTTACAAAGGACAGCGCGGAGAGGGTGTATATGATATCGTTTTTGAGGGCTTAATTAAGAATGTGGAACGCCGCTATCGGGAGACAGGCTCGGAGTCCACCAAGGCAGAGTATGAGACATTTATGCGCATTACGCCGTGTTCAACTTGTAAGGGCATGCGTCTGAAAAAGGAATCATTGGCAGTGACCGTAGCAGATAAAAATATCTACGAGGTGACGAATCTTTCAATCAAAGACCTCTATCAATTTTTGTCTGATTTGAAGCTTACCGAGACGCAGATGCTGATTGGTGAGCAGATCTTAAAGGAGATTCGCGCGCGCGTAAAGTTTTTGATTGATGTTGGTCTGGATTACCTGTGTCTGTCGCGTGCGACCGGTACGCTGTCCGGCGGCGAGGCACAGCGTATTCGTCTGGCGACGCAGATTGGCTCTGGTCTGGTCGGTGTGGCATATATTCTGGATGAGCCGAGCATCGGTCTGCACCAGAGAGATAATGATAAGCTTCTTGGCACATTAAAGCATTTACGGGATCTGGGCAACTCAGTGATTGTTGTGGAGCATGACGAGGATACGATGCGTGCTGCCGATTATGTCGTAGACATCGGACCGGGAGCGGGTGAGCATGGCGGAGAAGTTGTCGCTGCGGGTACGGCCGAAGAGTTGATGAAAAATCCGGCATCCATTACCGGAAAATATTTGAGCGGAGAGCTTAAAATCCCGGTTCCAAAGATGAGAAGAGAGCCGCAAGGCTGGCTGACTGTAGTTGGTGCGAAGGAAAATAATTTAAAGAATATTACAGTGAAGTTTCCGAAGGGGGTATTTACCTGCGTGACCGGTGTTTCCGGTTCCGGTAAGAGCAGCCTGGTCAATTCGATTTTGTATCAGGTACTGGCAAAGCAGCTGAACCGTGCGAGAACCATTCCGGGCGCATATAAGGAGATCAAGGGCTTGGAGCAGTTTGACAAGGTAATTAACATTGACCAGAGCCCGATCGGACGCACACCGCGCTCCAATCCGGCGACGTACACCGGTGTGTTTGATATGATTCGCGATCTGTTTGCGTCAACGGTAGATGCAAAGACGAGAGGCTACAATAAAGGACGCTTCAGCTTTAATGTAAAGGGTGGACGCTGTGAGGCATGCTCTGGTGATGGTATCGTGAAGATTGAAATGCATTTTTTGCCGGATGTGTACGTGCCGTGTGAGGTATGCAAGGGCAAGCGTTACAATCGTGAGACACTTGAAGTCAAATATAAGGGAAAGAGCATTTATGATGTGCTGAACATGACAGTAGAGGAGGCACTTGGCTTTTTTGAAAATGTTCCTTCGATTTACCGTAAGATTGAGACGCTTTATCAGGTAGGACTTTCCTATATCCGTCTCGGACAGCCATCGACAACGTTGTCTGGCGGGGAGGCACAGCGTATCAAGCTGGCAACGGAGCTTAGCCGAAAGAGTACCGGAAAGACGATCTATATTCTGGATGAGCCGACGACGGGTCTTCATTTTGCGGATGTGCATAAGCTGACGGAGATGCTGCAAAAGCTTGTCGAGGGCGGAAATACGGTGATTGTAATTGAGCACAATCTGGATGTCATTAAAACTGCTGACTATATCATTGATATGGGACCGGAAGGCGGAGATGGCGGCGGAACTGTGGTAGCGCAGGGAACTCCGGAGGAGGTCGCAAAGTGTGCGCAGTCGTATACGGGATTTTATGTGAAGCGGTATCTTGAAGAGTAGGCGGCTTCCCGAAAGGTTAGTGAAGGGCGTTGGGGTGTGGCGGCTTCCCGGAAGGTTTACAAGGGGCACTTCGGTGCTGGCTTTGTCGGCGAACCTGATCAGCGCGCCCACTACATGCTGTATTATGTTATGCAATCTTGGGCAGCGCGCTTTTACGGTATCGCCTCGTAAAGTCCAGCCACCTCAGCCCCCACTACACATTGAAATTCAGGCTTTCAGGCACAATGCACATGCGCATTTGCACACACCTCAGCCCCCACTGTACATTGAACTCAGGGGTGTAGTCTGGAACAGCGGTGAGACGAACCGCCTCTTGCAATCTGGGCATGTGTATGATACACTATATTGAATTGGTAACGAAAAGCATGGAAAAAGCCGGATAAGTGTTATTTTGAGGGCAGAAGCCAGCGCAGAAAGGGTAAGGTAATACAATTTAATGAGTGCAATAGTACGAATTAAGAAAGGAACAGGCCGCACATTAAAGGCGGGTGGTGCCTGGATTTATGATAACGAAATTGACATAATCGAGGGTGAGTTTGAGCAGGGCGATCTCGTGCATGTAGAAGATTTTGACGGATACGGACTGGGTGTGGGCTTTATCAATACAAAGTCCAAGCTTACCGTGCGTATGCTCAGCAGAAAAAAGGATGCCCGAATTGACCGTGCATGGATTCACCAGAGAGTGAAGGAATGTATTGATTATCGCCGTCATACAGTAGATATGGGATCCTGCCGTCTGATTTTCGGTGAAGCAGATTTTCTTCCAGGTATTGTAGTGGACAAGTTTTCGGATGTTTTAGTTGTGCAGTCATTGGCACTTGGAATTGATCGAATGAAGCTTGACATTATTGAGGAACTGAAGGATCAGTTAGCAGAGCTTGGTATGCCGATTCGCGGTGTATATGAGAGAAGCGATGCAAAGGTGCGTCTGCAGGAAGGCATGCCGCTTGTGAAAGGCTTTATTGGAGAGCCATTTGACACGAAGGTAGAGATCGTTGAAAATGATGTTCACTACATGGTTGACGTGGAGGACGGACAGAAGACCGGATTTTTCCTTGATCAGAAGTACAACCGTAAGTCCATCTGGAAGTTGTGCAAGGATGCCAGAGTTTTGGACTGCTTTACACATACAGGCTCTTTTGGATTGAATGCAGCCGCAGCAGGCGCGAGAGAAGTCATCGGTGTCGATGCATCGGAGCTCGCCGTGGCACAGGCAACCGAGAATGCAGCATTGAATGGCTTTTCGGATCGCGCAAAGTTTATCTGTGAGGATGTGTTTGAGCTTCTTCCGGAACTGGAGCAAAAGGGTGAACGATTTGATGTCGTTATTCTGGATCCTCCGGCTTTCACAAAGTCCAGAAATTCCGTGAAGAATGCGGTAAAGGGCTATCGTGAAATTAACTTAAGAGGAATGAAGTTAGTCAAGGATGGAGGTTATTTATGTACCTGCTCCTGTTCCCACTTTATGACACCGGAGCTGTTTACACAGACGATCGCGCAGGCAGCAGCAAATGTTCATAAGCGTCTGCGTCAGGTTGAGTACCGCACTCAGGCGCCGGATCATCCGATTCTGTGGGCAGCGGAGGAGTCTTATTATCTGAAGTTCTATATTTTCCAGGTATGTGATATTCGATAAATGGCAACGATTCAAAGTCGTGTGAAATTGCTTGATGCGAATTGGATATGATCGCCGCAAAGCACTGCGATAACGAATGTTTTTGAAGATTGCGAGAGTGCAAAGCACGTAGCAATCTGGTATCA
>CAVJTU010000082.1:0-11615 GCA_963652495.1 uncultured Oscillospiraceae bacterium
CAAGAGGTCAAAAATCCTCTTGCAAGCAAGCTTGCATCAGCTTTCTGACCTTTTGCCCCTGGTATCATATCATAAAATTTTAAAGGAGGGTTTCTTTATGAGAAAGACACACAAATTCATTCCACTTGCCATGGCTATGGTAACTGCCATAAGCGCAGTCCCTGCACTTGCTGACAGTGCAGCAGAATACTATGGAAATGATGTTTCCGAGCATGTTGACCTTACGCTTTATTATGTAGGCAACGAATACGGCGATGAGCAGATGATCTTTGATCACATCAACGAGATTTTGGAAGAAAAAATCAACGCTACTATCAATTTTAAGTCTCTAAGCATGTCTGATTACGCTACAAATTACTCTCTTCTTCTGGCCGGAGGCGAGGACATTGATCTGATCTACACATCAAAATGGTGCTTCTACGCTGACGAAGCCGGCAAAGGTGCTTTTATCGAGATTACGGATGACATGATCAGCCAGTATATGCCTCAGACGCTTGAAAGTCAGGCACCGGCTTCGTATGAGCAGGGAAAGATTGACGGAAAACTGTACTATATGCCGTGTAATAAAATCGGTTATGGTCATCCATGTGTTGTTATTCGAGGTGACTTGCGTGAAAAATATGGTCTGGACGAGTTGAAGTCTCTCGATGATCTGTATACGTATATGGCTGCTGTTGCTGCTGATGAGGACTCTGGTGTAGCATATGCTTACAATGCTGCAATGCACGGCAAAAAACTGCAGGATATGATTGCATGTACAGGAAACGAATTGATTTCTATCGACGATACATATTTTTATTACAAGTATGAGGAAGGAAAAACCGATTACACAGCAGATGACGTATTTTTCCTGTATGAGTCAGACGAATTTAAGGATTTTGCAGAGCAGATGAAACAATGTGCTGCAGATGGCGACTGGTCCATGAGTTCCATCAATAATCAGACAGACGTAAAGGATTCCATGTTAAATGGCACATCCGCTGTCTTTGTAGAAAATCTCGGTACCTGCGGTTCTGTTGCTAACTCAATTTTGCAAAGTAATCCGGAATGGAAGCCTGAAGTCTACGATCTTAACATGGATAAGGTTTCTACCGCTGTTTATGACGCTGACGGCTATGCTATCCCATATACATCAAAGAACGCTGAACGTGCTCTGATGGCTCTTGACATTCTCAAGAACGATCCTGACGCATATATTACTGCCCGCTATGGAATCCCGGATTACCATATCACTTTAAACGATGACGGAACATGGAGTCAGGCTGAACATTATGGCACATGGTCATATGGTGCTGCTGTATCATGGGGATTAAAAAACTCCACACTGGAGATGGATCAGCAGGGAACCTTCCCGACACAGTTAGAAATCATGGACAAGTGGGAAGAGATTTCTGTTGATAGTCCGACAGTCGGCTTCGCATTCTCCACTACGAACGTCTCCGATGCGTGGGCAAGCCTGTCCGAAATTTACACTCAATACATTCCGCTTCTGCAGTTAGGTCTGACCGACGATATTGACAGCTGGCTGAACGAATTTTACGATATGGCGGAAGCTGCCGGTCTTAGCGAGATCAAGGAAGAGCTTGCAACTCAGTTGAATGCATTCTTTGAAGAGAAAAATGCCGATTAAAAATGTGCACTTCAAAAGAGCCGACTCTTAGGAGCCGACTCTTTTTCCATGCCTTACCTATCACGACGCCTGCTCAAACTGACTATTGTAGAGATCGGCATAAAATCCCTTCTTTGCAAGCAGCTCATCATGTGTTCCACTCTCGATGACATCGCCATCCTTGAGTACCAGAATCAAATCGGCATTCTTAATTGTGGAAAGACGATGTGCGATAACAAAGGATGTGCGGTTCTTCATCAGCTCGTCCATTGCCCTTTGAATCTGAAGCTCGGTTCTGGTATCGACGGAGCTGGTAGCCTCATCGAGAATCAGCATCGGCTTGTCAGCAATCATCGCACGGGCAATAGTCAGCTGCTGCTTCTGACCTTGTGACAGATTGACCTGATCGTTTAATACCGTATCATAGCCATGCTGCAAGGTTCTTACAAAATGGTCAAGACCGACGGCACGGCATGCTTTCTCCATACGTTCATCGGAGACATTCGGTGTGCAATATACCAGATTTTCCCGCACAGTACCCTCAAACAGCCAAGTGTCCTGAAGCACCATGCAAAACTGAGAATGTACATCCTCACGCCGTACTTCGTTTGTCGGTACACCGTCGATGCAAATGCGTCCTCCCTGAAGTTCATAGAAACGCATCAGCAGATTGACAAGTGTTGTCTTTCCGGCTCCGGTCGGGCCTACGATCGCGATCTTCTGACCCGGCTTTGCCTCGGCACAGAAATCGTGGATGATCACACGATCCTCATTGTAACCAAATTTTACATGTTCAAAGCTTACTTCACCCTTCACATTCTCCAGATGCTTTGTCTTATCACTCTCGTCCTCCATCTCTGCTGCCTCAAGAAATTCAAATACACGCTCACCTGCTGCAGCGGCAGACTGCAAGGACTGTGCTGCCTGTGCGATCTGCGAGAGTGGCTGGGTAAAGTAGCGCACATACATCATGAAAGCAACGATTACCTCAAAACCAATCTTACCTTTCATCGTCAGCACCGCACCCATCACACAGACCGCCACATAGCCTAGGTTTCCGATAAAAGTCATGATCGGCGGCATAAGTCCTGCGAGGCACTGTGCGCGAAATGCACTTTCTTTTAAGTCATTGTTCATTCGCTCAAATGTCTCGGCCGCCTTTGCCTCACCATTGTATGCCTTTACAACCGCGTGACCTGAATAAATCTCTTCGATATGACCATTGATCTCTCCCAGACAACGCTGCTGCTGAACAAAATATTTACTGGAACGCTTGGCGATCACACTCATCAGCACAAATCCAATGATTGTCGCGGCAATCGCGGTAAATGTCATAATCACATCGGTCTTAAGCATCATAAACAAAGAACCCACAAACAGCGTAATCGCTGATACCAGATTTCCGATGCTCTGGTTCATGGACTGCGAGATGGTGTCAACATCGTTTGTGACGCGGGACAAGATATCACCTGTCGTCGAGCGGCTGTAATAGCTCATCGGCAGACGATTGATTTTTCCAGAAATGTCCCCTCTTAATTTCTTTGAAATGTTCTGTGTGACCGTTGCCATAATCCACTGCTGTGCAAGCGATAATACCGAACCACATACATAAAATGCTACCAGTGTAAAACCAATCTTACCGACCGCATCCATGTCCACTCCGGTCAGAAGACCATTGCTGATTTCCTTTGTCATCTCAGACAGCTTATCCGGTCCGAGAAGTGTCAGCACCGTACCGCCTGCAGCACAGATCAATGCGATAATCACAACAGGAAGATAGCGTTTGCAATACAAAATTAACTTTGACCATGTTCCCTTAAAATCGGAGGCTTTCTCAGCCGGACCTCTTCCCATACCAGGGCCGCCCCTTCGTGCCGGATGATTCTGTCTGGGTGTATATTCTTTGTTTTCCATTACGCAAGCTCCTCCTTTGACAGCTGTGAATATGCGATCTGACGATAAACCTCGCAATTTTCCATCAGTTCCTCGTGTCTGCCCATTCCGGCAATTTTTCCGTCCTCCAGCACAATAATCTTGTCTGCATCGCGGATCGTTCCGATTCGCTGCGCTACGATCAGACGTGTCGCGTCGGCGCAGGTTTTATTTAATGTATCTCGAAGCACACGATCGGTCTTGTAATCAAGCGCGGAGAAAGAATCGTCAAAAATCAATATTTCCGGATGACGGCAGATGGCTCGTGCGATGGAAAGACGCTGCTTCTGACCTCCCGAGAAGTTTGAACCGCCCTGCGCGACATAAGCATTGATACCGCCCTGTGTCTTATCGACAAATTCCGTTGCCTGTGCGATTTCAATCGCCTTTTTCACATCATCGTCTGTAAAGCCGCCCTTTCCATTATCACCATAGGCAATATTGCTCTTAATATCTCCCGAAAACAGAACGGCCTTCTGAGATACATAACCAATCTTATTTCTGAGAGCCTTCTGGCTGTACTCTTTTACATTTACGCCATCTACCAGCACCTCGCCTTTCGTTGCATCGTAAAAACGTGGAATCATATTGATTACAGTACTTTTTCCACATCCGGTCGCACCGATAAAAGCAACTGTCTCACCCTTGTGTGCGGTAAAGGAAATATCCTCGATGACATCCTTCTCTGCATCCGGATAACAAAAAGAAACATTGCGAAACTCAATCTCACCTTCCTTGCCCACTGGTGCATTCTCGCGTGTTCCGTCCTTGATGGAAAGCGGCATATCAAGCACTTCGTTGATACGCTTTGCAGACACGCTTGCACGCGGAAGCAGCACAAATATCATGACAAGCATCATAAAGGACATGACAACCTGCATTGCATATTGAGTAAATACGATCATATCGGAGAAAATAGTCAGCTTATCGAGCATCTCTGCGTTGCTGATCAGATACGCGCCAATCCAATAAATCGCAAGCGTCAGACCATTCATAACCAGCTGAATCCCCGGCATCATCGTACCCATCGTGCGGTTTGCAAACAACTGTGTTTTTGTCAGCTCCTCATTTGCCGCATCAAATTTCTTTTGCTGATAATCTTCTGCATTATAAGCGCGGACAACATTCAAGCCGGTCAGATTTTCTCTCGTGACACGGTTTAATCCATCGGTCAAAGTTTGCAATTTTTTAAATTTCGGAAGTGCAATGGCCACACACACACCGACAAAGCTAAGCAAAACAACAACTGCCACACCAGTCGATGCTGTCCACTGCCAGTTCTTCGTTGAAATCTTACACAACGCCCAGACTGCCATCACAGGAGCCTTTAACAAGACTTCCAGACCCATAACAATTAACGTCTGTACCTGTGTGATATCATTCGTGGAACGTGTAATCAGACTTGCCGTAGAGAAATTTCCGATCTCTTTCATCGAAAAGGACTGTACTTTATGAAAAACCTGTCCTCTTAGATTGGCTGAGAAATTGGCTGAGATTCGTGACGCACAAATAGACGTACATACGGCTGCCAGAAGGCTTCCAAGTGCGCATGCAAGCATCTTTCCTCCTGCGAGTAAAATGTCGCTCATCTGGCTTCCCTGCGTCTGGACAAGCTTTGTGATCTCGGACATGTAATCCGGCATTGTCAAACTCAGCCACACCTGCACGATGATAAATACAAATGCGACGATGGCCAGCATCCAGTCCTTCGCTGTCAGCTTTTTTAAAAGTTTTAACATTATTTGCTGCTCCCTTCTTTTTGTAGGCTCATAAAAATGTTCCTTATCGAACTATTATAGCGAGCAGTGCCATGCAGTCAATACAATTTAGACAAAGTTTAGATTATTTATGAAAAATTGTTATTGGCTGCTCGGCAAGTTTACCGATTGTTTTGTCGACTCACCGCTAATCCAGGTTATGATTTTCCCAAAAAAAGACTCCCCGAAGGGAGTCTGATCATAAAAAGTTTTTGCTATTAGCCCTGCTCGTGTACACCCGTCACAGAGAACACGACCCACTCTGCGATATTCGTTGCATGATCTCCGATTCGCTCAAAATACTTTGCAATCATCAATAAATCAAGCGCATACTCTCCATCGTTTGGATTCTCAGCAATCATCTTGATCAGCGAATCCTTCACTTTTAGGAAAAGTTCATCTACTACATCATCGTGACGAATCGTTGCCTCTGCCATGGAAATATCGCGCTTTACGTATGCCTCAACGCTCTCTGTCACCATTCGCATCGCTGCTACTGCCATCTGGCAGATATACTGGGCATCCGATCCGATGCGGCCATCCAAAAATCCGATAATCTCCGCGATATCGGATGCCTGATCTCCGATTCGCTCCATATCTGTAATCATCTTGAGTGCTGCCGAGATTTGTCTCAAATCCCTTGCAACCGGCTGCTGCTGAAGCAAAAGCTTCAAACACAGCGACTCAATTGTGCGCTCCATCTGATCAATTTCGCTGTCAATCGGCCCTATTTTGGCTGCGATGCCGGCGTCTGCGTTGGCCAGTGCCTTCGCTGCCAATGCCAGTGCCTCTTCGCAAAGGGAACCCATCTTTGTCAGATCACGATTCAGAAGCGCTAATTGTTCATCAAATTTGCTTCTCATTTTCCTACCTCACTTTTCGCTGCTTATAGCAAGCGCTGAAGCGGATGTACTTTACGAGGCGATCCCGTGTGACGCGAGCTGCCCAAGATTGTGTGACACAATAATGCGCTTAGTGGGCACGCGAAACAGGGTCGCCGACAAAGACATCGCCGAAGCGCTTTCAAAACTCTGATATGCAAAAATCATCCAAAACGACCTGTAATATAATCCTCGGTACGCTTATCCTTCGGCTGCTCAAAAATTTTCTGCGTCTCACCGTACTCAATCAAATCTCCGAGTAAGAAGAATGCAGTATAATCCGAAATACGAACGGCCTGCTGCATATTGTGCGTAACCATAACAATCGTATATTGAGACTTTAACTCCGCTACCAGCTCCTCAATCTTTGAGGTGGAAATCGGATCCAGCGCACTCGTTGGCTCATCCATCAACAGCACATCCGGCTCTACTGCCAATGCACGCGCGATGCAAAGTCGCTGCTGCTGTCCGCCGGACAAACTGAGTGCCGATTTTTTTAAATTATCTTTGACTTCATTCCAGATCGCTGCGCCCTTTAATGAACTTTCCACAATCTCATCCAGCTTTGCGCGGTTTGTGATTCCATGTGTACGCGGTCCATAAGCGATATTGTCATAAATGCTCATCGGAAACGGATTCGGCTTCTGAAATACCATTCCGATATTTCTGCGAAGCTCATTGACATTTAACTTCGGATCAAAAATATCTTCACCGCGATAACGAAGTTCGCCCGTAATCTTTACGCCCGCAACCAGATCATTCATACGGTTTAACGACTTTAAAAAGGTAGATTTGCCACAGCCAGAAGGGCCGATCAGTGCCGTAATGCTCTTTTCCTCAATATTGATGTTGATATTTTTTAATGCCTGCACCTGTCCATACCACAGGCACATATCCTTTACGGTAATTACGCTGCTCACTGGTTCTTCCTCCTCTGAAAATACTTGCCTGCAAAGGTTGCTGCAAGATTGATACATACCGTTAAAATCATAAGAATCGCTGCAATCGCAAATGCTACGCCAAACTCACCCTGCTCCTTCGCATACATATATAATGCCACGGTAAGTGTTGCTCCGGCACTGTGAAGTCCGTCGATAATGCCATTCACGGAATGTGCCAGACCTGCCGTAAAAAGCAATGCTGCCGACTCACCGATGATTCGTCCAACAGAAAGAATACATCCTGTTACGACACCGTCAATACATCCCGGCAGAACGACCGTGCGGATAACTCTCCACTTTCCGGCACCCAGTCCGAATGCGCCCTCGCGGTAGCTTTGAGGAACAGTCTTTAAGCTCTCCTGCGTAGTACGCATAATCGTCGGCAGATTCATGATAACAAGTGTCATAGCACCTGCCAAAAGAGAGGTTTGAAGCTTCAAAAACTGGCAGAAAAACAGCATTCCGACAAGACCATATATAATAGAAGGAATCCCGGAAAGTGTCTCTGCTGCATACTCGATCATACCAACCACTTTTTTGTTGGAAGCATACTCGGTCAGATAAATGGCTGCTCCAACGCCAAGCGGCAATACAACAACAAGCGTTGCGATTACAATATAAAGTGTATTTAAAATATCCGGCAAAATACCAATGTTGTCATCCAGGTAGCTGGGTGATGTAGAAACCAGATTCCAGCTGATGTTTGGAATACCTCTGTATAACACATATCCGATCAGAAACAACACAAGTCCGCATGTGATGGCTACGGAAATTCCCATCAACAGTT
The DNA here is from genome assembly GCA_963652495.1 of uncultured Oscillospiraceae bacterium. Lineage (GTDB taxonomy): Bacteria > Bacillota > Clostridia > Lachnospirales > Lachnospiraceae > Anthropogastromicrobium. The sequence goes on from CAVJTU010000082.1 coordinate 7,908, forward strand.
TCATAACACCGATGTAAATCTTTCTCTTTGCGCCCGGGCCATTCTTTGCCGCGGCACGTACTGTCATTGTTGATCTCACCTTTGTGGTTTGCGATGCGCCTATTGCATCCTGTTTTGTCATCTTATTCGCTCCCTTTCACTATCCTGCAATCTTTTATTATGATTCGTTATCCCGCTTCCTTACCTATCTCTATGCCTTTTTGTTCTTTCCGGTGCCTTCTCATGCTTTAAGAAGAAATTCAACGTCGCGTTGATCAGCATGATGAACAAAAACAGCACCAGCGCGATAGAAAACAACGCCTGTCTTTGCAGACCAGCTGAGTAGGACATCTCACTTGCAACCGCTGTCGTTAAGAAACGCACACTTTGAAACAATGACGGCATATTCGGAACATTTCCGGAAACCATCATAACAGCCATCGCCTCACCGATCGCACGGCCAACGCCTAAAACAACTGCGGCTGCGATACCACTCTTTGCCGCCGGAACCGATACCTTAAAGTAAGTTTCAATATCGGTTGCGCCAAGTGCAAGGGAAGCATCCTCGTATTCCTTCGGTACTGCCTCAAGTGCAGTCAATGATACTTTAATAATGGAAGGCAAAATCATGATGGCAAGTACGATAATCGCCGCCAGCAGACTCGCACCATCCGGTACATGAAACAGGGAACGGATACCCGGCACAAGAACCAGCATACCTACAAGACCATATACAACAGATGGAATACCGGCCAGCAGACTGACTGCTGTCTCAATGACCGCCCGAACCTTCGCCGGTGCAATCTTTGCCAGATATACGGCAGTAAAAAAGCCAATCGGCACACCAAGCAAAATTGCGCCTGCGGTTCCGTACACGCTTGTCATGATAAACGGCAGGATTCCGAAGGACGGCTCTGCTGCGGTTGATGCCCATTTTGTGCCAAACAGAAAATTAAACAGCCCAATCTGGGTGATCGCCGGAACACCCGATACAATCAGATACACCGTGATTAGCAGTACACAGCCGACTGTAATCAGTCCCAGAATCAAAAAGATTCCATGCACCACTGTTTCCAATAAATTTGCTTTGCTCTTCATAAAAGTCTTCAAGTCCTTCCATAACCTGCCTCAGCACATTTGCCCTGGCGTTTGTGTAATCGAACGGCAGAGCTTTGACGTTATCTCTCAAAACTCTGCTGCTCTTCTCTACTGTATGTTGCGAATGGCGTCTTGTGAACCCATTCTGTTATTTTCCTTACTCTGCTACCGGAACTGCTCCTGCTGCTGCAATGATATCAGCTGCATCCTTTGAGGTTGCATAATCGAAGAATGCCTGTGCTGCCTCAGATAACTCAGTGCCATCCTTTGTTACCAGAACGAATGGACGCTGTACCTTGTAGGAACCATCCTTAACAGTCTCCTCAGTTGCCTCAACACCGTCAACAGAAACCTTCTTTACAGTATTCTTTACTGCTGCTAAGGAAGCATAGCCGATTGCATCCGGATTGCTGGAAACGGTTGTAATTACATCACCGGTGGAGGTCAGTTCTTGACGATACTTGCAGGAATCTGATGTTCCGGTGATGGACTCAAAACCATCTCTTGTACCACTTCCTGCCTCACGACCAATCAGAACGATCTCTGCGTCGTTGCCGCCGACTTCGCTCCAGTTTGTGATCTCACCAGTGTAGATCTTTGCGATATCATCCAGTGACAGATCCTCTACTGGGTTATCATTGTTTACAATGATCGCAATGCCATCAAGTGCCAATGTAGTCTCAACTAATCCCTGGCTCTTCTCATCGTCCTTTAATGCACGGCTGGACAGACCGATATCGCAGCGTCCCTCCGATACAGCGGTAATTCCGGAACCGGAACCTGTCGGGTTATATGTAAAGGATGCATCCGGATTTGCCTTTGAGAAAGCCTCTCCTAAAGCACCGATTACCTTCTCCATAGAAGTGGAACCATCCGTTGCAACGCTTCCGGATACTGGAGTCTGTGCATCAGCCTTTGCCTCACTTGCTGCCTCGGTATCCTTTGCTTCGGTCTTAGCCTCAGTAGAAGCAGCCTCGGTTTTCGCCTCAGTCTTTGCTTCGGTCTTAGCCTCGGTTGCTGCGGCAGAAGCGGTGGTTGGTGCTGTAGTTTCCTTTTTATCTGTCTTACCGCATGCGGTTAAGGTTGAAATTGCAAGTGCTGCGGTTACTGCCATAGTGATCATCTTTCTCATAATTGGAACTTCCTTTCTGATTCATGATTTCATACTCATTTTTATTTTTTGTTTTGTACGAGAGTTCGTTGTTTTTCCTCTTGACGCCACTAATCATATTGTTTTTTTGTAAAATCAGAAAGCAGCGGTATGTCAAATTTATGTAAAAAAAGAAGCGCAAGCCGAATCGCTGCGCTTCCTTTTTCTTTTTCCTGATGCCCTTCGCTCTATTTCCTTAATTCTGCCCATCCCAGATACCTCCCCTGATAAACGGAATTGCCCCATATCTTCCTTGCAAGTATCCTCTGAAAATATTCTCCTCTTTCCTTGGTGAAAACTCTGTTAACGCATAAATATCTGTCTGCATACTTCTTTCGTCTTTCTCTGCAAACCAGATTTGATCTCTGCGAAGCAATTTTAAATCCAGCAATCCAGTATCATGAGTTGTAAAAATCAGCTGTGCATGATTTTTGTTACTATTTTGATCTTGTAACATTTCAATCAAATGTCTGGTAAGCATTGGGTGCATACTCGCCTCAATTTCATCCACTACCAGTACCGCACCAGAATTCATTGCATCCATCCACAAACCGATTCTAGAAAAGAATCGTTGTGTACCTACTGACTCCTGCCCAAGCAATAACGTATATTGTTTTCGCTTTCCGTCCACATTCACAATCTGATGAACAGTAGAAATAATTGGCTTTTCCTTGGTACCGGACAATTCTATATCACTAATTCCCAAATCAGCAAGCATCATTTCTTTCACAATACACTGCTTTTTTTCACCGCCCTTGCGAATTGCATCAATGGTTATTTCATTTGATATCCCTGTTGCAACCAATCCACGGAGATTTTTTTGAAACCACAAATACGCATTTTCCGTCTGAACACAATTCCATTCATTAGAACTTGTAAGATATAATCTATTTTCCGAAGTCCTCCCTGCAAGCGTAAGCTGCTCTTGAACACTTTCACGAAATTCATACTGATCTTTTTCTCTATTAAAAATCAAGGCTTCTCTGCCATTCGGCCAATGATAAAGATACTCACTAATAATTCTCTCATTATTAAAAGAAAATCCATATGCGTATTTAATACCTTCATAATAGTAAATCACTTCAAGCGCAGTTGGTTCTGTCTGTTCATCGACAAAAGCAAATGGCTCATACGGAAGTTCTTCTCCTTTGAGTGGTTTTGCATAATTACCACAAACCATTTCTCTCATAAGCAAAAGTGCATGAATCACATTACTTTTGCCCACTGCATTTGCTCCATAGATTGCCATAACCGGAACTATTTTCTTTTTTCCATCCGGTGTAATGAGGCACTCTTTCATGCTTTTATCAGCCGCTGCTTTCATGCTTATAACAGCAGTGTTTTTTATTGAACGATGATTCGTAACCGAAAATTGAAGCAGCATATCATAACCTCCTGATTTCATTATTCGCAATATCATCATACTGTGAACGTACCCCCGCTTATAGAAGCGGGAGCTTCCTGATTCTACGAAAACAGCA
>CAVJTU010000083.1:0-11248 GCA_963652495.1 uncultured Oscillospiraceae bacterium
GAAAATGTACATTTTTATTTTCCACTTTTTGAGCATTTTTATATTGACATTTCCAAGCCTTCCTGTGAGCAGTCTGAAATCTCCTCTCCAACTACCTCCCAGTGATACAAATCACTGCTCTGTGCCGCATAGATGTGACTGTCATGATTCTCATCTTTGTACCACATTTTATAGAGTCCGGACTGCACTTCATACACGCAGGCATCAATCACGCGCTCGGAAGAAAGTGACAGCGTTGACTGATAGGTCCAATCCCAAAGATTTGACGAGGTATAGTGGAGAATATGTCTCGGATAGTCCCATGTTGTTGGGATTCCTGTGATATAGGATACATACATGTGATAGGTTCCTTTTGCCTCAATAATCTCCGGTGCCCAGAAGGTATTGTGACCATGCTCAATGTCAAGCCCATCTAATGTTCCACGATACAGCCAGCTCTTTTTGTCTGCTGATACCGCTACACCTATCTTGCTTCCGTGGATGGAAGAATAACCCACCTGAACGGAGGTTGAGCGGCGCTGCGTGTAAAACATGTAGTAACATTGTTCGTTTTTGTTCCAGATCACCGTCGGATCGGATGCACCGTCAAAGATCGGATCACGAAACAGCGGTGCCGGAAAGCCTTTTTCCATTTTTATCTGCCGTTCTTTCTCTATTTCTTTTTCCATCTTTTATTATCTCCTTTCCCTTGACTTCTTTTGTTTATTTTAATTGCCATCCCTCACCTGCAGTTTATTGCATTGTCAATCTGCTATTTATCCCTTCACAGAGCCGACCATAAGGCCCTTCTCGAAAAACTTCTGCGCAAACGGATACATTATAATTAACGGAATGGACGACAGAACCATACATGCCAGCTCAATTGTCTTATAGTTGCTTGCCTGCTCAGACATCGTACTCAAAACAGAGGACGCTGCTGTTCCCATCTTGCTCATATTTTCTGCCGTCTGGCTAGATTTAATCACGGTCAGCATGTAGTATGATAAAGTCTGAAGGTCGGTTGATCTCGTGTAGTACAGCGTCTGTGTATAATCGTTCCAAGTTCCAACTGCGGTAAAGATTGCGAGCGCTGAGAGTACCGGCTTTGACAGCGGCATAAAGATCTTAAAGAAAATCGAATATTCGCTTGCGCCGTCAAGCTTTGCCGACTCCACTAAAGATGCCGGAATCTCTCTGAAGTTTGCATTGTAGATAATTACGTTGTAAAATCCGCCAAACAAACTCGGAATGATATAAACCCAAAAAGTATTGTAAATCTTCATTCCCGTAAAGAGAAGAAAATAAGAAATAACACCGCCGTTTAAGTACATACTGATAAATCCGATTGTCGCATAAAATTTCTTGCCACACAGATAGTTTCTGGAAAATCCATAGGCAAACATAGATGTGATTACAGTCTGTCCTGCTGTTACAAGAATTGTTCTTGCCAATGTTGTAAAGAACGCCTTTACAATTTCCGAATTCTTCAATACTGCCTGCCAGCTGGCTGTTGAGAACTCGTCCGGAAGCACCATTGCGTAGCCATGCTTTGCGATCGCACCTGCGCTGTTAAGTGAGTTGATCAGTGAAAACCATACTGGATACAGCGTTATAACTGTGATTAAAGTCATGAAAAATCCCAAAATGAGATTGAATGCTTTTGTTTTCTTACTCTTAATATTCATATTCAAAACCTTCCTTTCATCAGAATAAACCATATCCATCCGACAGCTTGCTTACAATTGCATTCGCAAGTAACAACAAGGCTAGTGAAAAGAAGGATTTTGTGATATTAACTGCGGCCGCCATTCCAAACTGAAGCTGCTGAATACCGATCTTGTAAATGTAAGTATCAATTACCTCGCTTCGCTCTAAGTTAAAGGAATTTTGAAGTACGTAAATCTGATCAAAGTTGTTGTTTAAAATTCCGGCAACAGCAAAAATAACCATAATCATAATTGTTCCCTTGATGCATGGAATTGTAATACTGAGCATACGACGAAAACATCCTGCTCCGTCAATTGCTGCCGCCTCGTACAGTTCCTGATCAACTCCGGCAATTGCTGCAGTGTAGAGAATTGTACTCCATCCAAGCTCCTTCACCAGATTGGATAAAATTGCGATTGCCCAGAAATTTCCCGGCTGCGCCATAAAGACAATTGGTGAGCGTAAGACACCAATCTCCATCAGAAAACGATTGATTGGTCCATCTGAGCTTAAAAGTGTGATTACAATACCTCCAAATACAACCCATGAAATGAAATGCGGCATATAAGTAAGTGTCTGAACCGATTTTTTTAAAAACGGGGATGCAATTTCATTGATCAGAAGCGCAAAAAATAACGCTGCCGGAATGTTAATGAGATTGCCAATCAAATTGATTCCAAGTGTGTTCACTAACATTCTGGTAAAGTCATGATTACCGAAAATAATTTTAAAGTTCTGAAATCCATACCATTTGCTTGTAAAAATTCCTGCAATTCCTTCCACAACGGAATAATTTTTAAATGCCAGAATCAGTCCAAATAATGGAAGAATACTGAAAACAATTATGCTGATCGTTCCCGGCAGCATCAACGTATGCAGCTGAAACTGTGTCACACGGTCTTTTCCTAATGTAAAACTTTTCCTCTTTGTGTTCATATATAGCCTCATTTCCCACTTATTTTAAGGAAAAAGGATGCAAATTGCTTTGCATCCTCTTTCTTACCGTTATTTGCTCCTTACTTACTTGTACAAGTCTGCATTGATATCTTCAATTTTGTTTCCAGTATTCTCGCAGTTTGTCTGGTATACTTCATTGTAAGCGGCATCAATATCAGCGATACTATAATCTTCCAGTGTAGATACCATGTTGTTGTACTCGGTCTCAAATTCTTCATCAGTCTTTGCTGTAACGATCTTTGCCTTCTGGGATTCCAGATAATTCTTTACCTGTGACAGCTTGATTCCAAGGTCACTTGACGGCTCCAAAACAGTATCCGGGAACGAAATCAAAGAAGAATCATAAATATAAGTAGTCTCCTCTTTTCCGAATGCAGGCATCAGAGCAATCTCAATGCCACGATTGCTTGTCGGATCCGGAACTGGCTCGGTATGACGTTCAAAAGAGGTATTTGCAAATGGCCAGAATACAATATTGTTGTTATACAAGTCCGAAAGCTCCTGCTCGCCCTTTTCCGTCTTTGTGACAATTCCTTTATCATCGACAGTGTAATAATCGCCTTCAATTCCGTAATAGTCCATCATCAGACCTTCTTCACTTGTTATCCAACTCAAAAACTGTGCAACCTTCTCCGGCTCCTTGCAGCTCTTAGAAACAAAGGTCTGAATCCATCCAGTTCCTGCTGACTGATTTACCGGAAGTGCTCCCTGAGCGCCATTTTCTGGCGTAATCGCACCGTAGGATACCCAACTTGTATCCGTCTTTGTCAGGTTTGCCTGATTTCCAATCCAGCAAAATACGCGGCCTGCCTCCAGATAAGTCTTTAATGCAGCTTCATCAAGTGTCAGAATGTTGACATCAAGATATTCATTCTGAATACAGTTGTTTACAAACTTAAGTGCATTCTTGTAACCTGAACTTAACTCCTGATGACGATAATTTCCTTCCTCATCAACCGGAACGGCACCAAAGTTCCATGCCAAAATACCATCAAGAGAAGTATCGATCCAACTATCTGCATGAAGCACAACTGGAATTACACTTTCTCCATTTTCGGTTGTGTAACCAGAATTTTTCACAAGTTCACAAGCCTCATAGAAACCTTTCTCTGTAGAAACCATCTCCTCTGTAATACCAAGTGCATCCATGATACTCTTATCAAACATGATACAACTATTGCTTCCTTTTTCTACTACATCTACCCAGCACTCATCATCCGGCGGGTAAATTTCTCTGTTATCTGGCGTCTCAATATGGGATGCGATGCTATACCATCCACCATAACGATCAATCAATGCCTGCTTATGATCCTCTGGATAATCCTGAAGCATCCATGAATCCGGATCATATTCAGTCAGGAATTCTTCCATATCCCAAACAGCACCTGCTGAAATCAAATCCTCAATACTATCACTGTTTGTAATGGAAATAATATCCGGAAGATCATTTGTTGCTAACATCAGACCAAGCTTCGTTGCTGCATCTGTCGGCGGCTGCTCCAGATTAAAGGTCAGCCCAATATTTTCTTTAATATAATCCAATGCCGGGGATGACTCGGTATTCCAGTTTGCCGGTCCATATCCGGATACATCTGAATACCAATATACCTCACTGGTGTCTCCGTCTGCAAACGCCGGAACTACAGATGTTACTGCCAGAGCTGCTGCCAAAATTGTCGATGATACCAATTTCTTCTTCATAAAAATCTCCTTTCATTCTTCAAGGTCTTTCGTTTCTTTATGGTTTTGATTATATATTTTTGTCAAAAATTTAATATGTACTTTTTTATTTTTTGTATGGTAATTTCATTAGTTTTGCAATTTACGTCAATCTCTTCGTCATTTTTACATTTGTTCTTTCTTTCGGTACTCACTCGGTGACATTTTTGTCAATCGTTTGAATGTTTTCGTAAAGTAATAATAATCCGAATAGCCAGTCTCCTCTGCAATCTGACCTATTGTTTTTTGCGAATATTTTAGCAATTCCTTTGCCATTTCAAGCTTTTTTTGTTGAATCAATTCCGAATATGTCTTTCCCGTCTCACGCTTAATCATCTGACTCAAATATCCCTGACTGATTCCAAACTCACTGCTGAGCGCAGCTGCTGTCCGATTTTCCATATAATGACAGTCGATGTATTCTCGTATTTGTTCCATCATCTGTGCATTTTCATCAAAAGTTAATTTCTTTTTCAATGATGAAAAAAAGGTATCATAGTCTTTGTATTCCCGAAGCAAATCCTCCGCACTCTCACACTCGAATTCTAACAGACTCTGTCCTTTTCGTGCTTCGGCAAAGGCTCGGCGCATCAGGCGTATATAGTTCCACAGTTCGCCAAGAAGGACTTCACCGGACTGCACCAGTGCTTCAAGTTCTTCTAACAGGTTTCCTACACTGTTTCTCTGATACTGAATTTGGCGAACCAGTTCCTCCCTGCCTCCCCAATCCAGATCCTTGTGATCCACTACCAATTCTTTCCCTGTAAACTGCGCGCTGTCACAGCCATTCTTCGCCCATCGAAACATTTTATACACCTGATTTTCCTGATCAAAAATACGGCTGCTGCCACATATGACACGCTGCATATCTTTTCCTTGCTGTTTTTTAATCTGCTCAAGCATTCGCATCGCATGGTGTTTCGGTTCCTCGCAAAAATCACTTCCAATCACCGCCAGCATCTCATTTTTTCCGATTGGAACAAGACTCGCTGTTACCATTGCATTGGAAAAGTTTTGAGCATGCAATTTCTGTCCCTCCTCAAATCGGTACAAACTCGCCATATAATAGCGTCTTTTTGGAACTGCTTGCTTATTCATATCACATAAAAATTCCCATGCGCTGCATTCTTCCTTATATTTTGATATCATATCAATCATCTCTGACATCGCATTGCTGTCTTGCCCTTTTGAGTTCTCTTTTAATAAATCTCCCAGCTTTTTTATGCAATCTGAAAGCTGCTCTTTGCTGACTGGCTTTACCAGATAGTCAAAAGCGCCCTCACGAATTGCCGTTCGCGCATACTCAAACTCTGCAAAACCACTCACCAATACCACCTTTGTGTCAAGTTTTTCCTCCCCAATCTTTTTTAACAGTTCCAATCCATTTAATCCCGGCATACGAATGTCGGTAATCACAACATCCGGCTTTGTTTCCACAATTTTTTTCCATGCGTCCCGGCTTGACGTTGATTTTCCTACCACACAAAAGCCATATTCCTCCCATGAAATCAATCGTTCCAGTCCAATTAACACCCACGGCTCATCATCAATCAAATATACCTGATACATTTTCTGTTTCTCCCATCTTCATATTCATCGGAACAAGAATTTCGACACGTGTTCCCTCACCCTTTTTGCTCGTCACGGTAAATTCCAGCTGTTCCGCATAAAACAAGCGCAATCTACGGTAAATATTGATCATTCCGATTCCATGTTTCTGCATCGGAAGCAGGCTGGTACGGTCAAACTCCTTCAACTTGCTTCGCATCGCTTCTAGCTCTGTCTCATCCATGCCGCAGCCACTATCCTGCACACAGATTGCCAATCTTTTATCTTTCCTTCCAATGAAAATCTCTACTGTTCCGCTCTCCTCCTTTGGCTCTAAACCGTGAAATACTGCATTTTCAACCAACGGCTGGAGAATCATCTTTGGCATACACTGATCCATCACCGTCTCATCAACTTCGGTGGAAATCGTATATTTATTCATAAAACGATACCCGATAATCGACGCATAATCCTGAATGTGCTCTCTAATTTCCCAAATTGGCGCGTAGCCTTTTCCGCGGACATTGTACGAAAAAAATCGAGACAGTGCCTCCGATATTGCAGCGATATCCGGCACTTCATACAAAAGTGCCATTCCCCGAATACACTCAAATGTATTGTGCATAAAATGAGGATTGATCTGATTACGATACGCAAGGAGTTCTGACTGTTTTTTCTGATAATTAGCCTCAAGCACCTGCTCCTTGCTCCTGATATTTTCCTCCGTAAGACTGTCAATATCGTCAAGCATCGCATTTAGATTCTCTGCAAGAATGCCCATCTCATTATGAGACTTTACTTCCATACGGCTTTTTCGATTCTTAGCATAATAATTCATGAATAAGGTCTGCTCACGAATCGGGCGCAGCACACTCGCATATATGACAACGAAAAACGCTAACAACAACACGCCGATGATTACATACGTAATGCCATTAATCTGCTGCAAATAATTCAAATTCTGATACAGGGTATTATTCGGAACACTCAGCGTCAAATTCCATTTTGTTTTTACAACACCGCCCTGATAAATACTCCAGCCAGGGGTATTGCTACCGTTCATTTGACTGCTTTCACTCGAAGTTTCTTCCTCAGCCTGTGCGCCCCGCTGCACCATAATCTGGCCATCGCTGCCACGTAAGACAAAACTGGAATCACTGGTTGGAAGACGCCCCTCCAAAATTTCTTCCAGATAAGACATATTGATCAGAATAAAACATCGGCCACAGCGCCCTTTTATTTGTGTCTTATCAATATTATAAAGTGGCACGTCAATTCCAAAATAACGCTTTTCCCCAATTTGAATCAAACTTGAAAATGTAATCTCATCCGTTGTCGTCTCTGGAAGCATATCCTTATAAAAAGGTCCCGTATTCGCAACCAGTTTTCCATTTTCATCGTACAAAGAAATCGTCTTGATGCTGCTTTTAATCGCCTGAATGCCACTAAACTCCGGCTTTATGACCTCCTCAAGAAGTTCGCTCCGTTCACTCAATGAGGTTGTATTCAGATAGGCATTTACATCCCTGTTTGACATAATGTTATATGCAATCTGAATCAGTTCTTTGATGTTTCGCTCCATCTCGCCCTGCGCCTGCTCAAACAGCGATTCATTATATTCCTGGTACTCTCTCTTCACGCCTTTTTTGGCAATCGAGTTTGTGATTGCAAGTGAAGCTGTAAATAAAAGAATTGCAATCGCGAGTATCCAATAATACATCGTCAGAAAACGCAACTTTCCCAGCAGATCCAACAGCTTTCTTATTTTCCCTTTTATCGTTCCTATTGCCGTTCTCATCACATTTTTCTTTTCCATCGCCTCTCCCGTTTTCTTTTCCATCTTACTCGTTCCCCCTCTTTCGGTACTCGCCCGGTGTGCAATGCATATACCGGCGAAATGTCCGGTTGAAATAGCTGATATTGTTGTAGCCACACTCCAGCGCAATGTCGCTGATGGGGGCGGTTCCTTCTTTTAGGCGGTCGCACGCCACGCCGATGCGATAAAAATTCAGGTATTCAATCGCCGTCATGCGAATCTGCGATTTAAAAAAACGGCAAAACTGCCCTTCGCTCATATGAAACTGCTCTGCCAGTTCGCCAAGCGTCAAATTCTGCGCATAATTTTCCTGTACATATTGCAAAATCCGCTTTATCAGAAGTACTTTCTCATCATCTTTTTTCTTCAAAGAAAATGCTGCTGCCTCTGCATCACGGCACAGATAATGCCAGATGCGAAGCAGATCCGATTTGATTAACAGTTCATTTTCTTCCATATTCTGTGTACAAAGCACATGAATCTCTTCTAATGGCGCATGAATCTTTTCCCATACTGGGTCTTCTCTTCGGAAATGATCACGAAAGATCAGTTCCCCATTTGCCTGACGGCTGATGTACTTTTGCTGAATATCGTCGTTTCCGTAGCTGCTAAGAAGTTCACGTCCAAAGTCAAGCGCAAAAAATCCGAGCGGTTCGTTTTCCTCACCGCGAAATGAATGCACCATCCCTGCATTGATAAACAAAACATCCCCTGCCGCAATGTGCGTTGTCCTCGTATTTAGGCTCGCTGTCCCTGTCCCCTTCGTGATCACCAGAAACTCATACTCCTCATGCCAGTGTGGCGGCACCGGTTCCGGCCAGAAAGGTTCTTTTGTCATCTCATGCAGCCGCAAATGAAAACGGATATCCCCGTGAAACTGCATCTCATGAATGCGCGCAAATTCAAGTTGGGTCATATGTTTCTCCTTCTTTGTCACAGTTCACAGGACGCAGTACCTGCTAATCCCCGAGGTGAAGGTTCGCGTTCTAAGTTCACACGTCCCATTAGACTCGGATAAATCTCATGCTTGCATGAAGATTTGACGAGTCAGTGGGACGATGGGGACATCCGTTTATGAGCAAAACAAAGCTGCATAGCAGCGACGCACGGAACGTGCGGTTTTGCGAATGGATGTCCTGTGAACGTTAGGCGTGCGTAGTGGGGACCCGCGGAGTTGGGTCCGTCGACAAAGTCACTTCACCGAGTGGGCGTTTCGTAGACTTCCCCGTAAACTGCAACAATCAACATTGTGTTAGAATCTGTGAAAAACGGTCAAGTATTTTTCTTCTTCTGTTAGTATAATACAATCAGATGAAAAACGCGATACCTATCGTGCAATTCGTAATTTACAATTTAAGGAGGTTTTCTATGCAGTTTGAAACAGCTAATGGCGTGCTTATCGCCAGAAACGGCGGAGAATGTCTTCGCATCGAACCATGGGGGAAGGACTCCCTTCGTGTGCGCGCAACACGCCTTCCAAAATTAACCAATGAGGACTGGGTTCTCACCGAGACACCTGATAACGCTCACGCTGAGGTGGAATGCCATGAGGTGAACCACTGGGTTGGCGACGGCACTATTGACAAGCGCGAATCTGCGTCCATCACAAACGGACGCATCCGTGCCGTTGTAAATTTTGCCGGCGTGATCACCTTTTATCGTGATGGCAAGCAATTTTTACGCGAGTATTTCCGCAGCTACGACGGTACCCTCAGCCGCGAGAGCCGCTGCTTAAAGACCGTTAACCGTGAGTGGAAGGGCATCATCGGCGGAAGCGAGTACAGCCTGAACTTAAAATTTGAGAGCAACGACGGCGAGAAGCTCTTCGGTATGGGTCAGTATCAGCAGCCATACATGGATTTAAAGGGCTGTACCCTTGAACTTGCTCAGAGAAATTCCCAGATTTCCGTTCCGTTCGCCGTATCCAGTCTTGGCTATGGTATGCTGTGGAACAATCCAGCAGTCGGACAGGTAACATTTGGAAAGAATTACACCGAGTGGATTGCCCGTTCCACCAAGCAGATGGACTACTGGCTGACCGTTGCCGATGCGCCGAAGCAGATCCTTGAAAATTACACTGCTGTCACCGGACGCGCACCGATGTTCCCAGAAGATCGCATGGGACTGTGGCAGTGCAAGCTTCGTTATCGTACCCAGGATGAGGTGCTGACCGTTGCACGCCAGTATCAGAAGGAAGGCATTCATATCGACCAGATCGTTATCGACTTCTTCCACTGGACCGTTCAGGGGGACTGGAAGTTTGATACCAAGTATTGGCCGGATCCAAAGGCTATGGTGGATGAGCTTCATTCCATGGGCATCAAGGTTATCGTTTCTGTATGGCCATCTGTTGACCGCAAGAGCGAGAATTTCCAGCCGATGATGGACCGTGGTCTCTTAATCCGTACCGAGCGCGGTGCTGCTCAGACCTATGATTATCAGGGCGACTGTGTTGAGATTGATGTCTTCAACCCAGAGACTAGAAAGTATGTATGGGACGTATGCAAGAAGAATTACTATGACTTCGGTATCGATGCCTTCTGGCTGGATAACTCTGAGCCGGATTACGGTGTATATGATTTCGAGAATTATCGCTATCTTGCAGGCCCGGCACTCTCCTGCAGCAACATGTATCCGCAGATGTACAGCCGCGTCTTCTATGACAATATGAAGGATCTCGGCGATGGCACCGTTGTCAATCTGCTTCGCTGCGCATGGGCGGGCAGCCAGAAGTACGGCAATGTCGTATGGTCTGGCGATGTTCCGAGTACCTTTGAAGCATTCTATGATCAGTTACAGGCGGGCTTAAACATGGGTCTTGCCGGAATTCCTTGGTGGACAACCGATATCGGCGGCTTCATGACCGATGATGTAAACGATCCGGATTTCCAGCAGCTTTTAATTCGTTGGTACGAGTTTGCTGTATATTCCGCAGTTCTTCGTATGCATGGCGACCGCGGTCCTTACAACATCCCACCGCTGGATACACGCGACTGGGGCGGCGGCTATCTTCACACCGGTCAGCCAAATGAGCTTTGGAGCTACGGTGAGGAAAATTACCGCATCATGAAGAAGTATTATGACATCCGTATCGAGATGCACGACTACATTAAGCAGCTCTATGAGGAGGCATCCACAAACGGTTCTCCGCTTATTCGTACCATGTTCTACGAATTCCCAGAGGATGCAACGTGCTGGGAACTTCAGGATCAGTACATGTTCGGAAGCGAATACCTGGTTGCTCCAATCTTCCATCTGAATCAGTTTGCGCGTGAGGTCTATCTGCCGGCTGGCAAGTGGGAAGATACCAGAGACGGTAAGGTTTACGAAGGTGGCCAGGTCATCACCGCAGACGCACCGCTTGATTCCATTCCAGTATTTAAGCGTGTATAATCTGTACATTACATAAACAGCTACGAGAAAAAATCATCTGAACGTATCTACTTTGTATACATCAGATGGTTTTTCTCAGCTCTGACGAGTAAAAAAATAATATAAAAAAACCTCCCACTTTTTGGGATT
>CAVJTU010000084.1:0-11055 GCA_963652495.1 uncultured Oscillospiraceae bacterium
TGGATTGTACATTTTTATTTTCCTTTAAATGTACATTTTTATTTTACCATTTACAGTCCGATATAGAGGGCATTGATACGTTTCAGGACCAAGTCGTCATCCTTTCCCCAAGAGTCTCTCTGTAATGAGGAAAGCTCGATATAGAGGGCATTGATGCTTATTATGTTTTACAAGAAAGAGGTACAGCGTGAGTCAGTTGTTGATGAAATCTCAAGATATTCGTTATACAAAACTTACATTTACAATCAAATTTACAGAAAACACCGCGTTGCCGAAACAAAAGGTTTCTGCCATTCGCGGTGGAATTGGTGAAATGTTGCTGCAGGCAAACTGTGTGCGCGGACGAGTGTGTGAAGGCTGCGATTTTGCGGATGAGTGTATTGTACAGCGTATTATGTACTCTAAATATGAAAAGAAACCACCTTTCGTGACAACAGGCGAGAGCGTAGGATATGTGCTTGAATGTGATAACTATAAGGAAGAATTTTATAAGAACGATCAGTTAAATTTTCAGTTGATTCTCTTTGGTAAGAATATTGTTTACTTTAATCAGTATCTTCAGGCGGTTAGCATGCTTGGAGGATCTGGACTTGGCAAGCATCAGGCACATTTTATTGTTGTGGGGGTCAAAAACCAGTACGGGTGGGATATTCTTGTGGATAACAGTATTAATATGGAAAATTATCACATTTCGACGGTTGGGGAATATATTGATTATCGGATGCGACAATTACAGAAAGTGCGATTACACGAGTCAGAATCGCAAAAGGAACATCAGGAAAGTTTGTCTCATGTAGGTGACGGTTATTATTCTGGCATGTTGACATTTCGCACTCCATTTACAGTGAAATATCATGGAGAATTTATTCGTGATATTCAAATGGAGCCAATTATTGTGTCCATTCGCCGTCGTCTCTACATGTTGGATTGTTTTGAGGGAATCGATGCTGAAATTTTCTGGGATGAAACACCAGAGGTAGCGATTACGACACGTCAGCAGTCCAGATTAGAAGGTGTGAATCGTTATTCAAATAGAAGAGACTGCACAATGACGCTGCGTGGAATACGAGGCATGGTTTGGTTTGAGGGTGCCGATTTGAATACTATGAGACTGCTGTTTGCGGGGGAGTTGCTTCATATTGGAAAGAATAGTAGTTTTGGATTTGGAGAGTATCAGGTGCAATGGTAATGAATTGGCTACTTGGAAGTTCTACGAAGGAGCTTTGTTGAAGTGTTGGTCAGTGTCACTTTCCATAGAACTGCCACTATGCTATTTATCTGAAAGAAAAGATGTTAGCCCCTAGGGGGAAAAAATAGAAGATGCAAATGAGTGTTCTGGGTAACCGAGTAGAAAAGGTTTTGAGTAATTATGCAAAAGTGAGGTGCGAATAGCAAGTGTACAGAAAAATCGTGGGGCGCACTTAAAAACAGTGAGACATTAGTTGAAAAATGTTGGAAAATTTTGCCGTAGCAGTTTAAGCCCGAGAGAGCATTGAAACTACACATGTATGGCTCCTCTTAATTTCCTACTTCCTATTTCCTCACATATGTGTTATAATCACTCTGTATGGTTTCTGTAAAAAGAATGTAACTATATTGAATGATTTCACGTTGCCTGCATAACAGGCAGGGGAGAGATGAATATGGAGAAAAAAACTAAGCCGACCGAAACGGTACCGGAGCCGGACGGATTGAAGAATACTTCCACAGTGTCAGACATAGATCGAAGGCGAGAGGAGAAGGCGAAGCTTCGTGAGACGCAAAAGCAAAATGCAGTGAAGGTGCATGGCAGTTTGAGCGCATACATGAATTGGCCGCTGCTGGTCTGCATCGCACTTTTGATTCTCAGTATCGTTGTCACGATGATTGACTGGATGGCGGGCGTGGCAGCGAGTGCCTGTTCGATTGTTCTGATTGTAGGCTTGATGGTACTCTCAATCTATTACCACCGCAGAATCAACAGCGACATGGTTGGATTCGGTGCAGGATATGCCCAGATTCAAAAGCAATTGCTTCAGGAGATGGAGTTTCCATACGGTGTGGCAGATGAGACAGGCAGACTGATCTGGATGAATCAATCGTTTAAACAGATTGTACAGCTGAATAACAATTCACACAAAAATCTGGCAACGTTGTTTCCGGGAATTGATCGACAGTTTCCAAAAAATCAAAAGATTGTGAGGATCCACACACAATATCTCAATCGAAAGTATCAGATCACGATTAAAGGTGTGTCGATCCGGGATATCGTGGATACTGTAGTTGATGAGGAGGATCAGGGCAAGAATGCACCGCTCATGTACGCAGTATATCTGTCAGACGAGACCGAGATGCTTGGCTGGAAACAGAAGGTTGAGGACGAAAAGCTTGTCGCGGCACTGATTTATCTGGACAACTATGATGAGGCACTGGATTCAACAGAGGAAACGAGACGTCCCCTTCTGTCTGCGCTGATTGATCGTCAGATTACAAAGTACATCAGTGCTTATCACGGTGTAATCAAGAAGCTGGAGAATGATAAATATTTTGCCATTGTCAGCAATGAGCATTTGAAAGAAATGCAGGCAAATGATTTTTCACTTCTTGAGGATGTCAAGACAATCAGTATCGGAAATACGATAAATATTACGATCAGTATTGGACTTGGAATCAATGGCGGAAGCTATTCCAAAAACTACGATTATGCGCGTATGGCAATCGACATGGCACTTGGCCGCGGCGGCGATCAGGTTGTTCTGAAAAATCAGGATGAAATCACCTATTATGGCGGCCGTACACAGAGTCAGGGCAAGAATACGCGTGTAAAAGCGCGTGTAAAGGCACAGGCGTTGAAGGAACTGATCGAGGCATCCTCTGATGTGCTGATCATGGGTCATTCCATTAGCGATGCGGACTGCATCGGTGCATCTGTTGGTGTCTATCGTGCTGCCAGAACATCTGAAAAGGAAGTTCATATCGTATTGAATACAGTTGCAAGCAGCATAAAGCCACTCTTAGACCGGTTAAGCGAGGAAGAAGAGTATGGAAGTAAACTGTTTATCAACAGTGAGACTGCACTTCAGAAGATCACAGAGCATACGCTTTTGATTGTGGTGGATAATAATCGACCGTGCAGAACGGAATGCCCGGAGCTTTTAAAGTTGGCACAGCATGTAGTGGTGCTGGATCACCACCGTCAGTCACGCGACTGCATTGAAGGTGCTGTACTCAGTTATGTGGAACCATATGCGTCATCAGCCAGCGAGATGGTAGCAGAGATTTTGCAATATTATTCGGATTCCATTCGGATTCGTCCGACCGATGCCGATGCAATGTATTCCGGAATTGTTGTGGACACCAATAATTTCATGAACAATACCGGTGTGCGTACCTTTGAGGCCGCAGCATTCCTGCGGAGAAATGGTGCAGATATTACCAAAGTGCGAAAACTATTTCGCGATGATATGCAGGATTATAAGGCAAAGGCAGAAGCCGTGCGTGAAGTGGAGATGTTCCATGAGCGATATGCGATCAGCGTATGTCCAAGCGATATGACCAGCAACCCGACAGTCATTGCTGCGCAGGCTGCAAATGAGCTGCTTGGCATCCGCGGTATCCGAGCCTCTTTCGTGATGACGGAGTATGAAAATATGATTTACATTAGTGCTCGTTCCATTGATGAGGTCAATGTACAGACTATCATGGAAAGACTTGGCGGAGGCGGTCATATGAACGTCGCCGGCGCACAGCTTCGCGATGTGACGCTCGGACAGGCCAGATGTATGTTGAAAGATGTGCTGATGGCGCAGGAAGAGAAGGGCGATGATGTGAAAGGTTAAACCAGTTACCGGTCGCGGCATCTATTTGTAACATACACATTGTGTTACACACGCGAATTGTAACGAAACATTATAGAGCAGCAAATGGAGGAAAAGAAAATGGAAGTAATTTTATTACAGGATGTAAAGTCACTTGGAAAAAAAGGTGAGCGAGTAAAGATCAATGATGGTTATGCAAGAAATTTTGTAATTCCAAAGAAGCTTGGAATCGAGGCAACTGCGAAGAACTTAAATGATTTAAAGCTGCAGAAGGCAAATGAGGATAAGATCGCAGCACAGAAGTTAGAAGAAGCAAAGCAGTTGGCAGCAAAAATCGAGGAAAAGCCGGTTGTACTCAGTGTTAAGACAGGTGAAGGCGGCAGATTATTTGGTTCTGTTTCCACAAAGGAAATTGCTGTTGCGTGCGAGAAGCAGTTAGGTCTTGAGCTTGATAAGAAAAAGATGGTTTTACCGGAGCCAATCAAGGCTTGCGGTACGATGATTGTTCCAGTTAAGCTTCACAGAGAAGTGACTGCAAAGCTGACCGTTAAAGTTCAAGAAGCATAATTATGAAACATGAAACACGGAAGAGGCATGAGTGAAAATGGAAGAGGCATTGATAAAACGGGTACTCCCACATAATACAGAGGCCGAGCAGTTGGTGATCGGCTGTATGCTCATGGACAAGGAAGCCATATCGGCTGCCAGTGAGATCATTCATTCCGATGATTTTTACGGACGGCAGTACGGTGCCATGTTTGAAGCGATTACCGAGCTTTATAATGAGGGAAAGCCGACGGATCTGGTGGCGGTTCAGGAGCAGTTAAAGACAAAAGATGTGCCGCCGGAAAGCTATAGCATTGCGGCATTCAGAGAGCTGCTTAATATGGTGCCGACTTCCGTGAACATCCGTTATTATGCCAATTTGGTATACGAGAAGGCACTGCTTCGGCGGCTTATTCGTATCAACGAAGAGATTGCAAATGACTGTTATATGGAAAAAGAGGATGTCAATACAATTCTCGAATCCACAGAAAAGCGCATTTTCGGATTGCTCGAAAATCGAACGACAAGTGATTACGTGCCGATTCGCGATGTCGTTATCAATGTCGTAAACAAGATCGAGATTGCATCCCGAAACCACAGCATGGTAACAGGTCTTTCCACCGGCTACACCGATTTGGATCGTCAGACCTCCGGTATGCAGCCGTCCGATTTGATTTTGATTGCGGCACGTCCTTCTATGGGAAAGACAGCATTTGTCCTTAACTTGGCACACAATATGACCATAAAAGACAAAAAGACAGTTGCGATATTTTCCCTTGAGATGTCAAAGGAACAGCTGGTAAATCGTCTGTTGTCGATGGAGTCGCGAGTCGATTCCCAGACGCTTCGCACCGGAAATCTGTCCGACAGCGATTGGGATCAGGTCGTAGAGAGTTCTGGTGTCATTGCAAATACAAAGCTTTTATTGGACGATACACCGGGTATCACCGTAGCGGAACTTCGTTCTAAGTGTCGCAAGTTTAAGCTTGAGCATGGTCTTGACTGTGTCATGATCGACTATTTGCAGCTGATGAGTGGAAGCGGAACCAGAAAGGGCGACAGCAGACAGCAGGAGATCTCGGATATTTCCCGTTCCTTAAAGGCACTTGCCAGAGAACTGAATGTGCCGGTTATCGCGCTGTCACAGCTGTCTCGTGCCTGTGAGACAAGAACGGATCACCGTCCGATGCTTTCCGATTTACGTGAGTCCGGTGCAATCGAGCAGGATGCGGATATTGTAATGTTCCTTTATCGAGATGAATATTATAATAAAGATTCGCCGTCAAAGGGAATCACGGAAGTTATCATTGCCAAGCAGCGTAACGGTCCGATCGGAACGGTTGAGCTTGTATGGTTGGGTGATCTGTGCCGTTTTGGAAATAAGGAATATACAGCGTCATAAATAATAACTTCTGATGGAAAAATCAAAAACACGAATTTCAACGTGGGAATGGAAAAAAGATCAGTGAAGATGGAAGAATGTTTCCGTTTGTTCACCGATCTTTTTTTTATTGATCTTTTTTGTATGTTTCTATTTAATGAGGCTGCGTTTGTGGTTGCTTCTATAACGGGATTGACTTTCTTGTGAAATATGCAAAAACAATGGGAAAAGTGAAACTATTAATCATGCAAACAGGATGGCATAATAACTGCCATCCTGTTGCTCTGAGCTATATTCCCTATAGCTAATATTTCAATCCGCATACATCAATCTTTTTTGATTGATGACGACACTCCTATTTTAACATGTTTTTGAAAAAAAAGAATCGGAAATAGTTGACAATAAAAAGAAATAGGTTATAATGAAATTAGACATAAAAATTATTCATATAAACTAATGAAAATCAGAACTAATAAAGTTAAGTTGAAACCGTTGACCTGCTTTTAGAAAGGAGCATGAGCTTATGGAATATCTTGCACACATTAGTGATGATAAGACACGTAAACAAACCGTATTGGAACATTCTCAAAATGTCGCAATGCTTGCAAAACAATACGCCGATGTATTTGAAGCTGGCAGTTGGGGATATTGTTGTGGAATGGTACATGATATCGGCAAGTATTCAGATCAATTTCAGGAAAGATTAAAAGGTGGAAAACTAGTGGATCACGCGACTGCTAGTGCTAAGGAACTTATTGCACGTGGAGCTATGTATTCACTAGCTGCATATATTACAGCAGGTCACCATGCAGGTTTACCAGATAAAGGTACTGATGCAGATGATGCAGGACGAGGAACACTTTGTGGAAGAGAAAAAAAGAAAATTCCAAATTATCAGGCATATAAGAATGAGATTAAAATCCCTGAATTAGAGCGTCCCCAAAGAATGATTGGTAAAAATGCATTTTCGATGGCTTTTTTTCTTAGAATGGTGTATTCGTGCGTGGTCGATGCAGATTTCCTTGATACAGAGAATTTTATGCAAGAAGGAAAAATGAATCGGCAGCCTGGGGTTATTACTGAAGAACTGTGGGATAAGCTTGCTAGTTACATAAGTTCGTGGCTAGCGTGTAAGGATGAAGATACCGTAAATGGTCATCGCACTCAAATTTTAAAAAGTTGTATTAAAATGGGTGCAGAGAAGCCTGGAGTCTATACATTAACGGTACCGACTGGTGGAGGAAAAACAGTTTCGTCATTGGCTTTTGCGCTACAACATGCTTGCGTTCATAAAAAAAGACGAATTATTTACGTTATCCCGTACACTAGTATTATAGAGCAGAATGCAAGGGTATTTCGTGAGATATTAGGAGAAGATACCGTATTGGAGCATCATTCTAATGTTAAATATGAAGAGGGGGATGAACTAAATCCAATGCAGTTGGCGGCAGAAAACTGGGATAAACCAGTTATAGTGACAACAAATGTGCAGTTTTTTGAATCCTTATTTTCTAATAAATCGTCTCGGTGCAGAAAGCTTCACAATATTGCAGATTCAATTCTTATTTTTGATGAAGCACAGATGATTCCGCTGTCGTATTTAATACCATGTACAGCTGCAATAGAAGAACTTGTTCAAAATTATGGATGTACAGCGGTTCTTTGCACAGCAACGCAACCAGCATTGCAACCATTCTTTTCGGAACAAACAAAGTTTACAGAAATTTGTCCAGATGTACAAGCACAGTTTGCTTTTTTTAAGAGAACTCAAGTAAAGCAGTTGGGATTTCTATCGAAAAGTGAATTAAAAGAAAGAGTGAAAACTGGTAAGCAGGTTTTATGTATCTTAAATAGCCGGAAAGATTCACAGAGTTTATATCGTGAATTGGTGGATGAACTGAAATTGGAGGAAGTAGAAACAGATGAGACACAGATAGAAGAAACAGATAAAACAAGATTAGGTTCAGTAGAAGGTTATTTTTATTTATCTACATATATGTACCCTAAGCATCGTAGACGGAAACTTGAACAGATTCGTGAACGGTTAAAATCTGGAAAACGTTGTATTGTTATGGCGACAAGTTTAGTGGAAGCTGGTGTGGATTTAGATTTTGATACCGTTTATAGAGAACTTGCGGGAGTGGATTCTATTGTTCAGGCAGCGGGAAGGTGCAACCGAGAAGGAAACAAAAAAATGGAAGAAAGTATTACCTATGTTTTTGGATTTGATGAAACGAACAATCAGCCATCGGAGTTAAAACTGCCAAGGAAATTGGCAAATCTTGTTGCACAACAATATTGTGATCTGGCCTCAATGGAAGCAATTGAATCATATTTTTGTCAGTTACATTCTTTAAAGAAAGAGGAGCTAGACCAAAAGGGAATTTTGCCGATGCTGGAACAATATGCGAAAAAAGCAAGTTATCCATTTGCATCAGTAGCGGTTGCATTTAAGCTAATTGAGAAAGAAACCAAAACAATCGTAATAGGAAAAGAACCAGAAGCAGAGAAAATTATACAGAGATTGCGTTTTGGAGAGTACTCAAGAGAGTTAATGAGAGATGTTGGACAATACAGTGTTCAGATTTACAAGGATGATTATGAAAAATTGTATGCGGCTGGATATTTAGAGGCTGTGGAAGGTTTTGATAACGAACTTGCGATACTAAAAGGAAAGGAACTTTATAAAGAGGAGTATGGATTACGGATGGATGTAGATTTTGGTGAGGCCATTTTTGGATAATAGATAGTTTTAGAAATGGTGGAATGGAAAGGTGGATGTAATGATAATGGTTAAGAGCAACAAGAAGGAGTGGGCAAAATGAGTGTAAAAATACATGTATGGGGAGATTATGCATTATTTTCGAGACCAGAAATGAAAGTAGAACGATGCAGTTATGATGTGATGACGCCGTCGGCAGCACGTGGAATTTTGGAGGCTGTATATTGGCATCCTGGTCTTACGTGGGTTGTTGATAAAATTTATGTTTGCAAGCCAATTCAATTTACGAATATTCGGCGCAATGAAATAAAAAGTAAGATATCAGCAAATAATGTGTTACAAGTTATGAATGGTGCCGATAAGGAATTGTATGTCAGTGCAAAAGATGATATTGTGCAGAGGGCATCACTTATGTTAAGAGATGTAGAGTATGTAATTGAGGCACATTTTAATATGACGGAGAAAGCAAATGCCACTGATAATCCGGGTAAATTTCAGGATATTTTTAAGAGACGTTTGCAATCAGGAAAATGCTATCATACTCCATATTTCGGTACACGAGAGTGTACTGTCTATTTTGGACCATGTGAAGAAGATACGATAAAGACGGCATATGAAAATATTGATGAGAAAGATCTCGGATTTATGCTGTATGATTTTGATTATTCAAATAAAGAAGAACCACAGCCGATTTTCTTTCGAGCAATTCTTAAAAAGGGAGTACTTGATGTACGGAATTGTGAGGTGTATCGATGATTCTGCAAGCATTAACGGAATACTATGAACGGTTGGCTGAGCAGGGAATTGTGTCAAAGCCAGGATGGAGTATGGCGAAGGTATCGGATGCAATTGTATTGGATTTGGAGGGCAAAATTATAGGTGTTTTACCTCTAAAAGAGACGGTAACTCGAGGAACTAAAAATGTAGAAGTGTTGCGAGATTGCAAGGTTCCCCAAGTAGTTTCACGTTCTAGCGGCATCAAGGCAAATTTTCTTTGCGATAATGCAAAATATATACTTGGAATTGTTGAAAAGAAAAAGGATGGAAAGGAGTTAAATGAAGAGACGGAAGGCACTGATGAAAAGGAACTTTCTCGGGCTTTTGAATGCTTTGAAGCGGCAAAAAAATTACATTTGCAAATTTTGAAACAAGTGCAGGGGGATGTGGCGCAGGCTGTGTGCCGTTTCTTTGAAACGTGGAATCCACGTAAAGCAAGAGAAAATTCGATTATTTCTCAAAGTTGGGATGAATTGACGGCAGGAGGAAATCTGGTATTTTACATTAACGGAAAGTATGCACAGGAAGACCATGCAGTAGCAACGACTTGGGAGAAAACGTGCGTGGAAAGTGACGGAACAGAAGAATCGGTTGGAAGATGCCTGGTAACAGGAAAACAAACAGAAATTGCCAGGATTCATACTGTAATTAAAGGGGTAAGAGGGGCTCAGTCTAGTGGCGCAGCACTTGTGTCATTCAATGCATCAGCTTTTGAATCGTATGGAAAAGAGCAAAGTTACAATGCACCAGTTGGAAAATATGCGATGTTTGCATATACGACTGCATTGAATTATCTTTTAACACAAAGTAAGTATGTGAAATTATTAGGTGATACAACAGTTGTATATTGGTCAGAGGATGCAAATATAGAGTGTAAGGATCTGTTTTTTGCAGCAAGTGAACCAACAACAGATAATCAGGAGTTATTGGAGGGCGTATTTTCAAACCTGGAAAAGGGATATGCAGTAGATGTAGATAGTGTATATAAAAATATCAACTTGAATCAACGCTTTTATATTCTAGGAATTGCACCCAATGCGGCACGATTGTCTGTTCGATTTTTCTGCGTAGATGAGTTTGGAAAAATTCTTCAACATTTGAAAGCACATTATGATCGAATGGAAGTTGTACGACCAGCAAAAGATACCATTCACTATATGGGAATTTGGCGTATGCTGCAGGAAACCGTAAATAAAAAGTCAAAGGATAAAAGTCCACAGGCAGGGATGGCAGGTCGTACATTTTCTGCTATTCTTTCAGGAGGTCGTTATCCGGAAAGTATGTATTTTGCGGTGCTGGAACGTATTCGTGCAGAGCAAGATGATTCAGATGCGCATAGCTATAAGATTACGCGTGGCAGGGCAGGAATTATTAAAGCGTATTTGATTCGGAATACAAAGAGTTTAGAAGAAAGAGAGGGATTATTTGTGGCATTAAATGAAGCATGCAATGATGTTGCATATGTATTAGGAAGAGAGTTTTCTGTGCTAGAGGATATTCAACAAACAGCCAATCCAGGAATCAATGCAACGATTAAAGATCGCTATTTTAATTCAGCGTGTGCGACTCCGGCGATTATTTTTCCGGTTTTATATAAACTGAAAAATAGTCATGTACGGAAGCTATCGGTAGGAAATACAATTTATTTTGAGAAGATTTTAACAAGTCTTCAAGCAAAGCTTCCAGCGGAGGGACTTCCACAGCGTTTGACTTTGGAACAGCAGGGGAAATTTATACTTGGCTATTATCATCAGACTCAGAAACGTTATGAAAAGAAGGGAGCTTCCTGTATAATAAAAAGCGTGGAGGTTGAAAATTGAAGATACCTCAGG
>CAVJTU010000085.1:0-10998 GCA_963652495.1 uncultured Oscillospiraceae bacterium
AAATCCTCTTGCAAGCAAGCTTGCATCGGCTTTCTGACCTTTTGACCCTGGTATCATATTAC
Source organism: uncultured Oscillospiraceae bacterium (assembly GCA_963652495.1). Taxonomy (GTDB): domain Bacteria; phylum Bacillota; class Clostridia; order Lachnospirales; family Lachnospiraceae; genus Anthropogastromicrobium. The sequence goes on from CAVJTU010000085.1 coordinate 63, forward strand.
TATATTCCTAGAGAATGGAAAGGCATGGATTAAAATATGAGACTCGAAGTAGATGACAAAAGCAAGGCGCAAGCCAAAAAAGAAGAATTTACGCCAGTAAAAAATGAAAAACGCAGCATCAAATCCGAGATTGCTAAGATGAAGGCGATGGGTTTTAAGGATGGATGGGAATATTTTTGGAGTTATTACAAAGTTCCGGTGTTCATACTTGTCATTGTGGTGGCAATGGTTGTCAGCATTACTGTATCCGTAGTAAAAAACAGCCGCCCGTTTATCGTACAGGTTCACGTTTACAACAATTATCTGACCGATGATGCAGATGTTACTTCACTTGAAGAAGAATTTGCCGATTATGTGGGTATGAATCTGAATGATTATCAAATTAATTTTGACCTGACAGAATATCTTGACCTTAACGGTACCGATGAAAGTTCCTATACTTCTATGATGAAGGTTATGGCAATGGCGGCCGCGCACGATCTGGACGTAATCGGCGGCAATACCGCATTCGTGAACTATTATGGTGTCGGTGAGGAAGATAATACATTATTTGCTGATCTGGAAGAGGTTCTTCCCACTGCATTCTTCCAGTATTTAAAGGAACAGGATCGTATCCTTTATTTAAATCGTACCGATGAAAATGGTACTGTTCTCGGTCAATATGCAGCGGCAATCGAAGTAAGTGACACTCGTATCGTAAATAAAAATTATCTTCAGGTTACACCTTGCTACCTTGGCGTTGCATGCAATACCTCCCGACTGGATAATTCAATTGCATTCCTTGAGTGGATTTTTGATTATCAATAATAAAATTTCATAACTATTTAGAACCCCATAGCAAAAAGGCTTCGCACAATATGTGCGAAGCCTTTTTTGTTGTATGATTCTTGTTGTATTATTCCTGCGGTCAGACGCGATATTTACAAACTTACAGTTCTACTGTCACCTTGTCTAACTTCCAGATCTCATCAACATACTGCTGAATGGTACGGTCAGATGTGAACTTTCCGCTGCAAGCGGTATTTGTCATTACGATGTGCGCCCACTTCTGCGTATCCTGATACAGGCTGTTGATCTTCATGTGTGCCTCATGATAGGACATGAAATCCTTGAGGATGAAGTAAGTATCCGCGCGGTCGCTGCTGTAAGTATTCAGCAGAGAGTTGTAGATATCGCGGAACAGCTCCGGATCCTGCGGAGAATAGAAGCCGTTGATTAATTGCATCAGAACCTGACGAATCTCCTGATTCTCGTTAAAGATCTGCATCGGATCATATCCGCCATTCTTCTCGTAGTTGATAACCTCATCGGCTGTCATACCGAAGATAACTGCGTTATCATCGCCAACTTCCTCTAAGATCTCTACGTTTGCACCGTCAAGTGTACCGCAGGTGATTGCACCGTTTAACATAAACTTCATGTTACCGGTACCGGATGCCTCTTTAGAAGCAGTGGAAATCTGCTCGGAAACATCAGCTGCTGCAAAGATAATCTCTGCATTTGATACACGATAATTCTCGATGAAGACAACCTTGATCTTTCCATTGATGGACTTATCGTTGTTGATGACATCTGCTACCGAATTGATCAGCTTGATGGTCAGCTTTGCACGGCGATATCCAGCAGCGGCCTTTGCACCGAAGATGAAGGTATGTGGATAATATTCCATATCCGGATGGCTCTTCAACTCGTTGTAGATATACATAACGTGTAAGATGTTAAGGAGCTGTCTCTTGTACTCATGCAGACGCTTTACCTGTACATCAAAGATGGAACGCGGATCCACATCCACTCCATTGTGTTCTTTGATATACTTTGCCAGACGAACCTTGTTCTGATACTTGATGTTCATGAATTCCTGCTGGCTCTTCGGATCATCTACGAACAGCTTCAGCTTTGCCATCTGCGGCAGATCGGTAATCCATGCATCGCTGATCTTATCGGTTACCCAGTTTGCCAGAAGCGGATTTGCATGAAGCAGGAAACGTCTCTGCGTGATACCGTTTGTCTTGTTATTAAACTTCTGCGGCATCATCTGATAGAAGTCCTTTAACTCCTGCTTCTCAAGAATCTCGGTATGAAGTCTCGCAACACCATTTACGGAGTAGGAACCTACGATTGCCAGATGAGCCATGCGAACCTGACCGTCATAGATGATTGCCATCTTTGCGATCTTATCATGATTTCCCGGATAGGTAGCCTCAATTTCCTCTACGAAGCGACGGTTGATCTCCTCTACGATTCCGTAGATACGCGGAAGCAGACGTGAGAACAGCTCGATCGGCCACTTCTCAAGAGCCTCTGCCATGATGGTATGGTTGGTATAGGCACAGCACTTGGTTGTGATCTCCCATGCAGCCTCCCATGTCAGATTCTCCTCATCCATAAGAATACGCATAAGTTCTGCTACTGCCATGGACGGATGGGTATCATTCATCTGGAATGCTACCTTCTCGTACATTCTGGTAACATCGCCGTTATGAGCCTTCTTATACTTATTTACAGCTGTCTGTAAGGAAGCGGAGATAAAGAAGTACTGCTGCTTTAAGCGCAGTTCCTTTCCGGCATAGTGATTATCGTTCGGATAAAGTACCTCTACGATATTCTTTGCCAGGTTCTCCTGCTCAACTGCCTTCTGATAATCACCCTTGTCGAAAGAGTCCAAATTGAAGGTGTTGATCGGCTCTGCATCCCAGATACGAAGTGTATTTACAACGTTGTTGTTGTAGCCGACTACCGGCAGATCATAAGGTACGGCACGAACGGACTGGTATCCTGCCTGTCCGAAATGCTCTCTTCCTGTCTCGTCCTTTGTTACCGTTACGTAGCCGCCGAACTTAACCTCGCATGCATATTCTGCACGACGGATCTCGAATGGATAACCATCCTTTAACCAGTTATCCGGAACTTCCTTTTGATAACCGTCCTCGATCTTCTGTGCAAACATACCATACTTATAACGGATTCCACAGCCATATGCCGGATAACCAAGGGTTGCAAGGGAATCTAAGAAGCAGGCTGCCAGACGGCCAAGACCACCATTTCCAAGTGCCGGATCCGGCTCCTGATCCTCGATTGTGTTCAGATCAAAACCAAGCTCATCAAGAACTTCCTTCACTTCATCCTGTGCACACAGATTTAAGATGTTGTTTCCAAGGGCACGCCCCATCAGAAACTCCATAGAAAGATAATACAAAGTCTTTGCGTCAGTGCGCTCGATTTCCTTGTGGGTTGCGATCCACTGATCGATGATATCATCCTTGAGCGCATAAGCCACTGCCTGGAATACCTGCTGAGGGGTTGCCTCATCGATGGTTCTTCTGTACAGCGTCTTCACGTTGTAAATGATCTGCTTCTTAAGCTCAGCCTTGTCAATCGTTTTTGCTTTCATTTCTTCCTCCTTAGATTCTTACTCCTTGCTGACAGTAAGTACGACGTTCTCGCCGTTGATGCTCCACTCCTTGGTGTAGCCTTCGATCTCACTGTCTGTCAGCTTATCTGCAAGAACATCTGCACAAATCTCATCTGCATACTTGCTGAAGATGGACTCAATCTTTGCATTGTCCTTGAAGCCGACTGTGATGTGATCCGTTACCTCGAAGCCTGCCTCCTTACGCATGGTCTGGATCTTGCTGATGATCTCTCTTACAAAGCCTTCTTCGAGAAGCTCCGGTGTCAGGTTGCAGTCTAATACGACGGTGACATCCTGATTGCTCTCGGTTACATAGCCTTCCTTCTGAGTCATGTCGATCAGCAGATCTTCCTCAGTAAGAACGACCTTCTCGCCATCAAAGTCAAAGGTAACAGAGCCGTTTGCCTTTAATTCGTCCATAGCGGCATTGCCGTCTACAGAAGACAAAGCAGTACGGATCTTGCCAAGAAGCTTTCCATACTTCGGACCTACGGTACGAAGCTGCGGCTTAAAGGTATAAGTAGTAAAGGAACGTACATCATCTGTGAATGTAACTGCCTTGACGTTTAATTCGTCTGCGATGATATCCTTGAAATAATCGTCCAGTGTAAACGGTGCCTTTACAAACATGTTTGCAAGCGGCTGACGATTCTTCATGTTGCCGCTGTTTCGGCATGCACGTCCAAGGACAACAACCTTCAGGACAAGATCCATATCAGCTTCAAGCTCCTTATTTACGTGTGCATCATTTGCCTTCGGATAGTCACACAGATGGATGCTCTCCGGTGCAGACGGATCTACCTTTACGACGATGTTCTGATAGATTTCCTCTGTCATGAACGGAATCATCGGTGCTGCTGCCTTTGCGATCTCAGTCAGACAGGTATACAGCGTCATATAGGCATTCACCTTATCCTGCTCCATTCCCTTTGCCCAGTAGCGTTCACGGCTGCGGCGCACATACCAGTTGCTCAAATCATCGACAAATTCCTGAAGAGCCTTCGCAGTCTCCGGAATCTTATAATTTTCCAGATTGCTGTCGCAAGCCTGAATCGTGGAATTTAACTTGGAGAGAATCCACTTATCCATAACGGAAAGCTTCTCATAATCCAGCGTATGCTCAGTCGGATTGAAGTTGTCGATGTTTGCATACAGTACATAGAAAGCGTATGTGTTCCACAGCGTACCCATGAACTTGCTGCGGCCTTCCTTTACTGCATCATCGTGGAAACGGTTTGGAAGCCACGGTGCGGAATTGGAGTAGAAATACCAGCGAATCGCATCTGCGCCATGCTTGCGCAGTGCATCCATCGGGTCAACAGCGTTGCCCTTGGACTTACTCATCTTCTGACCGTCTTTATCCTGAATATGGCCAAGAACGATAACGTTCTTATAAGGTGCTTTGTCAAACAAAAGAGTGGAGATTGCAAGCAGGGAATAGAACCATCCTCTTGTCTGGTCTACTGCCTCGCTGATGAAGTCAGCCGGGAAATTCTTCTCGAAGACTTCCTTATTCTCAAATGGATAATGATATTGTGCAAATGGCATGGAACCAGAGTCGAACCAGCAGTCGATAACCTCCGGTACTCTTGTCATCAGCTTTCCACACTTCGGACAGGTAACGTGAACCTGATCGATGAATGGACGATGAAGTTCGATATTCTCCGGGCAATCCGGTGACATCTTCTTTAATTCTTCCTTGCTTCCGATGGCATGCATATGACCACAGGAACACTGCCAGATGTTCAGAGGCGTTCCCCAATAACGGTTACGGCTCAGACCCCAGTCCTGAACATTGGTCAGCCAGTCACCGAAACGACCCTTACCGATGCTCTCCGGAATCCAGTTGATCGTATTGTTGTTTGCGATCAGTCTGTCCTTTACAGCAGTCATCTTGATGAACCAGGACTCTCTTGCGTAGTAGATTAATGGTGTATTACATCTCCAGCAATGCGGATAGCTGTGCTCAAACTTCGGTGCTGCAAACAGCTTGCCCTCTGCTTCCAGATCCTTTAATACCTCCGGGTCTGCTTTCTTGACAAACAGTCCTGCATATGGAGTTTCCTTTGTCATCTCACCTTTGCCGTCTACCAACTGAACGAACGGAAGGTCATACTTTCTGCCGACCTTGGCATCATCCTCACCAAATGCCGGTGCGATATGAACGATACCGGTACCATCGCTCATCGTAACATAGCTGTCACATGTCACAAAGAAGCCCTTCTTGTTCTGCTTTGCAGCAACATCTGCGGCACACTGATACAGCGGCTCATACTCCTTATACTCCAGATCCTTTCCAGCATAAGTCTCAAGAACCTCATAAGCCACAGCATCTTCTGTCTTCAATCGTCCCAGTACGCTGTCAAGAAGTGCCTCTGCCATGTAGTAGGTATAGCCGTCTGCTGCCTTTACTTTGCAATAGGTGTCATCCGGGTTTACACAAAGTGCTACGTTTGACGGAAGTGTCCATGGTGTGGTAGTCCATGCAAGAAAATATGCATCCTCGCCCTTTACCTTGAAACGCACGATTGCAGAACGCTCTTTTACATCCTTGTACCCCTGTGCAACCTCGTGGCTGGACAGCGGAGTTCCACATCTTGGACAGTATGGAACAATCTTGAATCCCTTATAGAGCAGTCCCTTGTCCCAGATACTCTTTAATGCCCACCACTCAGATTCGATAAAATCATCATAGTAGGTAACATACGGATTCTCCATATCAGCCCAGAAACCAACGGTCTCGGAAAATTCTTCCCACATACCCTTGTATTTCCAGACATTTGCCTTACAGCGCTCGATAAATGGCTCAACTCCGTACTGCTCAATCTGCTCTTTGCCGTCCAGACCAAGCTCTTTTTCTACTTCCAGCTCGACCGGAAGTCCGTGCGTATCCCAGCCGGCCTTTCTCGGTACCTGATATCCTTTCATGGTTCTGTAACGAGGGATCATATCCTTGATCGCACGAGTTACCACGTGGCCAACATGCGGCTTGCCATTTGCTGTCGGCGGGCCGTCATAAAACATGTACTCAGGGCAGCCTTCTCTCTCCTCGATACTCTTCTCGAAGATGTGATGCTCTTTCCAGAACTTGGAAACCTCTTTCTCCCTCTCCACAAACTTTAAGTCTGTAGGAACCTTATTGTACAACATGTTTTTTCTCCTTTCTCATACGCTACAGCGCGTATACCATCGCTGTATGATATATGTTTTCCGGTAACGTCGGAATGACGTCCTGACTTACTCCAATTGTTTCAGCCGGCAACTCCGGAGTGATGTTCACCATTCGCCTGCAGTGTCCGCCTCTCATCTCTTACGGTTCGCTGTCCTGCATCTTGCTCTGGTTACTGTCTCCTTCAGCGTCTTTCGTGCCGCGCAAATTCCCTATGAATTGACGCACGGCACACGGTTAAGTATATCGGTTTTTGAAAGCCTTGTCAAGGAATGCACCCTCGAACGCTTTTATTTTCGCGGTTTTCGTATATTTTTCCATTTTTTGGTTCATCCTTTAGACAAGATGATAAGGAGGTATTGATTTTGACAAGGATTCACAGCAAAAAACTCACAATTTTCTTTTTGGCGTTTACAACACTTTTCACATGTATTTTTCATGTATGTTTTTATCAGGAAAACACGCAAAAAACCTGGCTGGCAAATCATTTGCGCGATTTGCTTGAAAATTCGTTTGGAATTCACTCTGATTTTTCTTCTGATCTTTCTTCTGCACTTTCCTCAAAGCTGCTTCGCTTTCGCGTCCTCGCAAATAGTGACTCCGAAGAAGATCAAAATAGAAAAAACGATCTGTGCAAAGAGGTGATCGCGCTTCTCTCCCCTGCGCTGTCAAATGTGCAGACAAAAGAAGAGGCCATCACGCTGGTACGCGAAAGTCTTCCATTTTTAACAGCCTATTGTAACGATGTCCTCTCCAATGCAGAAAATACAGAATCTTGCAGCGGCACGCTTTTGAATGATGCCTCTTCCGGCGATGCGTTTTCAAATATTATGACGGCATCCGCCAATACGTCTGTCACCTGCACAATCGGCCCACACCTGTTTCCTTATAAAACATACGATGACTGCCAGTTTCCCACCGGAATATATGACACGCTTTTGGTTACGATTGGTGAAGGACGCGGAAGCAACTGGTGGTGTCTTGCCTTTCCGCCGCTATGTTTTGCCGATGAAGCATTTCTTGATGTTCCGGATTCCTCAAAGCAGACGCTCTTGCGAATACTCGGCGCAGACCTGTTTGATGAAATCTGCGTCACAGAGGATGAGGCTGACGCAAACGCAGATGCGCTTTCCGAAAATACGAATACAACGGATTCGGAAACAACTGATGAAATAAATGGCAAACGAGACGATAAAAGGGGCGATAAAAAAGAACAGCCAAAGCTGACACTCGGACTGTTCTTTTGAATATTGTATTTTTGTGATACCAGGGTCAAAAGGTCAGAAAGCCGATGCAAGCTTGCTTGCAAGAGGATGAGCAAGATTACGAATGTTTTTGAAGATTGCGAGAGTGCAAAGCACGTAGCAAGCTGGTATCAAAGGGGTCAAAATGCCTTTTGACCCCAACATCATTTTTATAACTTTAATGAATTACAAATTTTTCAAAATATTTTCTTCCTGCTTTTCAATGTGAAGGCTGATCGCAGCCTTTGCACGCTCGCTCTCACCCTTGATGATGGCATCGGTGATTTCTCGATGCTCACGGCGCAAATCTTCGCGCATATTGGCATCCTTAATATACTCAAAGCGATACCGATACATCTGCTCTCTTAAATTATTGAGCAGCATATCAAGCTTTGGATTCTTCGTTGCCACGTAAATGACCTTATGAAATTCTTCATCCTTCTGTGCGATCAGCCGTAGATCATTTCCTCGGCTTGCCGTGGCAAATGCTTCCTCTGCCTGCCGAAGTGCAATGCGCTCCTGCGGTGTAATGCGGGCAATTGCGAGACAGACAGCCAAACATTCCATTGCTTTTCGCACCTCAAGCACATCTCTCACACTCTGCGCTGAAATCGTAGCAACCTGCGCACCCTTTCTGGGTGTCATCACAACAAGACCTTCCTGCTCCAATTTATGGATTGCCTCACGAACCGGGGTTCGGCTGACGCCGAGCCGCTGTGCCAATGCCACCTCGATCAAACGCTCTCCCGGTTTTAATTCTCCCTTTAGTATTTTCTGTCTAAGTGTTTCAAATACAACATCCCTAAGAGGAAGGTATTCATTAATCTGAAAATCCTCCATACGGTTCTCTCTTTCTACGAAAACGATTCGGCGATTATCCATTGTAAAAATAACTCGCCCCATCGTGGAACATACGTCCCATGAACTTTTTACCAGCGATTTACCGGCGTCTCTTCGCGCACACAATATAGATCCGTCACATAAACAAGCGGAATCTGCCCCCAATCCAACAGTGCTTCTTTCGCGCGAAGTGCCATCTCATAATTGTCAAACAGTCCAAATACGGTTGGACCGCTTCCACTCATAAGCGATATCAGCGCACCATTTTCCATCAAACGCTCCTTGATTTCTCCAATGAGCGGATATGCCGGAATTGTGACACTTTCGAGCACGTTTCCCATGTATGAAATCATGCCGTGAAGATCCTGACGACAGATCGCATCTGCCAGCCCATAGATATCCGGATGCCTGGTATTCTCATCCAGACGCAGATTTTCATAGACAAATCGTGTGGAAACGGAAAATGCCGGCTTTGCAATGACAACGTAACACGGCGGGCAGGATGGCAATCTGGTAAGATCTTCTCCTATGCCCTCTGCTAACGCAGTTCCTCTCATCAAACAGTACGGAACATCTGCACCGAGCTTTATGCCAAACTCCATCAACTCTTCCAGTGTATAATTCATATGAAAAATGCGGTTCATTGCATACAATACTGCTGCCGCATCTGCACTGCCGCCTGCCATGCCGGCTGCTACCGGAATACGCTTTTGAAGACTGATGCTGATGCCGCCTCTGATCGGCTGTTTGTCGATCATCAGACGTGCTGCCTTGTATGCAATGTTATTTTCATTTACCGGAAGAAAATGCAGATTGCTGGAGATGCGAATCTCCGGTTCGGGAATGCGGTAAACCGTAACACGGTCGAACATGCGAATGGTCTGCATGATCATACGTACCTCATGATATCCGTCCTCGCGTCTTCTGACAACGTCCAGACCAAGATTGATTTTCGCCATTGCTCTTAACTGCATTAAATCCATATTTTCTTATCACCCTTCTCAAACTTTGTACAGGCTTTTGTTTCTGTTTTGTATGCGGCTTGTACTTTGTATACATTATTATAATCAAAAAAAGACTTCTTTGCAAGTCCTAAGACGAAATGTCAACAACTTTTTACGGTTGATCGCCTTCGGCTTGCTCATTATTCAGTTCTTTGCACTATCTCTTTAAGCAACTCTGGCCATCTTGAAAAAACTTCTCTTCCAATAATAACTTCATCTACTATCCCACTGTTGACCGCATCCACAATTCTGCACAAATAAGATTTACCCAGATTCCACCATGTATTGTAGGAATCTATAAAAAGCACATGGTAAACCTTCCGACCAGTTCTTTCGAATACCTCTTGAAATTCATGACCATCTAATTGAGTTTCATAAACACCATCAGCCACTCTGCTCCCAAAAGATGTGTTATAATAATATTCCTTAATTTCCCATACAAGTCTCGGATTCATTGTTTCCGGATAGGCTCCATCAAATCTACGGGAAGATGCACCTATTATTTCATTCTTTTCATTTAGCATATACAAAAGACTTCTAGGATCATCATCAAAGCCTCTCTCATTTTTTCCTGTAATTTCACGGATAGTTTTCTCTGCTATGACATTAATTATCGCCGTGAAATATGCGATTTGTTTCATTTCGCCTTTTTGTTTATTCATAGGTAACTTACAATAATAGTGACTCAACCTATGTAATTGCTGCAATGGTTGAAACTCTTTTTTCACTTCTTCGCCACTCATCAAATTGTCGCAAACATAATTATTGAGAATGTCAGCTCTGCAACACGAATATTTACTTGCTTCTTCAATCAAAACATCATCTGCATACATATTTAATTTTCTACATAATGCTTTAATTTCGCCAACCGAAAATCTATTAATAGCATTTTTCTTAGAATATCCTAAATTTTCTGATATAAATTTTATAAAGGCCCAAAAAGCAGGATCTTTTCCTTCAAACTCCTTAAATGCTTTCATCTATTCGTTCAACCTCCCTAAACAATTCCGTTATTGAGATATTTAATGCACTCGCTATTTTATCTATATTTTCTAACGATACATTTCTTTTTCCTAACTCAATGTCACTAATGTAAGTACGATGTAGATCACATATATCCGCAAATGCTTCTTGTGAAATACCTTGATTCGTTCTGAATTTTCTTACTGCAAATCCAAACGCTTTCTGTATATCAACACAGCTCTGACGAGTAAAAAATAATATAAAAAAACCTCCCACTTTTTGGGATTTTGAGCGATAATAGAAG
>CAVJTU010000086.1:0-10544 GCA_963652495.1 uncultured Oscillospiraceae bacterium
CACGTAGCAATCTGGTATCAAAGGGGTCAAAATGCATTTTGACCCCAACATCATAAAATTGGAGGACAACAATGGTTAAATACGTACTAAAGCGTATTGCGCTGATGATTTTTGTCTTTTTCACAATCCTGACAGTATGCTTTGTATTGGTAAAGCTGCTGCCGCTTGTAGATGCCAAACAGTTTGGCAAGGACATGAATCTGATTCAGCAGCGAAGAGAGGCGCTGGGATATAACAAACCGATTCTGGTACAATATTTGATTTTCCTGAAAAGAAGTGTGCTTGGGGGAGACTGGGGAATCAGTGAGTCGCTTTACCGCAGTCAGGATGTATGGAAGGTATTTACGTCAAAGCTTCCGGCTACTATGATGGTAAATATTTATTCAATGCTTCTGGCTGTTCCAAGCGGTCTGCTGCTTGGTATATTTGCAGCATTAAAGAAGAATAAGTGGCAGGATTATCTGATATCCACACTTGTAATGGTATTTATTTCCGTGCCATCTTATGTATATGCACTGTTAATTCAGTATCTTCTGTGTTATAAGCTTAAGTGGTTTCCGTTACAGATGAACAGTGGAACCAATTATTTTTCGTTGTCCATGTTTCGCTCCGTCATTCCGCCTGTACTGGCGCTTGCCTTTGGAAGTATCGCCAGTCTTGCGCGTTATGTAAGAGCTGAGCTTTCTGAGGTCTTGACAAGTGATTTCATGCTGCTTGCAAGAACAAAAGGTCTTACTCGTTCTCAGGCAACCGTGCGCCATGCGATGCGCAATTCCATGGTTCCGGTATTTCCGATGATCCTCGGAGAATTTGTCGGAATTTTGGGAGGTTCTCTTATCATCGAGACGATTTTCGGTGTACCGGGCGTAGGCCAGCTGTATTTAAATTCCATCACAGCGCGGGATTATAACTTCTTTATGCTGCTGTCTGCCTTCTATACACTGATCGGACTTATATCAGGTCTGGTAGTGGATATTAGTTACGGATTTATTGATCCGAGAATCCGAATGGGGGAACGCTGATATGGCACGAAAAAAGATTGATTATACGAACATACCAAAAGAAAAATTTGAATTTTTCGATCGCAGTGAGGCGATTCACGATAAGAAGCTGGAGACAAAGCCGGTAGGTTATTTTAAGGATGCCATGATGCGATTTTGCCGCAACAAGAGTTCACTTACAGCTGCGGTCATCATCGCACTCTTGCTTGCATTTGCACTTATTGTTCCGGTGGTATCAAATAACAATTATACGAAAGCAAAGACAGATACTACGTATTTGCAATATGGAAAGCTGCTGCCGAAGTCAAAGCTCTTTGCATGGGCAGGATGGGACGGAGCCAAGAAGGAAACGATCAGCAGTGATATGTATGCGTACTATCAGGCGATGGAGACAGAGCGCGGCATAAATGCGATAACAAAGGTCTACAAGGCTGAGTATGAGGATGCATCGAGCACGTCAGGAAGCACATTTTATGATGTCAGAGTAGATTCTTATGCGAAGATCGGTATGCTGAATCTGACATTGACAAAGGATGAATACGAAGCAATCCAGAATTGGCAGGATGAAAATCAGATTCAGGTAATTTATCCGGCTGTGGATTCAAAGTCCATTCAGGCACCAAATCTTCGTTCGGATGCAAATATCTGGTATAAGTGTACCAATAAAGGAGCACCGAAGCTCGACAAGGACGGAAATATAGAACCCATTTACCTTACAAAGGGAAATGACGGAGATTATCACAGTCTGCGCGTGGCAGGTGATGACGGATCGTATCGCTATGCGACCGTTACCGGTTCTTCATCATCTATGTCTTTTAAGGTTCGTGTGGATTCATTAACCTACTTTACGTATCGTTATGGTCATGATCCGGTATTCTTATTTGGAACAAATGCATATGGACAGGACATTCTCACCAGAATGGCAGAGGGTGCGAGATTCAGTCTTTTGTTTGCGCTTGTCATCTCTGCAATCAATTTGTTTATCGGTTCTGTTTATGGAGCAATCGAGGGCTTCTATGGCGGAGCAATCGACTTGATTATGGAGCGTATCTCCGATATCTTAAATGATGTTCCGTTTATCGTTGTAACGTCACTGTTTCAGCTGCACTTGGCAAACAAGGTGGGCGTTGTGCCGTCTTTACTCTTTGCGTTCGTGCTGACAGGATGGATTGGAATGGCCAGTCAGACGCGTATGCAGTTCTATCGTTATAAGAATCAGGAGTATATTCTGGCAGCACGCACGCTCGGTGCAAAGGATTCCCGACTGATGTTTAAGCATATTTTCCCAAATGCGATCGGAACACTGATCACAGGTGCGGTACTTACGATTCCGAGTGTGATCTATTCCGAGTCCAATATGACGTATCTGGGAATTGTAAATCTGGATTCGTCAAACATGACATCTCTTGGTACGATGCTTTCGCAGGGTACTTCGATGCTTACAACATATCCGCACATTATTTTATTCCCGGCGGTCTATATTTCCTTGCTGATGATTTCCTTTAACCTGTTTGGAAATGGACTTAGGGATGCCTTTAATCCATCCTTAAGAGGAACGGAGGAATAATCGAACATGGAAAAGAAACTTTCAGTAAACAATCTTGTTGTCTCCTTCCGCACACCGGCAGGAAAGGTACAGGCGGTGCGGGACATCAGCTTTGATTTAAATAAAGGAGAGACGCTGGCAATCGTAGGAGAGTCCGGTTCAGGAAAGTCTGTCACATCAAAGGCAATCCTCGGAATCCTCGCAGGAAATTCGATCATAGAGGGCGGCTCCATTATCTACGACGGCATGGATCTGTTAAAGATCGGAGAAGACGATTTTTATCGTATCCGCGGTGATAAGATTGCCATGATCTTCCAGGATCCGCTGTCCAGCTTAAATCCGATTATGCGTGTCGGAAAGCAGCTGACAGAAGCGATGCTCTTAAAGGGAAAAGCACATCAAAAGTCCAGCCGCGAGTCTTTTAATAAGACACTTGCGCTTCTTGAAAAGACAATGGTATCTGCCGGAACAGACAGTGCGAAGGCTCATACGTTATGTCAGGACTTTAATACATTTGAGTTTCGGCATATCGAATTGGAGCAGGCATACAATATGGCACACGATGCGGCAGTAGAAGCGGCGGATGATATAAAAGATGCGTTGTTTCATATTGAAAAGAAGGCACTCGATGATCCGAAGTATACGCTTAAGGAAATTGTGCGTCTGGCAAAGCAGACACCAAATGATTTTGTTGTAAGCACCGATAAAGATAAGCTGGCGGCTGCCGTAAAATCACTGGAGGCAGCGATTCCTTCTGAGTGCAAATCAAAAAATTATACAGAATCGAAAAAGCAGTTGGAGATTTTGCAAAAAATCATTTGCGAAGCACTGAAAAAGGAAGCTCCGGACTTCTTCAGCATGGGTTACTATGTGCAGTCGTCGAAAAAGCCGGTGCCGGCTTCCATGCCTGTGAGCGAACTCAACAAGATGATGCGTGATTTTCTTGAAGAAAATTTCTTAAATGAATTTTGCGCAGAGGCATCGAAGGCACTTGAATGGAGTGCAAAACAGTCCATTCAGAAAAAGAAGGAAGCAATCGATGTGATCCGTGCGAAAAGAGCAATATTTGACGGCGATGTCTGGGAGAGCAAGTCCTGCAGGGAAGCGGCAGAGCGTATGATAAGTGCGGTGCAATCATCCATAGATCCGATGGAGATTCACAAGGATGGTCTGGCGTGGACATTTGCAGGAAGTCTGCGTGCGTCGCAGGAGCATTATTTTGGCGGAATTGAAAAAAATAAGACTGCAGCAAAAAAGCATGCAAAGCAGCAGAAAAAGTACGACAGCCTGACCGCAAAGGGCAAGCAGCCGGTATGGAAGGTAACACCGTCTACGGCTGTTGATCTGGAACTGGAGCAGGAAAATGTAAGAGAACTTTTAAACCGTTTGACGGATCACTATGAAAAGGCTCTGGCATCAGAGAAGGATATTGACTTTACGGAGAAAACAAAGGAATTGATTGAGTTTTTCCGCGAAAATGCATCAGGAGCTGTCAGCCGTGTAACAAAAGAAATGGCAAAATATAAGGCATTAAAGCTTCTTGAAGAGGTAGGTATATCAGAGCCCAGAAAACGTTATCGCCAATATCCGTTTGAGTTCTCAGGCGGTATGAGACAGCGTATCGTTATCGCCATCGCATTGGCGGCAGATCCGGACGTTTTAATATGTGATGAGCCGACGACCGCACTGGATGTTACGATTCAGGCGCAGATCCTCGAATTGATAAACCGCCTGAAGGAAAAGCGTCATCTGTCCATTATCTTTATCACGCATGATCTGGGTGTTGTCGCAAATATGGCAGACCGTATCGCTGTTATGTATGCAGGAAAGATCGTAGAGACAGGAACAGCAGATGATATCTTCTACTCACCGGCACATCCATATACGTGGGCGTTGTTGTCTGCTATGCCGGATGTGGATACGGATGAGAGACTAGAGGCAATACCAGGTACACCGCCGAACATGATTTATCCGCCTGTGGGCGATGCGTTTGCAGACAGAAATAAATACGCCTTAAAGCTTGATTTTGAGATGCAGCCGCCGATGTTTCAGATCAGTGATACGCATTTTGCAGCTACCTGGCTGCTTCATCCAGATGCGCCGAAGGTAGAGATTCCAAGGACGATTACAGACCGAATCGCCAGAATGAGACAAAAAGGAGGAAAGTCCAATGCCTGAGAAAAAGCATTTGAAAACTGAAAATACACAGGAAACACTGCTTAAAGTCGAGCATTTGTGTCAGTACTTCAAGGAAAATAAGGCAGTAGATGATGTCAGCTTTGAAATAAAAAAAGGTGAAGTATTCGGTCTTGTAGGCGAGTCCGGCTGTGGAAAGACGACGACAGGACGCTCGATCATAAAGCTTTACGATATCACCTCAGGAAATGTATATTTTAATGGAGAACGTATCGCTGCCGGCACAGGCTCCTACAAGTGGGCGATTGAAAAAGCAAAAAAGGATTATGAAACTTTGAAAAAGTCCGGTGCTGCAAAAGAAGAAGGAAAGCGCGCAAAGAAGCAGCGCAATGAGATTATTGCAGAACAGAAAAAACAGATCAAGCTGGCGCAGGCGGATCAGAAGCGTCATCGCGCCGTGACGGATATACAGATGATCTTTCAGGATCCGATTGCGTCGATTGATCCTCGTATGACAGTAAGTCAGATAATTGCAGAGGGACTTGTCATCCGCGGCGAGAAGGATCAAAAAAAGATACAAGATGAAGTATATCGTGTACTCGAACTGGTTGGACTGGTGCGAGAGCATGCAGGCCGTTACCCGCATGAGTTTTCAGGAGGTCAGCGTCAGCGTATCGGAGTGGCGCGTGCAGTTGTCATGAATCCAAAGCTTATCATTGCCGATGAGCCGGTATCTGCACTGGACGTTTCCATTCAGGCACAGGTCATCAATCTGCTGGATGATCTGCGTCACAAGATGGGACTGACGATTCTTTTTATCGCGCATGATCTGTCTGTCGTAAAATATTTTTCAGACCGCATTGGCGTTATGTATTACGGAAAGCTGGTAGAATTAGCCGACTCAAACGAGCTGTTTGCACATCCGCTTCATCCGTATACAAGATCATTACTGTCAGCCATTCCAATGCCGGATCCGCATTATGAGAAGCAAAGACAGCGTATAACATATGTTCCGTTAAAGGAGCATGATTATACGGTGGATAAGCCGTCATTTAGAGAAGTATCTTCGGGTCATTTCGTTCATTGCAACGATGCCGAGTTCAGGCGGTATCAGGATCAGATGAAAGGAAATTAAATGAAGAAGAAGTTACTTCGTCTGGTGATTCAGATTGCAATCGGTATTTTGATTTCAGTTGGCATTATGACCTCACAGGGGGCATTTGCTGAGAACCTGTCGAAGGCAGACCGCATTCTGGCTGTCGGAAATGGATTTTCTGTAACAGCACTTTTGTATCTGAGTTTTGGAATGCTTGCGTGGATATCCACAACAGGAGTGCTTGACATATTTTCATTTGCCATTCAAAGAGGAACCCATTTTCTTGTCCCATTTGCGGCAAAAAAGGCAAATGATAAGTTCTATGAGTTTAAAGAAGCACGCGAAGCAAAGCGTAAGAAAAAAGGAAAAACACAATATATGACGCTTCTTGTGGGTGTTGGATTTCTTATAGTTGCGATTGTGTTTACGGCAGCGTGGTATAAAGTAACCACATGAGAAAAACCGTCGTCGAACCGACTTCGTAACGATGTTGGGGTCAAAAATCCTCTTGCAAGCAAGCTTGCATCGGCTTTCTGACCTTGGTATCATAAAAATATCATTATTGACATAAGCGAAAAAATCTATTAAACTATCAAAGAAGTAGGTTTTTTGCTTTTCTAACGCGGCAGCCTATAGGCTGCCGCGTAATCTTTACAAAGAGGGAGATTTCTATGTTTGGTGGTCGTTTGTGGAATCTGTTTGTTGACTCTTTTCCAAAGATCCTGATTCCGGGTATTACAGTAGCGATTCCACTGACCGTGATTGCTTTTTCATTGGCGATGGTAATCGCGGTGGCGGTGGCACTGATACAATTTGCAAACATAAAAGTGTTAAAACAGATTGCCCGCTTTTATATATGGATCTTTCGAGGCACGCCGCTTTTAGTCCAGCTGTATATCGTATTTTTCGGATTGGCCAATATCGGTATCGTGATCGATCCGTTTCCGGCTGCTGTGCTTGTCTTTTCCTTAAACGAAGGTGCATATGGTGCAGAGACGATACGTGCAGCACTTGAATCTGTCCCGGCAGGGCAGTTAGAGGCAGGACAGTGCGCAGGCTTGTCATACATACAGACTATTTTTCGTATTGTGCTGCCGCAGGCAATGCGCACTGCATTTCCGTCACTTTCCAATGCACTCATCTCCATGCTAAAGGACACATCCATAGCATCCTGTATTACCGTAACCGAGATGATGAGAGCTTCACAGCAGATCATAGCGCGCTCCTATGAGGCACTTCTCTTATATATGGAGGCAGGTTTGATTTATCTGATCTTTTCTACCGTTCTTACAAAATTGCAAAGTATTGGAGAGAAGAAGCTTAGCTTTTACGGCAGAAAGGAAGGGTAAGCGATGTTAGATATTAAGAATATAAAAAAATCCTTTGGCAAAACACACGTCCTTTGCGATGTGAGCCTTTCTGTAAAGAAAGGAGATGTCATTGCCATTCTTGGGCCGAGCGGCTCCGGAAAGACGACACTTCTTCGATGTTTAAATTTTCTGGAGAAAGCAGATGCAGGAACGATGATCTTTGACGGTGAGACAATTGATATGCATAAGGCTTCAAAGCGCACAATTGCGCGGCTTAGAAAGAAGACCGCCTTTGTATTTCAAAGCTACAACCTGTTTGCCAACAAGACCGCGCTGCAAAATGTGACAGAGGGACTGATCATCGGAAGAAAAATGCCAAAGGATGAAGCAAACAGGATCGCACATGAGGCATTAAAAAAAGTCGGAATGGAAGATCGAAGCGATTATTATCCGTCACAGCTTTCAGGCGGTCAGCAGCAGCGTGTGGCCATTGCAAGAGCAATTGCAGTAAATCCGGAAATTATCTACTTTGATGAGCCGACATCGGCACTTGATCCTGAGTTGACAGTAGAAGTACTTGCCGTTATGCGAAAGCTCGCAGAGGAAGGCATGACGATGCTTGTGGTCACACATGAAATGAACTTTGCAAGAACGGTATCCAATCGTGTCATTTTCATGGAAAATGGTATAATTGTGGAAGAAGGTTCGTCGAAGGAATTCTTCAATGCACCGAAGGAAGAGCGCACGAAAGCATTTTTGCAAATTTTTCAAGAAAATTAAAAAATAACGCTTCAGAAGTCAAGCCGACTTTGCTAAAATAGTCACAAAAGCTTTCTGATGAAATGATGTTAGGGTCAAAAGGCATTTTGACCCCTTTGATACCAGATTGCTTCATCGGAAAGTTTTTGATATAAATATAAAGAGGAGGAAAAAAGTTATGACAATTAAGAGATTACTTCCATGCACATTAACAGCAGCAGTGCTTGCGTCTGCAGCACTTACAGGCTGCTCATCAAAGAGCACATCGGATAAGAGTACAACAGCAGCGAAGACTTCTGTGCAGGAGACAAAGGAAAGTACCACGAAGTCTGCAGAGACGAAGGACACCGAGGCAGACAGCAGCGAAGCAGCGAGTTTTGAGGAAGCAAGCAGCGAAAAGGCAGAGACTGAAGTTGAAAGTGAAGATACATCCAAAGAGATCGCATCAGCCGAGACAGAGGATGATCTGTTAGCAAAGATCAAGGAACGCGGAACAATCACAGTAGCCATGGAAGGCACCTGGTCTCCGTGGACCTATCATGATGATAACAACGATCTGGTTGGATATGATGTAGAAGTAGCACAGAACATCGCAGAGAAGCTTGGTGTGGAGGCTGAGTTTGTAGAGGGCGCATGGGACGGACTGCTGGCTGGTCTGGATGCAGGACGCTATGATATCATGGTAAATGGTGTCGGTGTGACAGAGGAGCGTAAAGAAAAGTACAACTTCTCTACTCCGTATGCATACAACAAAACAGTTGTCATTGTCCGTGATGATTACGATGAGATTTCTTCCATGGAAGATTTAAAGGGCAAGAAGACTGCGAATACAATCTCAAGTAATTATGCTACAATTGCAGAAAGCTACGGCGCAAGCGTAACAGGCGTAGACGATCTGAATCAGACAATCGAACTGCTGCTTTCAAACCGCATTGACGCTACATTGAATGCAGAGGTTGTATTTACGGATTATACAAGCGTTCATCCGGATGCAAAGATCAAGATTGCAGCATATTCCGATGAAGCAGAAGCAATCGCAATCCCGATCCGAAAGGGTGATGACACCGCCACACTTTTAGAGGCAGTAAATGATGCGCTTGATGAGATGGCAAAGGACGGAACACTGACTGAACTGTCTGAGAAGTATTTCGGAACCGATATCTCTAAGAAATAATAAATACGGTTACAGTTGCACGCAGGTTTTCAACGTATGGAACATGCCGTTCGTATAGGAACATATGGTTTTGTGAAGAGTTATGTGAACATAACGAAACAATAAAAGAAATACCGCAGGATGCCCTGATTTATAAGGCTTCCTGCGGTATTTTATGATCGTTGGAAATTTTCCGAATCGTTACTGAAACTTTAAAATGCCTGCGCATACAGATTCAGAATATCTTTCTTTGTTGTCGGACGAGGATTTACAAGAATATTTCCGCTCTTCATTGCATCGTCTGCCATCTTGTCAAACAGGCTGCTGTCGACACCTACTTCACTTAAGGAGAAAGGAATGCCAAGTTCGCCATTTAATACGCGAAGCTCTGCAACGAGCATGTCCGGTGTGAATGCATCATCTGATACCGGCTTCTCGCATACACAGTCATAGATATATTTATACTTTGCGGCTGCATCTGTCATGTTGTACTCAACAACAGTTGGAAGAAGGATTGCATTTGCTACGCCGTGCGCAACATCAAAGTAGGCACTTACCGGATGGCTCATGGCATGTACATCGCCAAGTCTGGCATGAGAGAATGCGATTCCGGCAAAAAGCGAGCCGGTAAGCATTGCCTCACATGCAGCAGGATTTGTTCTGTCTGCCACATAATCGCGGATGCTTCCTCCTATCAGTTTCAGTGCTTCTCTTGCGAACATATCAGAGAATGGAGAAGCAGCTTTAGAGATAAATGCCTCAAGTGCATGAACCATAGCGTCAATGCCGCATGCAGCAGCCGTGCTCTTAGGAACGGTAGAGATAAGCTCTGGATCAAGGATTGCATAAGCAGGAAGAATATCGTTGCTTACAACAGTGAGCTTATAATTTCTGCTGTGATCTGTGATAACAGAAAATGCAGTGACTTCTGATCCTGTTCCGGCAGTAGTAGGGATTGCGATCATCGGAACGACAGGTCCGGGAACCTTGCCGCCGCCCTCATAGTCCACAATATTTCCGCCATATGTAGCGATTACGGCAACCGCCTTTGCTACGTCAAGAGGAGAGCCGCCTCCAAAAGCAACGATGAAATCGGCACCGCTTTCTTTAAAGCCCTCAGCAGCCTTTGCTACCGTGTCTGTACTCGGATTTCCTTCTGTCTGTGTGAAGCTGTCGCTTTCAAGTCCGGCACTCTTTAATGCTTCCTTACATTTATCAACCATACCGATTTTGTTTAAATGAGGACCGGAGATGATATATGCCTTGCTTTTTCCAAGCTTTTTGGCAAGCTCCGGGAGCTTGGATAAAGCTCCCGCGCCTACTACGATATTCTGAGGAATAGTGAAAGAATAGCTGTTCATGATAATTGCACCTTTCCGAATATGATGATATGTTAGAACCCTGGTATCATATGATGATACCAGATTGCTGCGTGCTTTGCACTCTCGCAATCTTCAAAAAAATTCGTAATCTTGCTCATGTTTTTTTGTGGGTCAAGAGGTCAAAAATCCTCTTGCAAGCAAGCTTGCATCGGCTTTCTGAC
>CAVJTU010000087.1:0-10541 GCA_963652495.1 uncultured Oscillospiraceae bacterium
GGGTCAAGAGGTCAAAAATCCTCTTGCAAGCAAGCTTGCATCGGCTTTCTGACCTTTTGACCCTGGTATCATCTAAATTAGCGGTGAGACAAAAAACGTTGAACCGCTTCTGCAAAGCAGCGAGAAGAACAAATAAGAGCAAAAAAGAAAGGAATCACAGGAAATGGAACGTAAACTTGCATACTACTGGTGTACCTGCCTTCAAATGATCACACCGCTAAAGGTGCGCCGCCTGATCGAACAGGCAAAACAACCGGAAAACGTCTTTGGAACAAGTGATGAAACGCTCGTGGAACTAGGCTTTACCAAACGAGAACAGCAAATTTTTCACGAAGCCTGCTCGATGGAAACGGTTATAGAATCCGAGTACGCCAACTTATCCGAATCGGGCATTCGTTTCGTGACAATTGATGATGACGATTACCCCAAACTTCTAAAAGAAGTCGAAGACCGCCCGTTTGGCCTGTTTGTAAAGGGCCGCCTTCCAGACCAGGACTGTCCCAAGATTGCGATTGTCGGGGCACGGGCATGCAGCAGCTACGGAAGAGAGTGCGCAGAAGAACTTGCAAAAACACTTTCGTCATCCGGTATCCAGATTGTAAGTGGAATGGCATATGGCATAGACTGCTGCAGTCAGAAAGCAGCACTCAAATCCGGCAGTTCCTTTGCTGTTCTTGGCGGAGGTGTGGACATTTGTTATCCAAAGGAAAATATCGGGTTGTATGAGCAGCTCATCCGACAGGGCGGTGTCATATCCGAAATGCGTCCAAAGACAGTTGGCATACCCATCCTTTTTCCGAGACGAAACCGCATCATCAGCGGCATCTGTGATGCGGTTGTTGTAATCGAAGCACGCAAGAAAAGCGGTTCGCTAATTACAGCGGAATTTGCTGCAGATCAGGGGCGAAACGTATATGCAGTGCCGGGATCGATCTTTTCGGGGCTTAGTGAGGGCTGCCATGAGCTGATCCGAAATGGAGCAATGCTTTTATCTTCCCCGCAGGAGCTTCTGGCGGATTTTCACTTCGAGGCGGCAGCCGCAAAAGAGCGCAGAGGAAAAGAAAAACTTACACTCGTTGAACAAGATGTCTATCGCTTTGTTGAGCAGGATTCCACACCAATGGAGTTTCTGCTGCAAAAGACCGGATATCCGTCCGGAAACTTGTGCGGTGCATTGTTTGGGCTGGAATTAAAGGGCTATATCAGCCAAGAGACAGTGGGCTGTTATCGGCGAACCGGTCTCATTCCGCCTAAGGCAATTGCAAAAAATCCGTAATAAATTGTAACTATTCAGAGCCATGCAAAATGAGCGCATTGAAGATGCGTTTGCTACGCAGAGGCGATTTTGCGAGTGGAATTCTGAATAATTATCGTAAATTTTATATGAAATAAACTAAAAAAAGCTTGCAATCCGCAAAATAAGAGTGTATAGTGATTTCCGATTGAAAAAATGTACGCATGGTACATTGCTGGAGGAAAGCATGGCGAAGTATCTTGTTATCGTAGAGTCACCTGCAAAGGTTAACACTATAAAGAAATTTTTAGGAGCCAACTATCAGGTTATGGCTTCCAATGGGCATGTAAGGGATCTGCCTAAGAGTCAGTTAGGGTTCGATGTTGCAAATGACTATGAACCGAAATATATTACCATTCGCGGAAAAGGAGACATTTTGGCGAAGCTTCGCAAAGAAGCCAAAAAGGCTGATAAGATTTATCTGGCAACTGACCCTGACCGCGAGGGAGAAGCAATCTCCTGGCATTTGTCCAAAGCATTAAAGCTGGAGGACGATCAGATTAAGCGAATCACCTTCAATGAGATTACAAAAAATGCGGTAAAGGCATCCTTAAAGGAACCACGCGCAATCAATATGAATCTGGTCGATGCACAGCAGACAAGACGTATACTCGACCGAATGGTAGGATACGAGATCAGCCCGGTACTCTGGGCAAAAGTAAAGAGAGGCTTAAGCGCCGGACGCGTTCAGTCGGTTGCCCTGCGTTTGATTTGTGACCGCGAGAATGCAATCGAGGCTTTTATTCCAAAGGAGTACTGGAGCTTTGATGTCGAACTTGATGTGCCGGGGGCTAAGAAGCCGCTTACAGCACAGTTTTATGGAAAAGATACGAAGAAGATTACGATTGAAAACGAAGCACAGTTAAACGAGATTGCAGAGGCTGTCGAACGTGATAAATTTGTTGTAAAAGAGATTGCGCATAAAGAAAGAAAGAAGAAAGCGCCTATGCCATTTACGACGAGTACGTTACAGCAGGAGGCTGCAAACCAGTTAAATTTCTCGACACAAAAGACAATGCGTATCGCACAGCAGTTGTACGAGGGTGTTTCCGTTGAGGGCGAAGGTACAGTTGGTCTGATCACTTACCTGAGAACGGATTCCACCCGTATTGCGGCAGAGGCCGATACCGCAGCGAGGGCCTATATCGAGAAGACTTATGGCGAGAACTATCTGACGCAGGCAAAAAAGGAAGATACAGCAAAGGGGCATATTCAGGATGCACATGAGGGTATTCGTCCGACCGACATCACACGAGAGCCGATTCGCGTAAAGGAATCCCTTTCCCGTGATCAGTTTCGACTGTATCAGTTAATCTGGAGACGTTTTACGGCAAGCCGCATGGCAGATGCCATATATATGATGAATCACGTGCGGCTCGAAGCAGGCGGCTATGAATTTTCTGCTGTCAGCTCGAAGCTTGCCTTTGATGGATTCATGAGCATTTACAACGACGGTGAAGAAAAGGCTGCGAGCGCACCGGCTGTAGAACACTTAAATGAAGGTATGGAGCTTTCCATGAACAGCAAGCAGATACAGCAGCATTTCACTCAGCCTCCGGCTCATTTTACCGAGGCCAGTCTGGTACGTATGCTTGAGGAGAAAGGCATTGGTCGTCCGTCCACTTATGCGCCGACGATTACCACAATTCTTGCACGTCACTATATCACGAAAGAGAAGAAGAATCTGTATGTAACTGAGCTGGGGCAGGTTGTAAACAACATTATGATGAAGTCTTTTCCAACTATCGTTGATGCAGAGTTTACCGCCAATATGGAGTCTTTGCTCGATATGGTCGGAGATGGCATGATAGAGTGGAAGAGCATCGTTAGAAACTTCTATCCGGATCTGCATGAGGCAGTTGAGGCGGCAAACAGAGAACTTGAGAGCGTCAAGATCGAAGATCAGCTCTCCGATGAGTACTGCGAATTGTGCGGCAGACAGATGGTCATCAAGTATGGCCCGCATGGAAAGTTTCTGGCATGTCCGGGTTTTCCGGATTGCCGGAATACAAAGCCATATCTGGAGAAGATTGGCGTGTCCTGCCCAAAGTGCGGAAAAGAACTTGTCATCCGAAAGACGAAAAAGGGTCGTGTTTACTACGGCTGTGAGGGCGCACCAGACTGTGATTTCATGTCCTGGAATCGTCCGACAGGCGGAATTTGTCCGAAATGCGGCGCGTATATGATCAAAAAGGGAAATCGGGAGTGCTGCTCTGCTGCTGCGTGCGGTTTCGTGAATGGGTATCCTGTGAACAGTAACGAACAGGAATAAAAAATCTGACAAAACTGAGAAATATTCTTGTAAAATTATTCATTTTGTGATATGCTACTGTAAAAGAATAAATTGCATTGGAGGAACCTAAAATGAGCGTGCAGTTGCTGGATAAAACAAGAAAAATCAATAAACTTTTGCATAACAACAATACCAGTAAAGTTGTCTTCAATGACATCTGTGAGGTATTGAGCGAGATTCTGGAGTCTAATATTCTGGTTCTCAGTAAGAAGGGCAAAGTTTTAGGCTTCAGCGTTTGGAAGGATGTCGATGTGATCAACGAGCTGATGGAGAATACCATCGGTTCCTTTGCGGATCACATGCTCAATGAGCGTCTGTTAAGCGTTCTTTCCACAAAAGAGAATGTCAATTTGGCTACTCTTGGATTTTCTCAGGAGAACGGTGACAAGTATCAGGCAATCGTAACGCCGATCGAGATTGCAGGCGAGCGGCTTGGTACGTTGTTTATTTACAGAGAGCATACCGGATATGGTATTGATGATATTATTTTAAGTGAGTACGGAACTACCGTAGTCGGACTTGAGATGCTTCGTTCCGTAAACGAGGAGAGTGCAGAGGAGAATCGAAAGAAGCAGATCGTAAAATCAGCGATCAGCACACTCAGCTACTCTGAGCTTGAAGCAATCGTTCACATTTTCCGCGAGTTAGACGGAAACGAGGGTGTGCTTGTTGCAAGTAAGATTGCAGACCGCATCGGCATCACCAGATCCGTGATCGTCAATGCGCTTCGCAAGTTTGAGAGCGCAGGCGTGATTGAGTCCAGATCATCCGGTATGAAGGGTACCTATATCAAAGTTTTAAATGATGTAGTATTTGATGAACTGGCAAAGGTAAAGGTTGGTACAGACAGTTCAAGTGCAGCTTCTGGTACAAATGTATAAATTTTAAAAAAAACAAAAAAAGCCTTGCAATTGTATTTTTTTCATGATATGATTGTGAGGCTTAAAATAATCACGTATGCGGTTGGCAGGCTTGGTGCTGCACTTGCAGTTACCTGTACGTATGGCATACGGAAGACAAACCAAAGGAGAGTAAAAACATGAGCGTTATTTCTATGAAGCAGCTGCTTGAAGCCGGTGTTCATTTCGGACATCAGACCAGAAGATGGAACCCTAAGATGGCTCCATACATCTATACCGAGAGAAACGGTATCTACATCATCGACCTGCAGAAGTCTGTAGGCAAGGTTGACGAAGCTTACAAGGCTATCTTCGATATTGCTGCAGAAGGCGGAAACATTCTTTTCGTAGGAACCAAGAAGCAGGCACAGGATGCAGTAGCAACTGAGGCACAGAGATGTGGTATGTATTATGTAAACCAGAGATGGCTTGGCGGTATGCTGACCAACTTCAAGACCATCCAGAGCAGAATCGCTCGTCTTCGTCAGATCGAGACCATGTCTGAGGACGGTACCTTTGATGTACTGCCAAAGAAGGAAGTTATCGAGCTGAAGAAGGAGTGGGAGAAGCTTGAGAAGAACCTTGGCGGTATCAAGGATATGCCAGGTATCCCGGACGCTATCTTCGTAGTTGACCCGAAGAAGGAAAAGATCTGTGTTCAGGAAGCTCATACTCTGGGTATCCCGCTGATCGGTATCGCTGATACCAACTGTGATCCGGAAGAGTTGGATTATGTAATTCCAGGTAACGATGATGCTATCAGAGCCGTAAAGCTGATCGCTTCTAAGATGGCAGATGCTGTTATCGAGGCTAAGCAGGGCGAGGCTGAGGAAGTTGATGAGGTTGCAGAGGCTGGAGCAGAGATGCTGGCAGCTGATACTACTGATGCAGCAGCTGATATCGAGACCGTAGTAGCTGACGCTGAGTAATCAAGTCGGAAATAACGATTCAGAGACGGCAGACTGCGGCTTCTGAATCGTTATTGTTTTTTAAAACGAATTATCAATACTGTACACAACTATTTGGAGGAAGATTAAGATGGCTATTACAGCAAGTATGGTAAAAGAGCTGCGTGAGATGACCGGCGCAGGCATGATGGACTGCAAGAAGGCACTGACTGCAACAGAGGGTGATATGGACAAGGCTGTAGATTTCCTGCGTGAGAAGGGATTAGCTGGTGCTCAGAAGAAGGCTGGACGTATCGCAGCTGAGGGTATCGTTGCTACTTGCATCTCTGAGGACGAGAAGAGCGCAGTTGTAGTTGAGGTTAATGCTGAGACTGACTTCGTTGCAAAGAATGAGAAGTTCCAGACCTACGTTGCAGAGGTTGCAGCTCAGGCAGTAAATACTCCGGCAGAGGATATTGAGGGATTCATGGCTGAGAAGTGGGCATTGGATCCAACCATGACCGTTAAGGAGAAGCTGTCTTCCATGATCTCCATCATCGGTGAGAACATGAACATCCGTCGTTTTGCGAAGGTTTCTGAGGAGAACGGTGTTGTTGTTTCCTACATCCATGCAGGCGGAAAGATCGGCGTTTTAGTAGACGTTGAGACTGATGTTGTTAACGATGCAGTTAAGGAAATGGCAAAGAACGTTGCTATGCAGGCAGCAGCTTTAAAGCCACAGTACACTACCAGAGCAGAAGTTGATGCTGATTATATTGCAAGAGAGAAGGAAATCCTGATGGCTCAGATTATGAACGATCCGAAGGAGTCCCAGAAGCCGCAGAAGGTTATCGATGGTATGATTAACGGACGTATCAACAAGGAGCTGAAGGAGATCTGTCTGATGGATCAGACCTACGTAAAGGCAGAGGACGGAAAGCAGTCCGTAAGCGCATACGTTGCTCAGGTTGCTAAGGAAAACAATGCAAAGATCACTGTTAAGAAGTTCGTTCGTTTCGAGACCGGCGAAGGCATGGAGAAGAAGGAAGAGGATTTCGCAGCAGAGGTTGCTAAGCAGATGAATGCATAAGTTGCACTAACAACCACATGAACAAAACAAAGCTGCAAGCAGCGACGCACGGAATGTGCGGTTTTGTGAATGGGGTTCTGAATAATTGCAACATTGAGTTTTAAGACCCTGAATTTTTCGCAGTTGTGGGAAGTTCAGGGTCTTTTGCAATAAAGAAAGTGAGTAATATGACAGGAACAGAACTTAAGATATTAGACTGGCTTCAAACCATACGTACACCAGCCGTCGATGCACTGATGTGTTTTATCACCAATCTGGGAAATGCAGGAATTATTTGGATTGTATTAGCAGCTATTTTGCTTGCAATTCCAAAGACGAGAAAAAGCGGAATCATCGTTGCGGCAGCACTGATTATCGACGCGGTGCTTTGTAACGTCATTTTGAAAAATGTTTTTCATAGAATCCGCCCATTTGATGTGAATACGGCTGTGCAGCTGCTGATCGAAAAGCCTGGCGATTTCTCGTTTCCGTCCGGACATACTGCAGCATCCTTTGCAGTGGTATCGGCACTTTATCTGGCTAAGGCGCGAAAATTGTTTGCTCCTGTACTGGTGCTTTCATGCCTGATGGCCTTTTCAAGAATGTATCTGTATGTGCATTATCCAACTGACATTATCGGCGGACTTGTTCTTGGTATCGTGTCGGCTGCTATTGCATATAAATGTCAGGAAAGTCAGAAAATTCTTGCTCTTTTCCATCAAAATAAGTATAATACTAATCAGTAACAGCAATAAGTCAGGGCCGCAGCAACATGCGGCTCTGATTTGCTGCAAATGAGTGAAGCGTCTGATTGGTGCGTGATATCTGTAACGTACCGATTGGACAGTAAGGAGGATTTTGTGACAGTACATGATACCGTGCATGGATTCGCAGTCGAAAGAGAAGTACCGCTTCCAGAACTGGACGCAGTGATGTACCAGATGAAGCATGAAAAGACAGGACTGGAGTTAGTATGGCTTAGCAGAGAAGAAGAGAATAAAGTCTTTGGCATCAGTTTTGAGACATTGCCGTGGAACGATACCGGTGTATTCCATATTTTGGAGCATTCTGTTTTATGCGGTTCAAAAAATTATCCGGTCAAGGAGCCATTTGTGGAGCTTTTGAAAAATTCCATGAACACATTCTTGAATGCAATGACATTCCCGGATAAGACTTTCTATCCGGTAGCAAGCCGCAACGATAAAGATTTTGTAAATTTGATGCGTGTCTATCTGGATGCGGTATTTTATCCGGCAGTCCGCACAAAGCCGGAGATTTTTTGTCAGGAAGGCTGGCATTATGAGTTTGACAATGAAGGCAAAGTAAGCTATAAAGGTGTTGTTTTCAATGAGATGAAAGGCGCCTTTGCAGATGCAAACGAGCTGATGGAAATTGCAATGAACCGTGCACTGTTCCCGGATACCCCATATCGCTTTGTGTCCGGCGGTGATCCGGCGAAGATTCCGGATTTGAGTTATGAAGAATTTGTCGATAGTCATAAGAAGTTCTATTCGCCGTCTAATGCATATGTCTATCTGGATGGTGCGATGGATATTGATGCAATTCTTGGTATTATCAATGATGAGTATCTGGCTTCTTTTGAGCAGACAAAGCGCATGGATCCGCCGGCACTTCAAAAACCGGTTGCTTCTGGAGAGCAGCGCGTGGAATACGAGATCGGTGCAGATGAGAAGGAAGAAGGAAAAATTCGTCTGGCCTGGGGACGCGTGATCGGTACTTTTGCAGATCGTGAAAAAATAACTGCGATGCAGATTCTCTCCGATGTACTATGCGGAAACAATCAGGCTCCGTTAAAAAAAGCTGTGTTGTCTGAAGGACTGGCAGAGTCAGTATTTCTTTCTACAATGGATTCCGTTGCCAATCCGTGGGTAAGGATTGAGGCACGCAACGTAAAAAAAGAAGATTGCGATACGGTTGAGGCTCGTATTTTTGATACATTGAAGGCATTAGCAGATAATGGTCTTGATCACGAAAAACTTGAGGCATCCATGGCAAATATGGAATTTCAGATGAGAGAGCGCGACTATGGCAGCTATCCGCAGGGTCTGATTCTTGGAATGCAAGTATTGGACAGCTGGCTGTATGGCGGCGCACCGGAAGCAAATCTTCAGATTGGTGATTTGTTTGAAAATTTGCGCAGGAAGATGAAGGATGGCTATTTTGAACAGCTGATTCGTGAGATCTTATTAGAGAATCCTCATAGCTGCAAGGTGGTAATGACTCCCTCTCGCACCGCGGGCGAGAAACGCCGCGCAAAGGAAGCAAAGCGCATCGAGGATGAAGCTGCTCTGTGGAACAATGAAACAAGAGAGGCACTGATTGCCAATCAGGAACGTCTTCTTGCATGGCAGGAAAGTGAGGATGCACCGGAGCAGTTGGCAGCACTTCCGCACCTTGAACTGTCTGATTTGAGCCGTACACCGCAGAAACAGCCAATCGAGGAGATCACATTTGAGGGTCAGAAGGTGCTGCTGCACCGTGTCAATGCAAGCGGAATCGTTTATATTACACTATATTTTGATGCAAATCACTATACTGAGGCAGAGTTTCCGGCAGTTGGTCTTCTGTGCAGACTGCTGGGCAACCTTGAAACTACACAGTCAAGTGTTGAGCAGTTAAACAACCGCATTCGTCTTTTGTACGGAAATATGCAGTTTTATCTGACAACCTTCAATATTCAGGATGATATCAGCCGCTGCACGGTAAAACTTTGTGCATCCTTCAGCACACTTGAGGCCAATGCAGAGCAGGCAGTTCGTCTGGCAGCGGAAATCCTGACACAGACAAGATTTGATGCAGCAGCGTCCGAGAAGGAAATTCTCGACTTGGTGCGTCAGATTAAGATGGGCAGTTTCCAATCGACTGTAATGAGCGGTCATGCCGCAGCACTCGGTCGTGTATCGGCACAGACGAGTGTAAGCAGTGTGATTTCAGAGTGTACCGGTGGTATCACGTTCTATCAGTGGTTAAAGGCACAGGAAGAAAACTGGAGCTGGAGCAGTTTGCAAAGTGAGCTGATCAAACTGTATGCACGTGCAGTATCAAAGGAAAGTCTGACGATTAGCCTGACTGGAAATACCGATGATTATATGGAGATAATCGTGCGGACTTTGCAGGAACTTTTGCCAACAGGTGAAAGCGTATCAGAAGAAGCCATATCATCGATCAAACCATGGGGCATTAGAAGAGAAGGAATTATTATTCCTGCTGATATTGCATTTGCGGTGCGCGGTGGAAAAGCAGGTGACTATGATGGTTCCTGGCAGGTTGCAACGAAAATTGTAAGCTTAAGCTATCTGTGGAATGCAATTCGTGTTCAGGGAGGTGCTTATGGAGTTGGAATGATTGTTCGTGTAAGCGGTGGCTTCTTCTGCTATTCTTATCGTGATCCAAGTGCAAAGCAGTCTCTTAAGAAATATCTCGACTGCGGCAGTTTCCTAAAAGAATTTGCCGCACAGAATCCAGATCTGACAGGATTTATCATCGGAACCATTTCCGATCAGTCCCCACTTCAGACACCAAGAATGAAGGGAGAGGCTGCGGATAACTTCTATTGGAGACAGATTAGCTGGGAGGAACGCTGCGCACGCTGGCAGCAGATTCTTGAGACAACACCGGAAAAGCTGATGGAAACAGCAGTGACAATTGAGCAGGTCATGAAGGAAAGCGGTATCTGTGTTGTCGGCGGAGCCGAGCAGATGGATGGCTGCGGACTCGATGAGGTGATTATGCTGTAAATCTGGGTTACAATTTACGCGTCGTGCTTGAAGAAGTGAACCTTGTGCAGATACGAGGTGACGAAGCGGATGCCCGTTCGTGAACAAAATACAGCTGCGCGAATTTTTTCACGTTTGCATTGCATGGAACATGCAGTTTTGCGAATGGGCGTTCCGTGAACGGTAACAAATTGAGATGGTATCCCTAGAAAGTGTCAAAAAAGAACTGAAAAAATAAAAAACTAAAAAAAATCAATAAAAGTGTTGACAAAAAGATTGAGATGTGCTAATATACTCACTGTTGTAAGGCTTGTTGGTCAAGGGGTTAAGACGTCGCCCTCTCACGGCGAAAACAGGAGTTC
>CAVJTU010000088.1:0-10240 GCA_963652495.1 uncultured Oscillospiraceae bacterium
TGCCAGTTTGTTTTTGGTGTTCATATGACCTCCTGATTGGTAAAAAAATAAGCGCGAAATCAGTGAGGATAAGCTGTTCCTCTTGATTTCACGCTTTAAAAGCCGGCTTGGTTTCTTTATTTCGAGCCTATTATAATGCGTAAAAGAGAAAAATTGCAAGAAAATTTTTGTTTGACTTTCCCCCAAAAAAAATATATATAATACATTTAAACGGACAGAGAAATCATAGAAAGGAAGACACATATGCTTGAAATTGCGATCGTGGAAGATGAGGAAAGCTATAGAAATGTATTATGTGAATATCTGAAAAAATATGAGCAGGAAACAGAGGAAGAAATTCATGTGTCCATTTTTACAGACGGGGATGAAATTGTAGAAAATTATACGGCAAAGTACGACATTATTCTGATGGATATTGAAATGCAGTTTATGAATGGAATGGATGCTGCTCATAAAATCCGTGAGGTGGACAAGGCGGTCATCATTATTTTCATTACCAATATGGCACAGTATGCAATCCAGGGATATGCCGTGGATGCATTGGACTATGTGTTAAAACCTATTTCCTATTTTGCATTTTCACAGAGAATACAGAGGGCAGTGGGAAGAATGAAAAAAAGAGAGGAACGCTATATCAATATCGTCTCGAAAAATGGTGTGAACAAAGTCGCAGTGTCGGAAATCGGATGGATTGAGAGCGAGGGACACCGGCTGATTTATCATGCAAAAGATCAGGTGTATGAGTCTACACTTAACTCTATGAAAAAGATTGAAAATGAATTAAAAGACTGCAATTTTTTCCGCTGTAATAAAGGATATCTGGTAAATCTTGCACATGTCAAAGCAATCAGGGATGGCTGGGCAATCCTGACGAATGGACAGGTGATGATCAGCAGAGCCAAAAAGACAGAATTTCAGAAGGCACTGATAACATATGCAGGGGAGACGGTAAAATAATGAGTGAAATAGAATTGATTCGAGATATACCAAAAATTTATACCGCATTGGCAGAGTGGATTTCCTGTGTGATTTATATTTTCATTCTGCGGGAAAAAATCAAATTTTCCGGAAAAGAGATTTTGACACTGGGAGGTACGCTTCTGCTGCTGATCGGGATACAGGAAGTGATTGGAGTGGTACCAGTGGCTTTGTGGATACCGGGAATGCTTGTTGCGGTCGCTGTAATGTATGGACTGCTTTTCTACTGTGGAAGAGTAAAGTATATCACAGCAGGATATTGGCTTGTACGGGCATTTGTGCTTGCTGAGATGACAGCATCGCTGGAATGGCAGATTTCTTATTTTGTGGCAGAAAATTTTAAGATCAATTCCAAGGGATTTGAACATATATTTATGATTGTAGTTTACATAATTGTATTTGCAGTGATCTATCTGATCGAGAGCAGGCAGGAGCATATTCTTATGGATGTAACGGTGAAAGAGCTATTGACCACAGCTGCAATCGGAATTGTCTGTTTTTGCCTGAGCAATTTGAGTTATGTTTACTCGAATACACCATTTAGCAGTCCATTTGCCAGAGAGGCGTTTAACATTCGTACGCTTATCGATATGGGAGGATATGCATTTTTGCTTGCATATCATTTCCAACGCTGTGAGGATCATGTCAAAACAGAATTAGACGCAATCCAGAATATTTTGCGGACACAGTATTCGCAATACAGGCAGTCTCAGGAGAGTATTGATATCATCAATCATAAATACCATGATCTGAAACATCAGATTGCTATTTTGCGGCAGGAGAAAAATCCGGATAAAAAAGAAGAATATCTCGATGAAATGGAGCGTGGAATCAAAGACTACGAGTCTATGTTTAAAACGGGAAACGGTGTATTGGATACATTGTTTACCGGTGTTAGCATGAAATGCGCAAGAAGAAATATTACATTTACCTGTGTGGCAGATGGAACACTGCTAAATCAGATTTATGTGATGGATTTATGCACGATATTTGGTAATGCACTGGATAATGCAATGGAGCATGTCGTCCGGATTGAGGATGAGGAAAAGCGGCTGATCCATGTGACAGTATCAAGGATGGCGGAGTTTGTACTGATTAGAATAGAGAACTATCTTCAGGATGAGGTGCGGTTTGACGGAGAACTCCCTTCTACGACCAAGAGAGATAAAGCTTATCATGGATTTGGCTTAAAGAGTATCAAATATTCTGTGGAAAAATATCATGGCATGATGGAAGTAAAGACAGAAAACCATTGGTTTATGATCAATATTCTGATTCCGTTGCAGACAGAGGAGAAAAGATAGGAGAATAGCAGAAAACTGTTGTATCATCAGATACAGCAGTTTTTGCATTTGGTGAAATAAAAAATCGGTTTATGAAATGAATGCGCATATGGTGAAAGGGCATGTTAGGATGCTTCTATCAAAGAGAAAGGGGGATTATGTTTGAGTCATCTTTCAGAAAAATGGAAGCATTTTGCAGAGAAAAATCCCAAACTGTCAAAATGGGTTCGGGAGGGTGGATTATTTGTCATTGTGTGTAACCTAATCACGGTGTTCAAATATTTGCTGCTCCAATTCCTGCCTTATGCATTTTCCGGGCTTCCGGTGATTGATTTTGGTTTCCCGGGAAAAGAAATCACACTTTTGGGTGAGACATTCAAGTGGAATATCATAGGTTATGATGCATCGCATGGAGGACTGCCATATTTCTGTGCCTACATGATTGCAATGTTTGTGGGGGAATGTCTGAATTTTCCGATACAGCGTAATTTTGTATTCCGGAGTAAAGGCAATGTTTGGTATCAGGGCTTATGGTATCTCGCAGCATTCTGTGTGGTGACCTGTATCGTAAATTCCATTAATTGTGTATGGGTTGCAGTCGCGGGAAAATTTGTTCCAAGTTTTATTTACAACATTGGTACAACTGTGTTAAACGGTGGAGTTTCCATGCTTATCTTTTTCGTGGTGAATAAGATTATTTTCAGTGATGCGAAAGAACATTAATAGAAAATGTAACATTATGGAGAAAAAGCAGGAACGATTCCGTTGGTGAAATAAAATTGCGGAATATGAAATGCATGAAACAAAAAGAAAAGCATGTGTTAAAGTGTGGATAACAAATGAGGAGGGAGGAAAAAAGGTGAAAAAACAGGCGCTGAATCCGTATCTGCCACAGTACGAATATATACCAGATGGAGAACCGTATGTATTTGGAGACAGAGTGTATGTGTATGGATCTCACGACAGATTCAATTTTCCAATATTCTGTGCGAACGACTATGTCTGTTATTCTGCTCCGGTAAATGACCTTTCTGACTGGCGGTATGAGGGCGTGATCTACCGGAAAAACCAGGATCCGAGAAATAAGCTTGGTTTAAGACTGCTTTTTGCACCGGATGTTGCAGTTGGGGGTGACGGAAGATACTATCTCTATTATGCATTTGATTTCATGGGAATCATGGGAGTTGCAGTGAGTGATGCTCCGGCTGGTCCATATGAGTTCTACGGACATGTGCATTACAAAGATGGTACGGTCTGGGGAAGAAAAAAAGGAGATTCGTTTCCATTTGATCCTGGTGTGCTTGTAGATGATGACGGAAGCGTGTATCTGTATTCCGGGTTTTACACACCGGTTCCGGCGATCGCGACCGGATTTCACAAGCTGAAAAATGAGGGCGGTTATGTGTTGGAGCTGGAACAGGATATGGTTACGATCAAAACACCGGAAAAGCTTCTGTTTCCCAAAGAAGGGGCCGGGGCTTTCAAAGACCATGAGTTTTTCGAGGCAAGTTCCATCCGCAAATACGATGGAAAATATTACTTTGTCTATTCTTCCAGACATAATCATGAGCTCTGTTACGCGGTGAGTGATTTCCCAACGAAAGATTTTGTATATAAGGGAACCTTAGTCAGCAACGCAGATATTTTTATGGGAAAAGGCATGTCAGAAAAAGAGGCAAAAAATTACATCGGAAATACACATGGTGGAATGCTTCGGATCAGAGACCAGTACTATATTTTTTACCATAGGCAGACGAACCGGAATTCTTATTCCAGACAGGCATGCGCAGAAAAGCTGGTGCGTGATGAAAATGGGGATTTTCTTCAGGCGGAGATGACAAGCTGTGGATTAAATGACGGACCGCTAAACGGAGAAGGCATTTATGAAGCGCGGATTGCTTGCAACCTCTGGTCGAAGAATGGAACTGGAAGATACGATGTCGGGAATCCCAAAAAGCTTTTGAAAGAGCATCCTTATATCACACAGGATAAAAAAGATGGGGATGAGACGGCAAAACAGTACATTGCGAATATGAGAGACGGGGCAGTAGCCGGGTTTAAGTATTTCGAGATTACGGAGCCAACTTGTATTGCAGTCTGGTTAAGTGGAATCGGAAAAGGTGAGATGCTGGTGTCCGATACGCCGGATTTCAGAAAATGCGTACATCTTTCGGTCGAAGTGGAGGCACAGAGGACAGAGTGTTTTCGCGGAGAGTTACCGGAGATGTATGGATGTTCGGCACTTTATTTTAAGTATAAGGGTGAAGGAAGTGTGGACTTCTTTCAGTTTGAGTTGAAGAAGGCGGGGGATGAAAATGAAAAATAAAAATAAAAAGTTTGTGAAGCCGCTGGTGATCATCCTGATCATTGTGGCTGTGATCGTGGCAGCAGTTGCAGGAGTCAGCAGTTATCTGGGAAGCAGGGGCGTGCTTCCGACGATGGATGATATTGTTACGACACTGAAATTATTATCTAATTATCTGATTGTACTTGGAGTGATCCTCGGAATATGTCTGGTCGTTGCGATTGCATCTTTCCGGATGAAGAAAGAGATCAGACCGGTTGTGAGAACTCAGTCCGGTGTGGCTGCGGTATTGGCAATTGTAATCATTGTAAATATGGTATGCATGGGACCGGAATATTCGATCCTGAACAATGTTCTTGGCGACAAGTATACACTCAGTGATGAGACAATTAAAAAGTCAGAACAGCTTGTGCAGGATATCGCAGATGAAGGAATTGTGCTGTTGAAAAATGAGGGGAATGCACTGCCGTTAGACGGAATTTCGAAGTTAAATGTGTTCGGATGGTCATCAACCAATCCGATTTATGGTGGAACAGGCTCCGGTTCTGTTGATACAGCAACCTGTGTCACACTTTTGCAGGGATTAGAGGATGCGGGATATGAACTGAATACAGAGATTTCTGATTTCTATGTAGATTTCCTGGCAGACAGACCTGTCGTTGGAATGGGTGGTCAGGACTGGACGATTCCGGAGCCGTCTATCAAAGAGTATGAGGATGCCGGCATTTTTGAAAATGCAAAAGAATTTTCAGATACCGCACTTGTTGTGATAGCACGTACCGGTGGCGAAAATGCAGATCTTCCAACCAGTATTACGGATGAAGACAGCTTCGAATATACCGGAGGCTGGTCAGGATATTCAGGGGTAAGATACACTTCTTATGCAGATGATGTGAATCCATCGAAATCTTATCTGGAATTAAGCAATCGGGAGCAGGCGATGGTAGAACGCGTTTGTGAAGAATTTGACAATGTTGTGGTTGTAGTGAACTCTGCCAATGCAATGGAGTTGGGATGGCTGGACGAATACGATTCCATCAAGGGGGCACTCTGGATGGCAGGTCCGGGACAGACTGGGTTCGAGTCTCTCGGAAGAGTGCTGAATGGAACGGTGAATCCATCCGCAAAATTAGTGGATACTTATGTCTATGATTTACATACAATACCGGCTTTTGCCTATGTTGGCAATTATGCTTATGACTATAAGACATCCAATGAATTGATGGCAACTGATACCGCAGGATGGCTGTCCGCATCGTTTACCAATTATGTAGAGGGCATTTATGTCGGATACAAATATTTTGAGACAGCAGCGGCAGAGGGAGTTCTCGACTATGATGCGGTTGTGCAGTATCCGTTTGGATATGGATTGAGTTATACAGATTTTGAGCAGAAAATCACAGATGTGAAACAGGATGGAACGAGTGTAACATTAAAGGTAGCCGTAACTAATACCGGAGATACCGCAGGAAAAGACGTGGTAGAAGTATACTATAATCCACCTTATACCAATGGCGGAATTGAAAAGGCAAGTGCCAACCTTTTAGCATTTGAGAAAACAGAGTTATTAGAACCGGGACAGACAGCAGAGGTTACCATTTCCTTTGATGTGGAGGAAATGGCATCCTACGATGATCAGGGAATCAAGGCAAAGGGCGGTGCTTATGTATTAGAGCAAGGAGATTATGTGGTATCGATCAATAAAGATTCCCACAATGTGATAGACAGCGCTGTTATCACCGTGGACTCCGATGTGATCTATAATGATGAAAATGATGGAAAACGTCAGTCGGATGAAATCACAGCGGTAAATCAGTTTGATTTTGCAAATGGCGATGTGACATATTTAAGCCGTGCAGACGGATTTGAAAATTATGAAATTGCGACAGCAGCACCGACAGATTTCTCTCTGACGGATACCGTTTTAGATGGATTCTATTGCCAGAATACTTATGATTCCAGCGAATATGATGCGCAGTACACAGAGATGCCGACAACTGGCAAAGACAGTGGACTGAACATACGTGACATGACAGGAGTTGCCTATGAGGATGAAAAATGGGATCAGCTTTTAGATGAACTCTCCATAGACGAGATGAACAAGCTGATCGCTCTTGGAGGATATCAGAATGTTAAGATAGATTCTATTGACCTTCCTGCAACGATCGAATGCGATGGACCGGCTGCAATCAAAAATAATTACTCCGGGGAGTCAGGAACTGCATATCCGGCAGCAACGATGATCGCAGCAACATGGAACAAAGAGCTTGCAACAGAGCGGGGTGAGTCTATGGGACAGCAGTGCCAGGATATGAATGTATGCGGATGGTATGGACCGGCTATGAACATTCACAGAACTCCATTTTCCGGACGTAACTTCGAGTATTACTCAGAGGATGGTGTCCTTTCCGGATATATGGGAGCGGCAGAGGTCGCCGGTGCCAAGGAATATGGAATCCAGTGTTATATCAAGCATTTTGCATTGAATGATTCAGAAGGATACCGTAAGAATGCACTCTGCACCTGGACAAATGAGCAGGCAATGAGAGAGATTTACCTGAAACCGTTTGAACTTTCTGTGAAAGTGGGAGGTGCCTCTAATGTGATGACAGCTTTTAACTATGTTGGAAACGTATGGGCAGGTTCCTGTGCTGAGCTGCTTCAGACCGTATTGCGCGATGAGTGGGGATTTGTAGGATCTACAGTTTCCGATTGGTTCAATGGAACCACAGACGGTATTATGTATGCAAATGCAGCAATTCGAACCGGCGGAGACAAGATGTTAAGTTCAGCCGGAGATGCGAAAGCGTATGCAACCGATACCGATAAAGCGGGTACGGTTGTGGCAATGCGGGAAGCGTCCCATAACATCCTTTACAGTCTTGCAAATTCCAATGCAATGGATGAGCGGAATTTCAAGACACCGGGATGGGTGAAAGGAGTTATTGCAGCAGATGTTGTGATTGTTTTATTACTGGGATTCTGGGAGACAATGACAATTCGGGCTTATCGAAAGAAGAAAACAAAGGCAGAGTAAAGGGTAATAAGATTGATGAGGATGGAAATACAAGACTTGCATTTACGCATGCTTCGGATTTGGCGCATTGTGCTCGGAACAACACTACATGTTTTAGGAATCAGGATAATGCTGATTCTGAAAAAGAAAAAAGAAACTTCCGATTGACAAAACCTGCACAAATGCATATATTGTAGTTAGTAGGTGTATCTCAGCCTTTCCGAAAGGACGCCAAGGCGTAAGTGAGAATGTAACAGAAGGGCGGACAGTAGGTCTCGCCCTTTGTTTGTATAAAACATTAAGTCTTGGTTAATGTAATGCATGTGAAAACTCGCACCACTGGTAAGGAAAATCACCACATGAAATACAAGGAGAGATGTACTTGGAACTGGAATTGAATTTGGAAGATTTACTTAACAAAAGAAGAATCGAATCAGACCGCATAGAATTTAAAGCAGGCTGGAATCCAGACGATATCTATCGCAGCATATGTGCTTTTGCCAATGATTACAATAATGATGGCGGTGGCTACATTCTTGTGGGTGTAGAAGAAAAGAATGGTGTGGCGGTAAGGCCTGTTAAAGGTCTGGATGAGGAAGCATTAGATAAGATTCAGAAAGATATGCTGGGGTATAACAACCTTATTTCCCCTCCATATTTTCCACAGATGGTACCGCTGAAAGTTGATGGTAAGATGATCTTGGTTATAGTAGCCAGAACAGGCACACAGAGGCCATATAAATCACCTGATTATGTGACGGGGAAAAAGGATAAAAAGTATTTTTATCACATTAGGTACCTTACCAGTTCGGTGCGGGCAAATGCAGAGCAGGAACGTGAACTTATCAGCATGTCAGATAATACACCATTTGATTGCCGGGCAAACCATAAGGCTACATTTGCAGACATATCGCCGGTTCTGCTTGAAGACCATCTCAGAAAGACTGGCAGTAAGCTTGCTAAATTTGTAAGCGAAAAAGGTGTTGAGGAAATATTGGAGGATATGCAGCTTCTGCTTGGACCGCCTGAGATGAGATACATTCAGAACGTTGCACTTATGATGTTTTGCGAACATCCGGAAAAGTTCTTTGGATATACGTATGTACAGATGACTCAGTTCCCAGAGGGAAGCATCAACAATCCGAGTTTGAGTGAAGATTTTCCTAATATCACAGGTTCTGTTCCTCAGATGATTGAGGCAACTATGGAACGATTCAGAAATCTTATCATCAGGGAAAAGGTGATCAAGGTTCCTGGTCAGATGGAGGCTGTTAGAATTTTTAATTATCCGTTTCTGGCGATTGAGGAAGCTGTAGTTAACGCATTTTATCACCGAGATTATTTATCCTATGAGCCCGTAACGATAGAAATAGAACCAGATTGTATTAATATCATGAATTTCCCTGGTATTGACAGATCCATTTCAGATAAAACCATTGCTGAAGGTGCGAGATTTGTCACGAGACGTTACAGGAATCGCCGCTTGGGAGAGTTCTTGAAAGAGCTTGATTTATCAGAGGGACATTCATCCGGGATTCCGACTATTCAGGATGAATTGAAGCGTAATGGTTCTCCAAGAGCTGAATTTTTTACCGATGAAGACAGGCGTGCAATGCGCATCAGAATTCCAATCCACCCGGCTTTCCTACAGGAAAGTGGCAACATCGCTCAGAATAAAGATAAAAATGAGCGAAGTTTGAGCGAAGTTTTGAGCGAAGTTTTAAAGCAATCGGAATTTAAAAATATGCAATCGATTATTGAAATTTTGCAGGCAGAAGGGAAAATCACTCCGCAGAAGGCTATTGCTGTATGTGGAAAATCAGCTGCGACAATCAGAAGATATTTTAAGCTTTTGCAAAAAACGGGATATGTTGTCAGCGAAGGAAGTACTAATAAGGTCATCTATAAATTGAAGGATAATTAGGTTTGTCATGTCTCTAAAATGTCTGCCAAAAACCTAAAAGAATCGTAGAATACGTGGAATGTCTGGAAAAATCATGCCAGATATATTGTTTCCTTGCCTTTGGACTTAGAGATGCAATTACACCCATTATTGCCTTTGCATATGGAATGCGTAACAAAAAGAGGATTCAGGATGGAATATGAACACATAACCCACTCTTTCGAGCCTGTCTATGATGAAAACAGCCGCATCCTTATCTTAGGTACACTGCCGTCTGTTGCATCGAGGGAAAATAATTTCTACTACGGACACAGGCAGAACCGTTTTTGGAAGCTTATGGCGCAGCTTTTGGATGCGCCGCTGCCGGAGACTATAGATGAGAAAAAACAGATGCTGCTGAAAAATCACATAGCCCTATGGGATGTCATACAAAGCTGTGACATCAGAGGTTCGAGTGACAGCAGTATAAAAAACGTAGAGCCGACGGATATAAGGAAAATTCTGGCAACAGCTGATATAAAACAGATATATGCCAATGGAAATAAAGCAGGACAGCTTTATAAAAAATATCAGCTCCCTATGACAGGGAAGGAAGCTCTTGTGCTGCCGTCCACCAGTCCGGCAAATGCGGCATGGACATTTGATAAATTGTGTGCAGCATGGGAACCGATCATTCACTTGCTTGCGGCGTGC
The DNA here is from genome assembly GCA_963652495.1 of uncultured Oscillospiraceae bacterium. Classification (GTDB taxonomy): domain Bacteria; phylum Bacillota; class Clostridia; order Lachnospirales; family Lachnospiraceae; genus Anthropogastromicrobium. The sequence goes on from CAVJTU010000088.1 coordinate 10,179, forward strand.
GCTTCAGGACATGGAAGCTATGTAGAGATGTTGAGACAATAAATTTAAGGCTTTCCGAGTAC
>CAVJTU010000089.1:0-10046 GCA_963652495.1 uncultured Oscillospiraceae bacterium
CATGGAGCTGACTGCTACTAATCGGTCGAGGGCTTGACCAGAAGGTCAGGGTAGGAAGGTAATGAAAGGTTTTGGGATGAATGTTTGTGTGCAGTTTTGAAGGTGCATCGAAATAGATTTAGAAATAAATTTAAATAAAATTAAATGATGTTGGGGTCAAAAGGCATTTTGACCCTGGTATCATTAAAAGAAAAGTTCAAAAGAAAAGTGCCGAAATTCCTTAAGAAGCTTATAATTACAAAAAGCTTCTTAGGGAGTTTTGGCTTTTTTTCAAAAAACGAAAATTTTGAAAAAAGTCCTTGACGAAGCCATTCGCTTATGCTATACTATTCTAGCGTTTGGAAGGCGCAGGTCTTTTTTTTATGCGCAAAAGACCGAAAGTTTGCTAATTTATTACGATGGAGGTGGAGATTGTGCGAGTAAAGATCACATTGGCATGTACGGACTGCAAGCAGCGTAATTACAACATGACAAAAGATAAGAAGACACATCCAGACAGAATGGAGACAAAGAAGTACTGCAGATTCTGTAAGAAGCATACGTTACACAAGGAAACCAAGTAATTGGTCCCGGTAAGGAGTAGTTGATTATGGAAGAAACAGGAAAGAAGGCAGAAACCAAGTCAAAGAAGCCGGCCAAGGCTAAGAAAAAGTCCAAGCCGTCCGTCAAGAGCCGCATTGCTGCGTTCTGGAAGGGCGTAAAGGCCGAGTTTCGCAAGATCATCTGGCCAAGCAAAGAATCATTAAAGAATCAGACAATTGCAGTGCTGGTAGTTTCTGTTATACTCAGCGTGTTTATCAGGTTCTTTGATATTGCGTGTCAGTATGTAGTTGAGTTTATCAGGTAAGAGAGGAATCAGAATGGAAGAGGCAAAGTGGTATGTAGTCCATACCTTTTCAGGTTATGAGAATAAGGTAAAGGTTGATATCGAGAAGACTGTCGAGAACCGGAATCTTCAGGATCAGATTCTCGAAGTTGCGATTCCCCTTCAGGAAGTGATGGAGAACAAGGATGGTCAGAAGAAGTCCTCTATGAGAAAAATCTTCCCGGCATATGTGCTGGTTCATATGATTATGAATGACGATACTTGGTATGTAATCCGCAACACCAGAGGTGTTACCGGATTTGTAGGTCCGGGATCCAAGCCGGTGCCGTTGACGGATGAAGAGATGACCGCTCTTGCTACCTTTATGGGTACTTTGCAGGAGAAGGTAAGCTTCGCAGAAGGCGACCTGATCAGTGTAATCACTGGTGCATGGCAGGGTACCGAGGCTGTGATCCGTTCTGTAGATGCTGACAAACAGACAGCTACGATTTTTATTGACATGTTTGGACATGAAACACCGGTTGAACTGAATTTTACCGATATTAAGAAAGTTCAGTAATGCGTCAATAGGACGCATGGTTCTGCTGTGGGAGGGTATCCCCCGCAAATACCACATTATTAGGAGGTGCCACAATGGCAAAGAAAGTTACAGGTTATATTAAGTTACAGATTCCTGCTGCAAAGGCAACACCGGCTCCACCGGTTGGACCTGCTCTTGGACAGAAGGGTGTCAACATTGTACAGTTTACAAAGGAGTTTAACGCAAGAACTGCTGATCAGGCTGGTATGATCATTCCGGTTATCATCACTGTATATGCAGACAGAAGCTTTACCTTCGTTTGCAAGACTCCGCCGGCTGCTATTCTTATTAAGAAGGCATGCAACATCCAGACTGCTTCTGCAACACCGAATAAGGTTAAGGTTGCAACTCTTTCCAAGGCTGATCTTCAGAAGATCGCTGAGACAAAGATGCCAGATCTGAACGCAGCAAGCCTTGAGGCTGCTATGAGCATGATCGCAGGTACTGCTCGCAGCATGGGTGTTAAGGTAGAAGAATAAGAATATCAACATTAAGTGGGAGGGATATTCCCGCAAATACCACCAGGAGGTTTTTCGATGAAAAGAGGAAAAAAGTATGTAGAGGCTGCCAAGCTGGTAGACCGCGCTACTCTTTATGATGTAAACGAAGCCGTATCTATCGTTAAGAAGGCTTCTAGTGCAAAGTTTGATGAGACAGTTGAAGCTCATATCAGAACAGGTTGTGATGGACGTCACGCAGATCAGCAGATCCGTGGTGCTGTAGTTCTTCCTCACGGAACAGGTAAGTCTGTTCGCGTACTTGTATTCGCTAAGAATGACAAGGCTGATATCGCAAGAGAGGCAGGAGCTGATTACGTTGGAGCTGAGGAGCTGATTCCGAAGATCCAGAACGAAGGATGGCTTGATTTTGACGTTGTAGTAGCTACTCCGGATATGATGGGCGTTGTTGGTCGTCTGGGCCGTGTACTTGGACCGAAGGGCTTAATGCCAAACCCGAAGGCTGGTACCGTAACGATGGACGTTGCAAAGGCTATCAAGGAAATCAAAGCTGGTAAGATTGAGTACAGACTGGATAAGAGCAATATCATCCATGTTCCGGTTGGTAAGGTTTCCTTCACCGAGGAGCAGTTAGCAGACAACTTCCAGGCGCTGATGGGCGCAATTATCAAGGCTAGACCAAGCACTCTGAAGGGAACCTTCTTAAAGAGTGTCACCCTGGCTTCTACCATGGGTCCTGGCGTTAAGTTAAACACCGTTAAATTTGGTCAGTAAAAAGTACTTGACAATTGATTGTCAGTATGCTATTATTGCAATGTTTGAGGTCGCAAGGCTTTCATATATTTGCCGAAGACAGCAGGTGCCGCAAGGCGTAAGGAGAAAACACCTGCCGAGGAGAGATCTGAATTTTAGAGATTATCTTTGCCTCTCTGTCTTTGCAGAGAGGCATTTTTCGGCCTTTTCTTAAAATATTCAAGAAGGAGGGCACATATCATGGCTAAGGTTGAGCTGAAGCAGCCGATTGTAGAAGAGATCAAGGCATCTTTGGACAGCGCAAAGGGTGTAGTTCTGGTTGACCATCGTGGTCTTACCGTAGAGCAGGATACCGCACTGCGTAAGAGTCTGAGAGAAGCTGGTGTTACTTATAAGGTATATAAGAACACTCTGGTTAAGCGTGCAATCGAGGGCACAGAGTTCGAGTGCTTAAAGGATCTGTTAGAGGGTCCATCCGCACTTGCAATTAGCAAGAGCGAGGCTACCACACCGGCAAGCATCATTTGCAAGTTCGCTAAGACAAATGAGAAGCTTGAGGTTAAGGGTGGTGTTGTAGAAGGAGCCTTCTACGATGCGAAGGGTGTTGAGGTACTGTCCACAATCCCGTCCAGAGAAGAACTTCTTGCAAAGTTCCTGGGAAGCATCCAGTCCCCGATCACCAATTTTGCTCGTGTTATCAAGCAGATCGCAGAGAAGCAGGAAGCATAATTCGGTATTACAGTGGATTTTGGCGGCTGCATAGAGCAGCTGCATGAGATGATTCGAGATGGATCGTCATTTGCAAATGCCGCAAGGCACAGTTAAATAAATTTTTATATTAGGAGGAAATTTATCATGACAGCAGCAGAGATTATCGAAGCTATTAAGGGTATGAGCGTTTTAGAGTTAAATGACCTGGTAAAGGCATGTGAGGAAGAGTTTGGCGTATCTGCAGCAGCAGGTGTTGTTGTAGCAGCAGCAGGCGCTGGCGCACCGGCTGAGGAAGAGAAGACTGAGTTCGACGTAGAGCTGACTGAGGTTCCGGCAGCTTCCAAGATCAAGGTTATCAAGGTTGTTCGTGAAGTAACCGGTCTGGGTCTGAAGGAAGCTAAGGAGTTAGTTGAGGCTGCTCCGAAGGTAGTTAAGGAAGCAGCAGCTAAGGCTGACGCTGAAGAACTGAAGAAGAAGTTAGAGGAAGTTGGAGCAAAGGTTACCTTAAAGTAAACTTTACTGAAGATTTCGACAATCTAATATTTTGAGACGGAAAGCGGTCGGGGGGGGTAACCTTCTCAGACTGCTTTCTTTTATAATATGATACCAGGGTCAAAAGGTCAGAAAGCCGATGCAAGCTTGCTTGCAAGAGGATTTTTGATCTCTTGACCAAGATTGCGAGAGTGCAAAGCGCGTAGCAATCTGGTATCAAGATCTGCAACAAAAAAAGACCGGCTGTACCGGTCTTGAAAGTCGGGGCGACAAGACTTGAACTTGCGGCCTCATGAACCCCATTCATGCGCGCTACCAAACTGCGCTACGCCCCGTCATCTGAAAGCGAAGGCATTATAACATAAAAAATAAACCTTGTAAAGATTTTTTACCAATTTTGCCACATGTATTGACAAACGCAATTTTATGTGTTAGCGTTAGGGAGAGTAGGATGCAAGTTTGTGTATTGCCTGTTCTTGCAGGACAATTTGAACAGCTAAATGCATGAAGGCATGTTGTCGGGATGCGTACAATATGTGCAGACATGATGGATACGTTCTTTGTGTCCGGATGTGCCTGAACATGAGATGAAAGGTATTCCGACGAATGAGAAAACAGGAAGATGGGAGGTATTTTAATGAATGAGAGAAGCAGAAAAATGACGGGATTATCCCGCAGGCTGATGGCCTGGCTGCTGTGCTGCGTATTTCTGGTAGCGGCAAGTCCTGTATCTGCGACTACTTTGGAAGATTCTACTCCTGCAGCAGAGACAACAGTCACCGAGCAGCTGACTGAGGCGACTACCGCCGAGCCCGTGACCACTTCTGTCACCGAGCCGATGACAACGATACAATCGATTACGACAGAGAATGTGACCGTTGACACGAGCAGCTCTGAGCCGGGGACTACCGCGGAGGCAGGAACACCAGAGGCTACTACAGCAAATGGTGAGATCTCCACTACGGCAGAAGGTACTTCTGAGGGTACAACCGAGGTTACTACCGCGACGGAAGGTGTTTCTGGGACTGAAAAGAGCGCGGCAGAAGCTTTGTATGAGCGCATTATGGCATGTACCACTTATGAAGCAGTAGAGGGAATCCTGAGCGCACTTACAGAGAAAGAGCAATCTCTGATGGACGAGTTCACAGAAGAGCAGAATACAGCACTGAAAGCTAAGATGGAAGAGTTGGGTGCGTATGCGGCAAATGCGTATGCGGGCTATGGTCAAGGTGGTCAAGATGGTCAAGGTGGTCAGAGTTCGAGTTACAATACTTTTGTAGTTAATACGGGTCTGGGTAACGTGGACGCCATCTATTTTGCATATCACTCAAACAGTGATGTTTCGGACAACATTAGTTTTGAAACAGCAACTGATGGAGGTCAAATCAAAATCGAAAAATTCAGCAGTAAGAGTAATAGGGGCAGTACATATGGTTATCTGCTGATCTTTGTAAAACCTAGTGAGAACTATTTGTTGACCCAAGGTAAGGCAACGGGTAATTGTGATATATACAGTATTTCTTCAGGAGCATACGGTAATATAGCAGATTATCCGGGTATTCAGACAATAGCAGCTCAGGCGGCTAAGCTAGGATATGTTGGTGTTTTGGGATATATGCGAAGCCCAGGACAAGATGTTAGCGATCAGACAATTACGTTTAACGCTGTGTCGCCAGATATTACAGTAAAGGCAGTTTCCGACAAGACAAGCGATGTTAAACCGGGTGATGAGTTGACATTTACAGTTACGATTACACCGGGAACGATTGCCAACAGTGACGCAAAAGTAGAGAAAGTCACGGTAAACTCTTTAACAGTTAATGGTGGAGCGGTTAAGTATTCTGATTTAATCAGAAACTCAGATGGTACATATACTACCACAGTTAAATATACAGCGACAGAGGCAGATTGCGATAGCGGTTCTGTTGAACTGAATGTTACTGCAAGAGTAGATTATTCAAATACATTGGGAGTAAGTGGTGAACAGTCACTGGATTCCAGTGCATACATTGTGAAATCTGCTGAAACTGCCTGTGAGATTGCCCCACAGAATAGTGTTACATATAAGCTGAAGTATATTGCGGAAGGAATTGATGAAGAGAAATATCCTGATACTATTAAAGAAAGTGAAAAGCCACAAGATGTAACCGATTATAAGGGTGCGACTGTAAATGTGGATTCGAAATATGGTACAACGAGAGTGGATGATCCTACAAATCGTGGTACATGGACCTTTGATGGTTGGTATAAAGGTGGAGAAAAGATGACTCAGGTCACAATAGGTGACAAACGTGTCGTCTTAGAGGGTACATGGACCTTTACTCAGTATCCGGATGCAGACCTTACCATCAAAAAGACTCTTTCCGGTAACATGTATAATAAGAGCGATAAGTTTACATTTACCGTAACTTATCAGGATAATGGGGAAACTAAGAAAGTAGAAGTTACTTTGGGCAAAGATCAGACAAGTGACAAAATCTCCATTCCGGTAGGCGCAGAAGTAGCTATCACTGAAACAAATGTAGATAAGTATGTGCTTTCGGTAACTAGTGCAACCTATGGCGAAAACGAGAAATTGGATTATAAGAGTACTGACAATGTCATTACCTTCACAATGCCATCAAACGATGTATCTGTTGTAATCAACAACGCAAAGAATGTCGTTCCGGACACAGGTGTTATCCTTGATACACTTCCTTATATTCTGATTCTGGCTGTTGTAATTATTGGTGGTGTGCTGCTGATCGGCAGACGCAGGAGCCGTAACGATGCCTGATCTGAGAAGTACAGGTAATACGGATATGGAAGAGCAATATTGGACTTCGCCTGACAGAAGAACTCAGCAGAGCAAAACTCAGCAAAGTTCGGATGTGGAGAGACAGTATCGCCGCCAGCCATCGGAAGCAGGCACTCAAAGTCGCACGGATGTGGAGAGACGATATCGTTCGGCATCAGCGTCCGGTGAGAGGATTCAGAGAGGTGCAGGTTCTATGGGTGCAGCAGGCAGGAATCCGTCATCACAGGTGTCATCTGGTGACACGGCTGTGAGAAGAAAGCAGAGTGCTTCAAGGAAGCGGGCAGGCATGGCTGTGAGCTATCGGTTAGCGTCTGATAAGTATACTCACAGTGTGGAGGAACTCACAGACAGCACAGCAAGGACTCAGTCGTCCTCTGGTGAAGACATGAAGAAAAAAGATGAGGTGCGCGAGCCAATCAATCATGAGCAGGAGCGCATTCAGAAATGGCTGAAGCAGGTTCGCTTTAAGAAAAATGCCCTGGGCGGTGTAAATGAAGCGGATGTGTGGAAGAAAATTTCAGAGTTAAATGCTTTGTACGAAGCGGCGCTGTCCGCTGAGCGGGCCAGATATGATGCTATGCTTGCAGCGCGTGTCGATATGGCAGAGCAGACCTATATGGATTTTCAAGAATACGAAAGGGCTAGTGATGAAAACTGATGAAATCTATTCGTAACAAGAATAAGCAGGAAACAAACACAAGTATCATCACGAACCGGAGAAACCGTGTGCTGGATCGTCAGGATTCCGTAAGACTGATAGTTCGGATTCTGCTTCTCGTGCTGGCGGGCTGGATATTACTTACAAAGGTGTTTCTGATCACGCAGGTCAGCGGCAACGATATGTTCCCGGCTTTGAAGGACGGCGACCTGGTTATCGGCTTTCGGCTTCAGCAGGAATACGCCAAGAACGATGTGGTTGTTTATACCGTGAATGGTGAGACGCGTGTCGGACGTATTGCCGGCAGAGAAACTGATGTGGTTACGCTTGATGACAGCGGCACGATGCTGTTGAACGGAACCGCGCAGTCGGGTGAGATTATCTATCCCACCTACGCAAAAGACGGGATAGAATATCCCTATAAGATTCCGGAGGGTCATGTGTTTATTCTTGGCGACTACCGGACAGAAGCGGAAGACAGCCGCGACTTTGGCTCGATTCCGTTGGAGGATGTGAAAGGCAAAGTCATCACGATCCTCCGCAGACGAGGCTTATAACTCGTCAAAACATAGGGCAGACAGCCCATTTAAGTATTGGTATCGTGGCTTGTCGAGATGCAATTAAGGGCAGGGCATCAAATTATCAAGCCGTGGTATAGATAACAAAAAATAAGCATTTTTAGGAGGTATGAAAATGAAGAAAAAAATTATGTCTCTTATGCTCGCATTCGTTCTGGCATTGAGCATGTGTACAGTAGCTTTTGCAGCTGAGGAAGAGCCGTATACGGATCAGGCTTCCTTTACCTTTACCAAGAATTTTGATATAGTTGGTCAGGGTGTAACTTCTGACGAAACGTTCCATTTTACTGCTCCGGTGTGTACAAATGTAACCGATGCCGCAGCGGGTGTGACAGCGGCAAGCGAGAATGCCAGAGAAAACGGATTGCCGACAGTAAGCGATGTATCTTTTAAGACTGCTCTGATACCACAGGAGGGAACCGTAACAGTAACGCTGCCGGAGTACACTTCTGTAGGTGTCTATACTTACTCTTTCAAGGAAGAGAAGGGCGATACTGCCGGTGTTACTTATGATGAGACAACGTATACCTTTACAGTTTCTGTATTCAACGGCGAGGGCAATACCTTTGTTCGCGTTCCGTCCATGATCAAAAATGACAAGGGCGAAAAGGTTGATTCGATAACAAATGTTTATACTGCTAATTCTCTTTCAGTAGAGAAGATCGTAAAAGGAAAGCTTGGAGATAAGAGCAGAGAATTTACCGTAACAGTAAAGTTCACAGCTCCAGAGGGTACTAAAGTAAAGCAGTCAATCTGGGCTGGTACAAGCGAAAAGACAGAGATTATCAAAGCAGACGACTGGAAAGATGGAACTGCTGAGGCAACGATCAGTCTGAAGAATGAGCAGACTGTTATTTTCTACAACATTCCTGCCGGTGTTACATACGAAGTAACTGAGAATGACTACGAAGGAGAAGGTTATACAACCACTTATGAGAACCAGAGTGGTACGATGGGCGCAGAAGAGATAAGCACCGTTATTACAAATACAAAGGACGGTGGTGAGATCGAGACAGGTATCAACCTTGATTCTGTACCATATATCCTTATGATGGTTGTTGTTTGTGCTGGTGTGTTTGTACTTTTCTCAAAGAAGCGTATGGCACGTGAGGACTAACTAATTGAAAGCGGACATTCACAATCCGCTTCGATGCTTGCTCATAACCGAATAGCTGCTTTGCTTGATTCGGCTAAAAAATGCCGGACTTGGCATCTGACAGATGCCGGGTTCGGCAGAAAAAGCATTTTTGCAAGCCATCTTGAGTTGTTCGGAGGATTTAGAGTTAGTTGATTTGATTAACTTGCAGCCGTCCGTCAAGAACTTTTGAAAGGAGTGCGGCACGTTTTGCCCTGAGAACAAAATGGCGAGAAGAATTATAAAGGCCGCGGACTCTTTTGTGAATCTGATCGTTATCCTGTGCCTGTGTGTGGCAGGTGTCTATGCGGCCTATGCTTTATGGGATAACAACAGAATTTATACCACAGCGAGTAATGTGCAGGTAGAGATGGAAAAGATCAAGCCTGTTGTGGAAGAAGATGGGGGAGCCTCTTTTGAGGAACTGCTGGCGATCAATCCGGATGTATGTGCCTGGGTGACGCTTGATAACACAAAGATTGACTACCCGGTGCTGCAGGGCAGCACAAACCTGACTTACATTAATCAGGATGTATACGGCAACTTTGCTCTTGCCGGAAGTATTTTTTTAGATGTGCGAAATAATCGCGATTTTTCCGATGCATATTCTTTGCTGTACGGTCATCACATGGAGAACAGCAAAATGTTCGGAGATTTGGATTTGTATAAGGATCAGACATTCTTTGATGAGAATACCACAGGAATGCTGATTTTGCCTGATAGGGCCTATAACCTTGAGATCTTTGCCTGCCTGTTGGTAGATGCCGGAGATGACAACATCTTTGACGTTGAACAGTGGCAGACTGATATAGATGGATTGCTTTCTTATGTGAGGAGCAACAGCCTTCATCTGCATGAGGAAACAATCAGCAGCTTGGAACAGATGAGTGAGCCGAAGGTTTTGGCACTATCTACCTGTTCTACTGAATTTACTGATGCAAGAACAATCATTTTGGCTGTAATGGAGTCCTACCAGACAGCGGATCAGGAGGAAAACTAATATGAAAAGATGGATGAGTACCATTTTTAAAGCAGCTATGGCAGCTGTGTGTATGCTG
>CAVJTU010000090.1:0-9990 GCA_963652495.1 uncultured Oscillospiraceae bacterium
TGCTGTTTTCGTAGAATCAGGAAGCTCCCGCTTCTATAAGCGGGGGTACGTTCACATTTCCATTTGAATTCTTATCCGAATTTTTATTTTCATTTCAGCATACGAAAAAACTTGAACAAATGACAATTCTGCCGTCTGCTGTCCAGCGTTTTGTCTTTGCTCATGATTTTTGTACCCTTTTATAGTATACACAAAATAAGAGCAAAGTGAAATCGAAAATGGCAGAAAACTCGTTAATGAGAAAAGGATGCAAGAAGGCATCCGCTAAATACGGATGCCTTTTTCATATCATTATTTATAATCACATTTCCTTAAAAATTTTCTTTACAACCTCGTAGGCAAGCTTTGGTCTTCTATACTCATCCACAATGCCTTTATTGTTCATGGTACGCGGTCGTCCGCCAAACCAGCTGTCGCACACGCGGCAGTCACAATACTGCCAAATATAGACACCACTGCAGCCTTTCTGTGAAAATACAGCGTGCAGCTGCTTTTCTAATGTCTCCGCCTGATACTCTTCTGACCACTTGACCTTTGCCGGAGTGCGATAGCCATAGATTCCACCTGCTCCAATCTCGGTCACAAGGAATGGCTTTCCTGCGCCGCCTGTTTCATCCTGTACCCACTGATACAAATCATCTAAATAATCCTTTGGCGGCGTATCATGGTACCACAGCGGATAAATGTTGTAGGAGACCACATCCGGAATTCCAAGACAGATATCCGTCTTAAACTGGCAGCTTGCAAAAGAACGAGGGCGGCTCGAATCCAGACTGCGAATCAATGTCAATTGTTTCTCATAACAGTCCTTTCCATATTCAGTGTGGCTGGCACATTCGTTTAAGATGCCCCAGATATAAATGCATGGATGATTGTAGTGTGCCTCAATCATCTCGCGAATACAGTCCTCACACTGCCTCTCAAAGTTAGGATTTCGCATCTGTTCCTCGCTCAAACCTCTCGCATGGTTCTCCTCCCATACCAGAATACCCTGTTCATCGCACAAATCAAGGAACAGCTCATCATTCGGATAATGGGATGTTCGCACAGAATTTGCTCCAAGGTCTTTGATAATCGCCAGATCCTGCTGAATAGCTGCTGCTGGAAGTGCCGAGCCAAATTGCGGATGATCTTCATGACGGCACAAACCTTTGATTAACAGCTTCTCTCCATTCAATAAAATATCTTTTCCACTGATTGCAACCTCTCGAAATCCAATCCGGTCAATCAAGTCATCTACGGCATTTCCCTGTCCATCAAAGAAAACGGCCTCCGCTTGATACAGATTTGGTGTGTCTGGATTCCATTCATCAACGTCCGGGCAGGCAAGTTCATTTACAGAAATCTCTTTTGTCTCGTTTGGTGCAAGCAAAACCTTCTGCTTCATACTTGCAAGCTTCTCGATGCTGCACGCAAGCGTGCCAACAATCGGCTTATCCGTGAGATTTGCGACTGTTACTTTCCAATCCGTGCTCCACGTATTGTTCTTCTTTGTTGTGACATGCACACTCTTGATCAGGACATCACCCAATTCTTCAAGAATAACAGGACGCGGAATCCCGCCATAGGACTGATAATCATTCTCCACATGAAGTGCTGACTCTGGAGTGAAGGAATTATCTGCCTCGACAATAAGCTCATGCATACCAGGTTTCACTGTCTGAATGACCGAAAATGGTGTATAGGCATTGTAGTGGGATGCAATCTTCTTTCCATCGAGAAAAATCGTTGCAAAATGAGCCACTGCCTTAAACTCCAGCCGAATGGTTCCTGCCGCCTCAAACTGAGTCCGATATCGTCCTGCTCCTCTGTGTGTGAGCAACTCTGGATCGCTCTCCCAGCATCCCGGCACAAACAGCTTCTTCGTTACTTTTTTCTTGTCAGAAAGCACTGCCGAAAAGTCCCACAGCTTATTGGAAAGTTCGGTTGTCTTTCTTATTTTATGTATCTGAAACATTCTCACCATACTTCTGTTTCCTCCTGTTTTGATAATTTTCCCTTCCTCAGATTTTCACAATAATTTCCTTTTCTACTATTGATTTTCAATCGTATATTTGTTACATCGAAATCCACCCGAATGCATTTGCAACAGAACTAATCAGAATAATGGCTGCAAAGATTGGACAAATGTATTGGATCATCACGCAGAATATCTTTTTCCTGCGAAATGTCCCATTGCCATACATAACTTCTGTCTCGATTGCCTTGACTCCTGCTGCTCTTGATACAAGCAGACATGTCATGATAGCTGCGATTGGCATCATGACAGAATTTGTCAAAAAATCAAAGAAATCAAGAAATTGCATTCCAAGAATTGTTACATTGGCAAGCGGCCCATAACCAAGGCAAGACAGACTTCCGAGCACTACCATGATCACTGCCAGCACAAGTGTGGCCTTCTTTCTGTTCCAGCCAAGCTCATCCTCAAATGTAGAAACCGCACTCTCTGTCAGCGCAATTGAACTGGTGACAGCAGCAAACAATACAAGCAAAAAGAACAAAATGCCAACTATCGTTCCAAATCCCATGTTGGCAAATACCTTCGGAATCGTGATAAACATGAGTGCCGGGCCCGCCTGAAGTGCATCCGGATTACCGCCGGAAAATGCAAATACAGCCGGTATGATCATCAGTCCTGCCATGATTGCAATCGCCGTATCAAAGATTTCCACATTTTTTGTTGAACCCTCGATCGACACATCCTTTTTCATATAAGATCCAAATGTGATGAGAATACCCATCGCAATGGACAGCGAATAAAACATCTGTCCCATCGCCGATACGACTGTCATCCATGAGAAATTTTCTGCATTTGGAATCAGAAAATATTTCACTCCTGCCATTGCGCCCGGTCTGCTTACAGAATAAATCGCAATCACGACAGACAGCACTACGAGTATTGGCATCATAAACTTTGACACACGCTCAATTCCATTTCGTACACCGGCAAAGATGATCGCCGATGTAATAAATACAAAGATCAAAAAGCAAATTTCTGCGGTTGTGCCGCTTGCAATGAATGCTGAAAAATAGCCGTCTGTTGCCAATGCCTCGCTATGACCCAACGCATACTCAGCCAGATATTTGATGACCCAGCCGCCGATTACGGAATAATATGGCACAATCAAAATTGGAATAATTGCATTGATCCATCCGCCAAACGACAGCCATTTTGCTTTTCCAAAAAAGGTAAATGCACCTACCGGACTTTTCTTCGTCAATCGACCGATGGATGTCTCCGCCATGATCATTGTATAGCCGAATGTCAATGCCAATAAAATATAAATCAGCAAAAAAATTCCTCCGCCATATTTTGCCGCCAGATACGGGAAGCGCCAGATATTGCCTAAGCCTACCGACGCACCTGCCGCCGACAGAACAAAGCCAATCTTGCCTGAAAAACTGCTTCTTTGGCTTTTTTCTTTCTTATTTTCGTTTGTACTCATTTTTACTTTTCCTTCCTGCTATCTTCACTGCAATCTCTTGTTAAGTCAACACTTTTTAATCGTATCATACAATTTGCTCTATGTAAAGAAAGGAATGTGATTTTGATTCGGAAACACTCCGTCAGCGTCTTAAACTTCGCTGCAAATTCAAACCCTTTTGAAGGGATCCAACCTTGCATTATCACGTTTTTGTAGTATAATGGCTTTGTGGTGTTCAGTTCATTATGGGATGTTTTGCGAAACGGCTGAGATTTTGGCTGAATAAGAAAGAGTTGTTGCAGTTACCTGACATTTTCTTTGTAAAAGCAGTATTGCGTATAAAGTTACCGGGTACAATCAAAATTTTACAGAATTTCCCGCCACCACCTCGATGTAGCGTGGTTCTGCCTATGACACAGCGAAAGGATTTATTTATGAATATTAAAGACAGAATGATATTGGGCGATTTCAGAAAAACTCACGATACCTATGTCGAACTTAGCGAAGTCGTATATGAAAAGTTGAAAGCTATTACGGACAACTCCGACACTTTGATTATGGGACTTGAGCACCGGGTCAAAACTGAAAAAAGCCTTGAAGGGAAGCTCTACCGTTCCGGCGACCGTTATCAGAAACTGACTGATCTGACTGATCTGGTCGGTGCAAGAGTAATCCTGTATTTTTCTGACGATGTAGACAAAATCGGAAAACTGGTAGAGCAGACATTTGATATTGACTGGACTCGTTCCTCCGATAAACGTGCCTTGCTCGATCCGGATACTTTCGGATACCTGTCTCTTCATTATGTCTGTTCCCTGCCGAAGGATTTCGGATATCGTGAAGAGTTGAGCAGTATTCGCTTTGAAATCCAGATCCGTTCTATTCTGCAGCACGCATGGGCGCAAATCAACCATGACATGGGTTATAAAAGTCAGTTTGGTATCCCTCGCACAGTCGTGAGAGAGTTTGCAAGGCTGTCTGGTTTGTTGGAACTGGCCGATGACGAATTTATCCGGGCAAGAGATCATATCAGCTTGTATATTGCTGAGACTCGTGAGAAAATTAAAAATGACAATGCTGGAGATGTTTTAATCGACTTAAATTCGTTGAGGGAGTATATGCTGTATAATAAAAGTATGCGTACATTCCTGAATGAACTGGCCGGCATTGAGAACTCGAACATTGCCGAAATTGATCCGGAGGGTTACATTGAGCAGCTAAAATGGCTCGGAATCACAACCATTGGTCAGCTGCAGGAAATGCTTGGCAGAGACCGCCGCATTGCACTGGCATTGGCAAAGAGGGTTCTGACCGGCTCGGAGCTGGATATTCTTGCTTCCAATGCAGCACTGCGTTTCCTGTGTCGGGCAGAATTGCTGATTGGCAATTATACAGAGAAACAGGCCGCTGCATTTATCGAGTTGACAGCCAAGACAAAAGAGCGTGCAGCGCGTCAGGCAAAACGGCTTTTTAAGATGTATGAAAACATTCAGAACGAGGTGACAGAATGAGCGATTCAGAACGATATGCAAGGGCACTCGCCTTTGCAACAGAAAAACATGAAGGGCAATACCGCATTGGTGGCTTGCCCTATATCACGCATCCGGTTGCTGTAGCCGAAATTCTGCGTGAGCAGGGATTTGATACCGATTATCAGATTGCAGGGTTGTTTCACGATCTGCTGGAGGATACGGACGCGACCGTATCGGAGATCGAATCACTTGGCAATCCCAAAATCACCGATGCGGTGCAGCGGCTGACAAAAACGGATGGGTACATCATGGCTGAATATATAGCCGGTATCCGGGCAAATCCCATGGCCATGGCTGTCAAGGCGGCAGACCGTCTCCACAACCTGCGTTGTGCTGTTGATGCCGGTCAGGATTTTCGGCGCAGGTATATTCTGGAGAGCATTGACTGGTATCTGGATTTCTCTCCTGAGATTCCTAAGGCTGTCAATGCTTTGATTCTCACGCTGGATCATCCAATGTACGAACTGCCTCTGGAATATCAGACGATTTCGCCAGAAGAACTGCACACAATTCAAAATTCAATGAAGAAAGGTGGAGGTGTATGAGTCTTATGATTCCAGTCCTTTCCAGCGCCGCCATGGTTGTACTTCTCTATTTGGTAGAAAAACACACAGCGGTACAAAAACTTCCCTATATGGTAAAGCAGCTGATAATCGGCATCCTGTTCGGTGGTCTCGCAATATTTTCCAGTCAGCACGGTATTTCCTTTGAGGACATGATCATCAATGTGGCAGATGCAGCACCGCTTTGCGCCGGTCTGGTGTTTGGTGCTCCTGCCGGTGTTATTTCCGGCATAATTGGCGGTTTGTTCCGGTTCTTTTGGGGAACCGGCGATTATACCAGAATTGCCAGCACAGTGTCGATCATCCTTATCGGATGCATTGCGGCGCTTCTGCGCAATCTGATGTTCGATGACAAGAAGCCGACCTGGGCTTACGGTATGGGCATTGCATGCGTGTGCGAGGATATCCATATGCTGCTGATCTTCCTGTTCAATCTGGATGACGCATCAACAGCTTTTTCCTTCGTAAATAAATGCACACCGCCTATGGTGATCGGAAACGCTATTGCGATTGGTCTTGCACTGATTGTTGTGGCATTTCTCAGCAAAGATAAATTTGCGAAAAATAAAAAGACGGAAAATATCGCACAAACCTTCCAGCGATGGCTGCTGATCTGTATTATAAGCGCCTATGTCCTGACAAGTGTATTTACTTACCGTTTGCAAGGCAACGTAACAGAAACCCAGATTATGGGTGTTGTGAATCAAACACTGTCCGATGTGTCTCAGGACATCAAAGACACATCAGACACCCATCTGTTGGAAGAAACAAGGCTGGTGGAAAAGGCATATCTTGCTTCCTCCGACTGGGATTCGGAATCACTTCTTGAACTGGCAGAAACCTATGATGTTGCCGGCATCAATGTGTTCGGCAAAGACGGAATCATTACAAACTCCAGTTTTCCGGATTTTATCGGCTTTGACATGCACAGCGGCAGCCAGTCCGAAGAATTTATGTGCCTGTTTAATGGAGAGACTGAGTATGTACAGGATTACCAGCCGCTTTCCTATGATTCAAGCATGACACGTAAGTACGCCGGTGTCCTGCTTCCGGACGGAACAGCACTTCAGGTTGGGTATTCTTATGAGCAGTATAAAAGCGATATTGACGATACCATATTCAATGCCACCAAAAACCGTCATATCGGAACCCAGGGTTTCATCCTGATTTGTGATGAGAACTGGCTGGTTGTTGCAGACGGCAATGAGCACAATGGCATGAATGTAGAGGAACTCGGCATCCACATCGATACAGCTACAATGCATGAGAATACGCAGTATACTGCTGAAATAAACGAGACGCAGTATCTTTATGCTTTCCTGTTCACAGAAGGTTATTGCATCATTGGTGCCATTCCGGAGTCAGAAGCGCACTATATGCGAAATGTTTCCATCTATGTAAGTGTCCTTGTAGAGATCATCATCTTTGCAACACTGTTCATTCTGGTGTACTTTCTTATTAAGAAGGTTATCATCAATAACCTTCGGGAAATCAACAACAGCCTTGCGCTGATCACAAACGGCAACCTGAACGTAACGGTCAACGTTCGCACGAGTGCGGAGTTTTCATCGCTGTCGGATGATATCAACTCTACAGTCTGTACGCTGAAGGAATACATCGCAGATGCGGCAGCCAGAATCGATCAGGAACTCGAATATGCAAAGGGGATTCAGTATTCGGCACTGCCTTCTATATTCCCACCATATCCGGATCAGAATCATTTCGACATCTATGCACAGATGTTCACAGCCAAGGAAGTTGGCGGTGATTTCTATGATTTCTATATGTTGGATGACTATACGATCGCATTTCTGATTGCAGATGTTTCCGGTAAGGGTATCCCGGCAGCACTCTTTATGATGACAGCGAAGACCACCATCAAGGATCTGGCAGAGCGCGGACTTCCGGTAAATGAAATCTTACGCGAAGCCAATGAAAAACTGTGCAAAGGCAATGATGCCGGAATGTTTGTTACCGCCTGCATGGGAATTCTCGATCTGCGTACCGGAAAGCTCCAGCTTGCCAATGCCGGACACAACCCACCACTGATGCTTCATAAGGGCGGCACGTTTGAGTATATGCATATGAAGGCCGGATTCGTATTGGCAGGTATGGAAGGTGTCCGATACCGCCTGAATGAGTATATGCTCCATCCGGGTGATCGCATTCTCTTCTACACGGATGGTGTGACCGAAGCAACAAATAGCAAAAAGCAGCTCTATGGTGAGGATCGCCTGAGATCCTTTGTGAACTCACATGCTGAACTTGCCGCAAATAGACTTCTATATAGCTTAAAAGCTGATATTGATGTTTTTGTGGGGGATGCACCTCAATTTGATGACATAACCGTGCTGATATTCGATTATCTGGGCGGTGCAGCCATGAAAGAAGAAAAAGAGTTCCCTGCTGACATTAATGCACTGCCCGATGTACAGGAATTCTTTGAAGGACTGTTGGAACAATTAGCCTGCCCAATGAAAACGCAAATCGCTATCAGCGTCGCCATAGAGGAGATTTTTGTAAACATTGCGCATTATGCTTATCCGAAAGGAGATGGTACGGCAGTGGTTGGTTTTACGTTTGACCCGGAAAGTCGAATTGCCACTCTTATCTTCCGGGATCACGGTGTTCCTTTCGACCCATTGAAGCAGGAGGCACCAGACATCACACTTTCCGCAGAGGAACGCAATATCGGAGGTCTCGGCATCCTAATTACACGCAAGACCATGAACAATGTAACTTACCGCTATGAAAATGGCGAAAACATCTTAACCATGCAAAAAAATATATGACACCGGATCAGACCATGGTTTTAGCTTATGGTTCGATCGCCATCGCAAATACATTAATAGTTCGATTAAGGAGAAGATTATGTCTGAGAAAAAAAATTTCAAGTTGCGCACGCTGACGTTCCTGCTTTCGGCACTTATGCTGTCATCTAGTGCATGCAGTTCAAATGCCACATCAAATAACAAACAGTCAAGTTCTGCATCCAACGAAGAGCAGTCAAGCTCTGTATCCGATGAAAAGCAGTCAAGCTCTGTATCCGATGAAAAGCAGTCAAGCTCTGTATCCGATGAAGAGCAGTCAAGCTCCATGACACTTACAGCTACCGTCACCAAGGATCAGAAATTCAATTCTGCCATTCTCAGTATTTCCGAAGATGACTTCAGCGCCGCAGGTTTTTCGTTCGGAGACGGCTGCAATATTGTCTTCAGCAACGGCTACACACTGGAGGATGTGCCATATTATAATGGATACTATGTAAAAACAGGTTCACCAGTCATTGTTGCATATCCAGGCAATGACTATGTAAAGATTGCGCTGAACAGCGGTGATTTCTGGACATCTGCAAATCTTGAGGAAGGCTGTACTGTAGAGATTACACGCAACACCGTTGGAAAATATCTCGCTACATACGAAGCACTTGGTAAGAGTTATTCCACAGACCGCAGCTCCTATGAAAGTGATGAGGCTTTTGCAAATTTCAGAGCAATATCCGTCAGCGCAATGAAGGAGAACTTTGTTTACAGAGGTGCCTCTCCTGTGAACAACGAAAAAAACCGGGCTTCCGTTGTCGATTCCTTGCTTGAGCAAAATGGAATCCACTGCATCATTGATCTGGCAGATTCCGATGAGGAAATGCAGGAATTTTTTGATTCTGAAGATTTTGATTCTGAGTATACAAAATCACTTTACGAGCAGGGACTTGACATTGCTCTTTCCATGAGTTCAAACTATACCTCCGACTCATATAAAGCAAATGTCGCTGAAGGAATGCGCCATTTTCTGAAATATGGCGGTCCTGTATATATTCACTGCCTGGAGGGAAAGGATCGTACCGGTTTTGTCTGCGTACTGCTGGAAGCTCTTGTCGGAGCAAGCTATGAAGAAATGTGCGTGGATTATATGACGACCTACGAAAATTATTACAACATAAGCAAAGAGAAAACACCAGATCGTTACAACGCAGTTGTTTCTCTGTACTTTGATTCTTTCATGGAATATCTCTATGGGACGGATGATCTGACGACATTGAAAGCTGCCGACTATACGGAAGCTGCAAAGGGATACCTGACTGATTGCGGTATGACAGAAGAGGAAATCGATCAGCTGGTTGTATTGCTTTCCAAAGAATAAACGAAACTTGCAAATCCATAGACACAGTCCGATAAACAGGGCGTTGCGACAGAGGATTCCAATTGATGATCCGCAAGCAAAATGACTTTAATCGAACCGGTCTCGGACTCCGTGAAAATCTCGACTGTGAGTTGAAACAATCGTCTTCTGACGAAGATAATCAAATATAATGATGTTGGGGTCAAAAGGTATTCTGACCCCTTTGATACCAGATTGCTACGTGCTTTGCACTCTCGCAATCTTCAAAAACATGAGTAATCTGCTCATTTTCCTTCGAAAAATGGCTACTTACTCATGTTTTTGGCGGGTCAAGAGGTCAAAAATCCTCTT
>CAVJTU010000091.1:0-9508 GCA_963652495.1 uncultured Oscillospiraceae bacterium
TCATAATGGACTGTGCCAAAATATAAGAATAATAGGGACAAATAAATCTAAAAGGGTTATTTGTCCCTTATTTATCTTTGAATTAAATTTCTAAGGAATCCTCTGCATCCACCCACAACTGCATTGTACCATCAAGATACAGTTTGGCATATTCCAGCGGTTCATCAATGGCAAGTGCGTTTAATGCACAGTCTGATCCGGGAGTGGTTTTTAAGTTTTTTTCAGCTTCCCAGCAGTCAATGCGGAGCATATAACCTGCACTGGTATATACGTCAATGCTGTTTCTGTTTGGATTGTATTCTGCAAATATTGTTCTCATCGTATCTTATCTCCTTATCGTTCAATCAATCATTGGTTACAAAAATCAGAAGCATTTCAATCAGTTCACCATGTCATTTTCATTTTGTGTTATAATGTGTTATCAGATTTTTTTGCCCTTGTATTTGCCCTTGTCAGAGTTCGTAAACACAGACGGGACGATATAACACAAGGGAAACAATAAGGGAAAGTTCATCTGTGATAAACTTAGTGTTTTCAATGGCTTGAGAGGTATTTGATAACAAAATTTAATAGTTATTAAATCCTTTGGAATAGATAAAATCTCTAAAGTCATTTCCATTGAAATGGCTCATCGGATTCCTATGTGCATTTTTTATTGCCAGTAAGACATCAAGATACTTCGCGTTCCGCGTAGCCAGACCTATGGATCGTCCGATTTTTATTATCCTCTGCATTCAAACATTTACAGTTTGCACAATGGTACCGCTGATGAGTCTGCTTGGAACAATCGAAACATCCGGAATCACTTCAAGCCTGATACTTATCTGGATCCAGACCATCTGTCTGAACTTCATCATGGCTTACCCGCAGCAGATCCTGATTGTCGGACCATTCTGCAGATTTGTATTCCGTCACCTGTTTACATCTGCAAAGAAAGAAAATGATGTTAAATAAAAGCAGAATGAGGAAGAAAGACAGAGGCACCCAGGTCGTAAGGCTTGGGTGCCTTTTTGGATAAATATGATAATTTTTAATTCGCTGTAAAAATCTTCTTATTTTTCAAGAGAAGTCCAATGGCAAACAGCGCACTAAGCACATCGGCTACTGCCTGTGCCATCAAGATTCCCGTGTAGTGAAACAGTGCCGAGCAAAGAAGCAGTGCGATGAGAAAGACAACACCCTGTCTGCTGATGGATAGCAGAAATGATGGAAGAATTTTTCCAGTTGCCTGAAACAGCACGGTACATAACAGCACAATTCCTGCAAATACAGAACTGACTGCCTGTAGACGAAGCATCTGCGCACCGCTTTGAATCATGCTTTCATCCTGTACGAAAATTTGCAAAAATGCATTTGCGCGGAAGCACAAAACTACAGTTAATACGAGTGCGATGATAGTCAGAAAGCCGATACAGAATTTCAATAGCTTTGTCATCTCATCGTGCAGCTTTGCACCGTACAGATAGCCAAAGAGCGGAACAGCACCAAAGGCAAAGCCTGTCAGAACAAGCTGAACAATCATGTTAATTTTCAGGACGATTCCCATTGCAGCAATCCGGTCGCTTCCATAAGAGAGAAGAAACTGGTTTAAAACAATTACAGTAAGACTCTGCATCAGATTGGTCAATGCTGCAGTGATGCCGACACCGAGGATCTGCTTCACATCATTTGCATGGACGCGGCAATTCGCGAAAGATACAGACAGGCAGCGGCTCTTTTTGTGCAGCAGTCCGAGAAAATACAGGTCACTGCAAATATAACCAATTACCGTTGCAATAGCAGCACCGAAAGCACCCATATGAAGGACTGAAATTAAAATCGGATCAAGGATGATATTAACCACGGTGCCAAACATACTGCCAATCATAGATTGAGTGGCAAGTCCCTCACAACGAACCAGATTGGAATGGATAAAGCTTAGAACGACAATCGGCGCGCACACGGCAAGCACACTGTAATACTCTCTTGCATGGGAAAATGTGTCGCTATCGGTACCGAGTAAGACAAGCAGTGGAGATCGAAATGCCATCATCAGTATGGCGAGAACAGCGCCGGTTGCAATCGCAATGTAAAAACAAAATGAACTCACGCGCTTTGTGCCATCAAGATCATTTTGACCAAGAAGGCGCGAGATCAAAGAGCTTCCGCCCTGACCGTAGATGTTGCCAAAGGCCATCAGCGTAGTGAAAACAGGGGAGCAGACAGAGACACCGGCGATCAGTGCCGTATCATTTGTCTGGGCAATAAAAAAGGTATCCGCGAGGTTGTAGATCAGTGTCACAACGAGTCCGAGGACAACAGGGAGTGCCATTTTAAAGTAGGTTCGGTACAAATGGCTGGTGTCAAAGATTGTATCCATAGATATGATCTGCCTTTCTGGAAATATAAGCTTTTGCATTACAGTTCACGGGGAAGTTTTACGAACGCGGTTCGACGATTGTTTTGTCGGCCTCTCTTTTCCGCAGGCACCTGTTACGTTACTTATTATCTTACTTTACTTTGAAAGTCCTGCTAAAACGTTCGGTCTCGTAAAAGCAACTCGTCTCACCGCTAATTTAGGTTAAGATCCGTGAACGGCAATGGGTCCGAGAATCAGTATAGCAAAGAGACTTGCATTTGTTTGTGCTATATGGCACAATAAAGAAAAAATGGGAGGTCAGAGATGCAGGAGATTCACGATGAAAAATTGTTAGAGAAAATTTTAAAAAGAGAAAAGGTTCATTTTCAGGACAGACCAAAGTCCATGCGTCTGCTTCAATTTGAGAAGGGAGAGTTGCTGACACAGCCGCTGGAATCGCTTCGTCAGTTTCTGATTGTGGAGCGTGGGAGTGTGCAGATTTACGGAATTGATGAAAATAGCAGAGGCTATAGCATTGCGATTTCAGGGAGAGGAACGTTGCTTGGCGATGTCGAATTTTGCAAAGAAGAGTTTAATCCATTTTTTACGGAAGCTGCCGAGACAGTGCTTTGTCTTGCAATTCCATTTCAGCAAAATCGGTCTCAGCTTGAGAATGATCCTGTATTTTTGCGATTTGTTATGGGACAGTTAGCGGATAAGTTAAATATGATGTCAAAGATGGAATTGGCTGTGCAGACATTAGAAGAAAAGGTGTTGTTATATTTACAGGATGCAAGACCTGATCATGAGATTAGCAGTGTCAATGACACAATGATCAGCCTCCACTGCAGCCGCAGGCAGCTGCAGCGGGTATTAAAAAAGCTTTGCGATGAGGAACGCCTTGAAAAGTGCGGGCGCGGGCATTATAAATTAATGTTTTGATGTGATTAATCTGTGGTTTCTGTTGAGAGTGCTTCCGTAAGTGCTTCGTCGGCTGAACTGTTATCGACTGCACTATCATCGACTGCACTGTCATCAGCTGAACTGCTATCGGCTGCATTGTCATCGGCTGAATTGCCGTTTCCAGTGGAAATACTGGTGATTCCTTCACCCATATTTGGATGCTTGTTAGAGTAGAGCTGATCCGCTGCAAAAATAACAAGGAGAATAGCACCGATGATGGCGAGCGGTTTGCGCTTAAGCTTTGTTAACTGGTTGTCGATAAATGGTGCAATCAGGTAAACGATTGCAAGGCCGCCCAGACCAAAGACAAGAAGTCCCTCCGCACAGATACGTCCGTGCAGATTTAAGAAATAGCCGCTGTAATCCCACCATTTCTGACCGCCATGTGTCATTTCCAGGTTCCAGGCAACCGAGTACTCTACGCAGCCGCACAGTACGATTGCCGAGATAAATTCCCAAATTGGCTTTTTACGAAGCTTCTTTAAGACAATCAAGATCAAAACACCGCCGGTTCCGTAGATTGGAAGCCACGGGCCTTGTAAGACACCACGGTTTACAAAGCCACCGCTGGAGATGAAGCATAGGGAAACTTCCCATACCCATCCGATGAAGGAGAATAAGAAGAACATCCAAATCAGATTGACGATTGTGTAGCTTCTTGTCGCAAAAAGGTTTGTGGTTGCATTTAGCTTAAATTTCATAGCCGCCGGAGCCAAACGTCCCGGATAGCATTTTCCACTTAAAATCTGTTGGCCGCTCTTTAACTGTTGGCACAGTGCCTCACGATTTTCATAGTCCTGAACGGATTTGGAGAATACAGGAAGAATGCCCAGCCAGCCAGATAAAAATCCGACGAAGCCAGTCGGTTTTGGAACTGGTGCCGGAATCTTTTTAAGGGCAGCAGAGACATCATTGTAGGCAGATGCAACTACTTCGGCGGACGGCTTTTCATAAAGATAGGCATCGCATAAAAGCTCACTTCCCGGAAGATTTGTCTCAATGGCTTGTGCTCGAAGCGTTGCATAATATTCAGCGAAGAATGCGCATTGGTATGGGTTGGAGAAGAAAATACCAACAAGACCAAAGGTCACCAGATTTAAAAGCTCCCAACCAAGGAAACTTAGGCTGGCAACAAAGCATTCCCACTTGTGCCCATTCATCATTCGGCGGGACAGCGTGATGGCTTGCTTGGCAGTGATATTTGGATTTTCGGCTACGATGTACGGAACCAGGTAATAGGAATAACTCTTGATGATGCCACCGATAATGGTGAATGACCACAGCAAATGGTAGAACCGTTCTACAAACATAATCAACGCCATGTTCAGCCATTTTCTCGTCTGAATCGGGTAGAAGAAGCGATACAGCGGAACTGTTTCATAGGTGCGGCACTCAAGCGCAATGCGCCGAGTGATGATTAAGTACGTTTCTTTAATAAACAGCCAGACAAAAATGTAAATAAAAAGGCTGAGAAGGATCAGAATCACGTTTGCAGCAGTTTTTGATGACAAAATTGAGCGCAGCGCGTCTGAGAAGGACAATGCAATACCACCGCTGGAAAAAGAATTTAAGATCGTGGAAATGACACCTCTTGAGCGGCCAAGTGCGGCATTGGTATCGTGTTTGCGGATGCTTTCTTTAATGAGTGCGACCTGTTCTCGGGCAGCATCATCGTTGCCGGAAGCCAGATTGGTAAGTACGGATTCAAAGCCGCTTGTATTCATATCGTAGCTGATGCTCCACTTCGATGCTCCAAACTCGACACCGAGGAAAGTTGCGAACAGGCAGACAATCACCAGAATCCAATAGTGCTTTTTCAAGTTTTGCTTTGCTTGTTTTTTTAAATCTTTTCTGTTCATATCTAAAATCCTTTCGTTTTCATAGGCAAAAACCCACTACCTTTAGGTGGTGGGTAGTTGACGGGATGTTACATACTACCTTTCTAATTTTTGAAATGAACATTGACAATCATGATTTCGCTGTCTGTGCCGACACGCATATCAGGACCATAGACACCGACACCGGAAGTAACCAGATTGTACATACTTCCAACTTTCTTTATGCCCCAATAATTTTCCCATGCGAAAGGCTGAACAATCGTGAGTGGGAAGAACTGGCCAGCATGGGTGTGACCGGACAGAAGAACATCAATGCCGTGAGCCGCGTAATCGGAAAGATGATCCGGTTCGTGGCTGATCATCACAAGCGGCATGGATGGATCAAGATCCTTTGTAAGCTCATCCAAGGAGGCACGCTGCGAGGTTCCATTTCCGGTTCGCTCCTCATCGAGGCGTCCGGTCAGGTAGAAGCTGTCGGCGATTATGGTTGTCTCATCCTCGAGCATATGGATGTTACTCTTTTCAAGAAACTCGTCCATATGGGGATCTCTCGGAGCACTCTTGTCGGAGGAAATCGGGAAACCGGCGATGAGCGTTTCTGTTACATCATGGTTTCCAAATACTGCGTAGGTGCCGTAGGTGCTGTTGATCTGCGCTAAGAGTTCCTCAAGACGCTCTGGAGCTTCGAGGGCATCATAGTTGTTATCGAAAATATCACCGGCAACCACAACGATGTCTGCATTCTCGGCATTGATGGAACCAACCATATCGGCGATCTGATCGCAGCCAACACTGTAGCCCATATGAAGATCACCGATCAGAACCATCTTTAAGTCCGTCAGTTCACCGCCACTTTTTGAAACTGTGATGTCATAGTAAGATGTTGTCAGCATTTTTGAGTGAACACAGCCATAGACTGTGAAACAAAGACTCAGTGCGAAGATAAGTGATCCGAGTATGGTGTGAAACAGGTTACTGACGAAAAGACGTCTCAGCGGCTTGATTGCCAGTGAAAATAGTTTCAAAAGCAGCAGGAAAATGTCTGCCACAAGAATAAAAAAGATCAGGTAAATCAGAAAACCAACCCAGTAATTGCTTAATCGCAAAATCAAAAGCTGATAGTTGTTTTCCGGAAGAAATTTACCTAAGAAGATACTGGCAGCAAAGATCAGTATCAGCACGCAGACAACAACATTGAATGCGTGACGTTTCGGCAGGTCTGTCTTTTTGGTCCATCTGCAAAATGACCACATAACGTAGGCGCAGAGGATGATATAGACAGCCAGCATAAACCATTTAAGCATAGTTCCCCCTCCAAAGAGATAAATTAGTAATCATAGCAGAGGTAAGTCGACTGGGAAAAGGCGACTGCAAAAACTCTGTGTGTGAATTACCAAAAATAATTTTACCAAAAACAATCTTACAGAAACTGGAAAAGAAAGTCAACAAATGATGAAACAAAAAGGAAAAAATAAAAAATGTTAAAGAAGCAGTTTAACCGAATCAAGCAAGCAGCGAAGCGGATTGCGAATGTCCTTTTTGGCGTGTATGAACAAAAAAAGAGGAAAAATTTTGGCAAATTGTCAATATGTTAATCGGTTGACATATTAGGCGAATTGTGTAATACTTGAATTCAGAATGAAAGTTAAGAAACTGGAGACAACAAAAAGGAGAGATGGGCTTATGATTAGTGAAAAGTTAGCGAAGGCGAGAGCCTATGAGGCAGAAAAAGCAAAGGAAATCAAGGCAGAAAGCAAACCAGTTTTCCACCTGACACCGTATGTCGGCTGGATGAATGACCCGAATGGTTTTTCCTATTATAAGGGACAGTACCATATGTTTTATCAGTATTATCCATATCGTCCATTCTGGGGACCGATGCACTGGGGCCATGCGGTGAGTAAGGATTTGCTTCACTGGACATACCTTCCGACTGCACTTGCACCGGACGAACCATATGAAAATGGTGGCGGCTGTTTTTCGGGAAGTGCAGTGGAGCTTCCAGACGGACGTCAACTGCTTGTTTACACGGGCGTATTGTCTGAACAGCAGCCAGACGGCACGATGCACGACGTTCAGCAGCAGTGTGTTGCAGTCGGTGACGGCATAAACTTTGAAAAGTGTGAGAAAAATCCGATTATGGTAGCCAGCCAGCTGCCAGTAGGCTCTAGCCGATTTGATTTTCGTGATCCAAAGGCATGGAAGGCAGCCGACGGAAGCTATCGCTGTATCACAGTTACCTGTGACGGACAGGGCGATGGCAGAGCAATCCAGTTTGAGAGTAAGGATGGCTTTTCATGGAACTTTAAGAGTACGCTCGCAGAAAATAACGGCCGCTTTGGCAAGATGTGGGAGTGTCCGGATTTCTTTGAATTAGATGGAAAACATGTGCTGATCGTAAGCCCGATGGAGATGGAGGCTGAGGGTCTTGAGTATCCAAACGGTCATGGTGTTGTGTACCAGATCGGAAGCTACGATGACGAGACAGGAAAATTTGTGTGTGAGCATGCGCAGTCGATTGACTACGGCATTGATTTCTATGCACCGCAGACCGTTCAGGCACCGGACGGCAGAAGAATCATGATCGGCTGGATGCAAAACTGGGCATTTGTCAATATGCACTCGGAGAGCGAGCAGTGGTTTGGTCAAATGACAATGCCGCGAGAGCTGTCTATCGTGGATGGAAAGCTGATTCAGCGACCGACAAAGGAATTTGATGCATGCCGCAAAAATCCGGTTTCTTACAAGGGGGTATGTGTAGCAGATAGGGCAGAGGCAGTAACGCTTGATGGCATCGAGGGACGCGTAGTCGATCTTGAGCTTACCATTGCACCGGAAAGCAAGGATGACAGCTATTACTCATTTGAGATGCGCTTTGCACAGGATGACAAGCATTATACCGCACTTCGCTATCGTCCACATGAGTCCGAGCTTGAGATTGACAGAAGTTATTCCGGCTCTCGAATTGCAATGGTTCACAAGCGTTCCTGCAAGGTAAGAGACAACGGTGGTGTACTTAAGCTGCGAGTTGTGATCGACCGTTTTAGCGCAGAGGTCTTTGCAAATGATGGCGAACAGGTAATGAGCGTTACCTTTACGACCGATACCGCAGCAAAGAAAATCTCATTTGTGGCAGATGGAACCATATACATGGATATTACAAAGTATGATATTGAGTAATATACGAAAGTACATGAGCATGTAAAAAATCGCGCAAGCGATTCATTGCGACTGAGCAGCGACAAGCCCACTACCTTTAGGCGGTGGGTAGTTGACATAGTATGAATATGACAGGAAGGAAAGGAAATGGATATGGGTGAAAAAACATATGATGTGACAGCATTGGGTGAATTATTGATTGATTTTACGGAGAATGGAGTAAGCGGACAGGGAAATCCTTTATTTGAGGCAAATCCGGGCGGTGCGCCGTGCAATGTGCTTGCGATGCTTACAAAACTTGGTCATAAGACTGCATTTATCGGAAAGGTTGGCGATGATTTCTTTGGAAAACAGCTGCGTGATGCGATCACAGAGGTAGGAATTGATTCGATCGGTCTTCTTAGCGATCCGGAAATTCATACCACACTTGCATTGGTTCATACTTACCCTGATGGCGACCGTGACTTTTCCTTCTACCGCAATCCGGGTGCTGATATGATGTTAACAGAGGATGAAATTCCGGCAGAGCTAATCCAGAATGCGAAGATTTTCCATTTTGGAACACTGTCCATGACGCATGAGGGCGTGCGTGCTGCAACAAAAAAGGCGATTGCTGTCGCAGAAGAATCAAATGCATTGATTTCATTTGACCCGAATCTTCGCCCGCCGCTGTGGAAGTCCTTAGATGAAGCGAAGGAGCAGGTGCTTTACGGTCTGGGTCACTGCCACATTTTAAAGATTTCCGATAACGAAATTCAGTGGCTCACCGGAAAAGAGGATTATACGGATGGTGTCAATTGGATTCGCGAGCGTTACAACATTCCGCTTATCTTAGTGTCCATGGGCAAAGAGGGAAGCCGCGCGTATTATGAAGATAAGATCGTAGAGGTGAAGCCGTTCCTTCAGAAAAATACCATTGAGACCACAGGTGCAGGTGATACCTTCTGCGGCTGCGTACTTCATTTTGTCTGCGAGCACGGACTGGATGATCTGACAGAGGCAGATCTGACCGAAATGCTTACCTTCGCGAATGCGGCAGCAGCACGCATCACAACACGAAAGGGCGCACTGCGCGTTATGCCGGATCGAGCTGAGATTGAGGATGTTCTTGCGGGAAAATAATAAATATGATGTTGGGGTCAAAAGGCATTTTGACCCCTTTGATACCAGATTGCTACGTGCTTTGCACTCTCGCAATCTTCAAAAACAT
>CAVJTU010000092.1:0-9494 GCA_963652495.1 uncultured Oscillospiraceae bacterium
AAAATGGCTACTTACTCATGTTTTTGGCGGGTCAAGAGGTCAAAAATCCTCTTGCAAGCAAGCTTGCATCGGCTTTCTGACCTTTTGACCCTGGTATCATTAAATGCTTATCCGATCAGTGCCACATACTCATCGATCAGCTTTGCGAATGTCTCCAGACTGCTTCTCCAGAAGTCCGGCTTTGTCAGGTCGATGCCTGCCATCTTTGCGGTATCTTCTACGGAGCAGGTAGCAGTTGCCTTTAACAGTGCCTTATACTTTGGAACAAAGCTTTCACCCTCGTTCTGGAACTGAGTATACAGCCCCATCGCAAACAGACCGCCGAATGCATATGGGAAGTTATAATAACTCAGACCGGATGAATAATAATGGCTCTTGCAAGTCCACATGTATGGATGCAGCTTTGTCTGGTCAAGACCGTCGCCGTATGCCTGCTTTTGTGCATCAAGCATGATCTCCTTCAGATCATCTGTCATTAAAAACTGAGATTCACACTTGTGGAATACAGCATCCTCAAATAAAAATCTGGAGTAGATGTCACAGATAATCTGTGTGGTTCCGGACAGCAGATTTTCGAGGATGGCAAGCTTTTCCTGCGGATCGTTGGACTTATGATAAGCACTCAGCATAAAGTGGGTCTCATTGAAGGTGGATGCAGTCTCTGCTACCGGCATGGAATAATCCTGATTTAAAATACGATTTTCAAAGATCTGCTGATTGTGGAATGCATGACCAAGCTCATGGGCAAGCGTTACCACGGAATCAAAAGAACCATTGAAGTTTGTAAGAATACGGCTCTGCTTTTCGGTTGTCACATTTGCGCAGAATGCACCGCCGACCTTGCCTTCGTGCGGATAGAAATCAATCCAGCTCTCCGCGAAGGCGCGTGCCATCATATCAGACAGCTCTGTTGAGAAATGGCTGAAATTTTCTACCAGTGTATCGCATGCAGTCTCTGTGGTATAATCGGATTTCATTTTTCCAACAGGAGCAAACATATCATACCACGGCAGTCCACCTTCATGACCGAGATACTTTGCCTTTGCCTTTAAGTACTCCCAGAATTTTGGCAGATACTCACGCATTGCAGTAAACATGGCATCGAGTGTCTCCTGTTTCATGCAGCACTGGTCAAGCGTCATGGCAAGCGGGTTCTCATAGCCTCTCTTTGCTGAAAGCATGGATACCTGTCCCTTAATATTATTCAGAGCAAATGCAATGGAATCGGCAATCTTGTCGTAACTTGCAAGCTCTGCCTCATATGCCTTCTTTCTTACTTCCTTATCCTCGCTGGTTGCCAGATTCCGGACAGCCGGAAGAGTGATTGTCTTGCCCTCGTAATCTACCTTTACAGAAGAGGTCAGATAATCAAACAGTTTGCCCCATGCGCCGCCTCCGGTAATGTCCATATGCGCAATCAAATCTTCCATCTCGTCAGAAAGCATATGGGATGCGTTCTTCTGAATCTGTGTCAGATAGTAACTATACTCGGTCAGCAGACTGCTCTGTGCAATTACTTCGTTCAGATTTTCGATAGAAGAAACATACTTACAGAATGCAACGCTTGCTCCTGTCTGATTTGCCATGATACGATCGAAACGCGCACCCATGTCATTTGTCTTGCTGTCAGATGTGTTGACAGAACCCTTTAATGAAATAAATTCACCCAGACGGCTCGCCAGTGCAGTCATCTCCTCCTGAAGTCTGATACATGTCTCCAACCCTTTTACCGGGCCAGACTTCTTTGCTGCCTCGATCTTTTCTTTCATTTCGGCAACATTGCTCTCAAGTTTTTTCATATCCGCGTCAAACTTTGGATCTTCATATCCGTGATACAATACGTCCAATGACCATTCCCGATTCATTTTTCATTTTTCCTTTCCGCACGAAAACCTCTCTGCAGGTAGCTTGTAATCTGCTCCTCGTCCCATTTTTCAAGAGAGCGAAGCCCTGCACGCCCTTCTATGTGATGTTTCAGTTCGTGGCGCAGCACATGTGCAATCTCATGGCGCATTCCTTTTTCGTCCATATAGCCAAACAGACGCATCATGCTTCCGTAATAAATCACGATCTGATTCCCCATCTGATAACTGCGCAGATACTGACCTGCGATATATAAGTCATCGTTCTGCGCATAGGGACTTAGCTTCGTCTCCTCTGAGATGATTACACCACCGTTAAGTCCTTCATAGAACCTTTCCGGTATCTTCTCTGCCTCTTCCTGCAGGATTTCCTGAAATCTGTCATACTCCATGGCAGTCTCCCTTTCTGTGCTCTCCATCACTACAGGATTATCTTACCGCATATGTGGGAATTTCGCAAGGGATATCTGCTGCCCGGAAGGTTACTTGGAAGTGACTGCTCTGTGTTTTCCTCATTATCACCTGAGAACATGGATGCCATTGAAAATTTTCAATTTCTTCTTAACAGCAAAAGGACGCTGACAACAAATTTGTCAAAGCGTCCCCCTTCGCTCTTTTTAATTCTTGTTATTTATTTCTCCAAGCAGATTTATTCGCTCTCGAATCGCATTCACAAGAATATGTCTTCTGGCATCTGACAGATACTCAGACTGTGCGAAAATAGCATCTGCCTCTTCTTCAATCCCATCAAGTGCGCTCAAATTTATCCACGAAAAATCCTTTACAAGATGAATCTGCTCTGCATGTGTTTTCTTAAATGGCTTTCCTGGCAATGACGGTGCTAATGGTTTTATACGAGATTCCTGCGTATTATACCAAAGTGACGTTCCACAGTCAAATATCGGTGCTGCACCGATCCATTCCAGCGTAATTGCATTTCTTACCAAACCAAAATTATTAAAATGCCGATCTTCATTTGCAATAATAAAATCCAATACAAGCATTTTTTCAACTTCTCTTCGTATTTGCGAAACACCAAGTTTCTCTGCGCACCGAATATAATATTCATACTCAGATAAATTATTCGGCTTTTTAAATGCATTCATAATATGACTGGCAGAGACTAATTCTGTATTCCGCGTAATAAAATCCTTGCAAAGACTAAACGGCTCCTCATTTTCCCAGACCACGGAATATTCCACATGCTCAATTCCAAGCCGACTTGCGATACGAGATGCAATCATCTCGCACAACGCCTCCTGATAATATGGCTTGCTCGATCCTTTCATTAAAATACGTTTTCCATCTGCAATCTTCCATTTTTTCATCAGCTGTCCATCTGAGGTATTATCCGGAGAAACAAGACTCATGCTCTCTGATGCACTTCCATGACCAAACAAAAGATTTCCAACATCTTCCGAAAAGGAATGATCAAAGAAATTGATAGCCTCCCAAATGATTTGTTCACTTTTCGGCAAAATCCAATATTGGTCAGAAAGACTAAGTCCATAACATTTCTCAAGAAGCTCTTGAGATACTGTCATTCCAAGTTCCTGCAACGCTTCTTTGAGACCTTGCCTGCTTGCTGGAATTGATCTTCCTGACCACCACTTTGCCAATGCCTTCTTGTCTACTATTCCTTTTTGTACAGTTCCTACCGGAAGATGCTGACTATCATACACCTCATAAATCGCAACGATATTTGAAAACTCATCCAATTCAATTCTCGCTGTCTCTTTTGTGCGGTGCATTAAAATATATTCCATAGCAATGCTCCTTTTTCGATTTCGGTTTTTTAATCAGTTTTCTAATTATTGCCTTCATCTTACTGCACTAAACAAATTTATACAAGAAGAATCTTATTGCTACTTTCTTAATTTACACCTTTTCATGCTGATTTGTGTATTTTACGCTGTCTTATTCTGCTGATAGCCAATGACTCCTGCCATCACAAATCCGATCATTATGATAATATCACCTGCTACAATCGGCATCAAACTCTGATATTGCGCTCTCTGGAAAATATGGATTACTAATAAAACAACCGCCAGTCCACTCACGATCCAGTATATTCCGTAATGCTCACCGAATTTTTGTTTCTTCCACCCATACCACAAAAATGCGCCAATTGCAATCACTAAAACTGCCAAAATAAATACTGACAACATACTAGCCACCTCCTCTTATTTTTGCACAATGCTTGTTATTTTTAATATATCAGACTTTTTTTATTTTACAAGCATATTAATTTTACATTTTTCTTACGGAAAGAATGGCTTTTTCAACCATTTTGTTGTACTATTAAAGAAACGATAAATGATAAGAAAAGGATTTTAACGATTATGCTTCGATCTGTTTCTATGAATGAAATTTCGGACGGTAAGCTTTACTCGTCCTCTGATATGGTGCGCGCCGACAGCCTAGGCTGTGATGGCTGCCATGCCTGTTGCTGTCATATGGGCAATTCGATCTTACTAGACCCGTATGATGTTTACCAACTATCACAGGGACTGCACGTTCCGGCCGCGGCTCTTTTTAACGGGCAGCTGCAATTAACTCCTGTTGACGGAATTGTTTTACCTGCAATTGCAATGACACCGGATACCGACCAATGTTCCTTTTTAAATGAAGCCGGACGCTGCACAATTCATACCTTTCGCCCCGGATTTTGCCGCCTGTTTCCGCTCGGCCGTGTCTATGACGGCACCGGATTTTCCTATTTTTTGCAGACCGATCAATGCAAAAAAGAACATTTGTCAAAGGTAAAGGTGCGCCAGTGGATTAACATTCCTCAGTTAAAACGCTATGAGCAGTTTGTCTGTGACTGGCATTACTTTTTAAAGGATGCCGCCGCTGCCGCGCAAGGATTGTCCCCAAAACTAATTAAAACACTTCATTCTTATATTTTAAAGACATTTTATCTGACGCCATATGCAAATGCAAATTCGGTGGCTTCAACATCTTCAGCGAGCGCAAATGCAAATGCCTGTCCAGACTTTTACGACCAGTTCTACGATCAATTTTATGCGCGTCTAAAAGCAGCGAAGGAACTGCTATTATAAGAGCCTTTTCATCTATGCAAAAGTACAAAAAATCTCCTGCCTCAAACGGGCAGAAGACTTTTCTTTTTTCTCTTTAAACCTTATACTGCTTTTCTCCCTCTTCAAGCACGTAAATCTGACCGTTCTTTACTTCCACCTTCGTTACGGAACAATTCTTTTTAAGACCACTCTTCCAAAATTCGCTGATTGGCTGTTTTTTTACCCACAGCATCATGGACTGCAGTGCCGCGCCGTGTGTTGCAATCAAAATGGATTTGTCCTGAAGTTCTTTTCTTGATGTGATATCCTCAAGGAAATTCCATGTGCGCGCACAGAGCATTTTTGCATCCTCGCCATTTTCCGGTGCTTTGTACAATTCCGGATGGGTAAAAAACTCGGCAAAATAGCCGATTGGCCGCTGATTCTCATCTCTTCCGATCATTCCCTCGCAGATGCCAAAGCTGATTTCCTGAATTCTTTTATCCTCAACAATCGGAATATTGCGATCCTTTAACACAAGTTCTGCCGTCTCCTTTGCACGCTTTAACGGACTTGAAAATGCCAGATCAATCTTCGTATCCGCAAGTGTTTTTCCTGCCTCGATTGCCGCCTCCCGTCCATTTTCGTTCAGCGGGATATCGGACTGTCCCTGCATCCGTCGTTCTTTATTCCAGTCTGTCTGACCATGTCTGATAAAATACAAAAGCATTGTTTGCTCCTCTCATCCTCTCACTACGGTATCATGATACCTGACCTGTATAATGATACTAAATTCATTTTTCTTCGCTTACTATTCACAAATGATTTGTAACTATTCAGAGCCATGCAAAATTGCTTGCTGTGAATGCTTGCATTCAAACAGCATAGCAATTTTATATGGCGAAGTAACCCCATTCGCAAAAGGAAGCCTCGCAGAGGCGATTTTGCGAATGGGGTTCTGAATAATTACAATAATTTCACAAATGATTTTGGTGCTATGCAATTTGTGTTCTCACAAAAGAAAATTGCATACAAGATAAATGCCAAGCTTCGCCACACCGCTTAACACCATGACAAGCACAGGATTCATCTTGCGAAACTGAATCAGATATACAGCGGCAATAAAGATAATCACCATATCAATCTGTGTCTTCTGAATCAAAATCAGCCCATCCGGCCAGAAAGCATTGACGAGAATGGACGCGCCTGCCGATGCGATCAGTGCGACAACTGCCGGACGAAGCATTCCCAAAATTCCCTGCAGCAGATCCATCTTTCGATAGCGAAGGTATAGCTTTGCAAGAAGTGTGACTAAGATACATGACGGCAAAATACAGCCTGCCGTAGCCACTGCTGCACCACCGACACCTGCTACCTTGAGTCCGACAAACGTCGCACTGTTTACTGCGATCGGTCCCGGCGTCATCTGTGAAATCGTGATTAAGTTTGTAAACTCTGCCATGCTCAGCCATTTGTGTCCGTCCACAACCTGACTCTGGATCAATGGCATTGCCGCATAGCCGCCGCCAAACGAAAAGGCTCCAATCTGAAGAAAGCTTAAAAATAACTGCAAATAAATCATTTCCGCACCTTCTTTCTCTTTGCCAGTGTAACGACTGCGCCCAACACACCGCAAGCCAAAATAATCAGCACGACATTGATGTTCAGCACATAGCCTGCCGCAAATGCAGCGCCCATAATGCACATGGATAAAACATTTTTTGAACGTACAATTCCACTCCCCATATCAAACACAACGCAGGCAATAACAGCGCCAACACCAGACTGCATACCGGTGAGAACCTGCTGCACGTAGACATTCGATGCAAATAATTCATAAAAAAATGAAATCACGGAAATGATCACAAATGGCGGTATGATGGTTCCGGCGATCGCCGCTGCCACGCCAACGAGCCCTTCTAGCTTGTAGCCGACTACAATCGCGCCATTTACAGCAATCGCACCCGGAGTGGATTGTGCAATCGCGACAAGGTCAAGCATTTCTTCTTCGTCAATCCAGCCTAACTCATCGACAAATTTCTTTTTCATAAGTGATACAATGACATAACCGCCTCCGAATGTAAATGCACTAAGATACAGTGTAGACCAAAACAGTTTGAGCAGACGCATCTTTTTTGATGCTGTCTGCTCCAGATTTTGTTCCAGCCCTTTTCTCTGATTTGTTTCCAGACTACTGTTCTGGTTTTCTTTCAGCTTCTCTTTCATGACTTACTCCCACTGTCCGCCTTCTACCAGACGATTTTTTACTGTCTCCATGCGCTGATCCAACGTATTGATCATCTGTGCGCATTCAAACAACTCTTTTTGAAGATAATCCTTTTCGGATTCGGGAATTTCTTTTTTGTACCGCAGCTTATGTTCAAGGCTTGCCCAGAAATCCATCGCAATGGTGCGAAGCTGTACTTCGACTTTCATAAAGCATTTTTCGTTCTGTAAAAATATCGGCACACGCACGATCAGATGAAGGCTTCTGTAACCGCTCGCCTTTGGATTCTTGATATAATCCTTTGTCTCTAAAAGTTCAATGTCGTCCTGATCGAGGAGGCATTTTGCCAATGTATAGATATCAGCCTGAAAGGAACAGATGACTCTCACACCTGCAATATCGTCCAGATTCTCTTCCATTGATTTTGCACTGAAAGATTTTCCTTTCTGAGCCAGTTTGCGGCTGATGCTCTCTGTAGATTTCAGTCTGGTTTTGATAGACTCAATCGGATTGCGATCGTATTGAAGCGAAAACTGTTCATTCAGCACCTTAAATTTGGTTTCCATCTCCATAAGTGCGCAGCGATACTTTGACATCAGCTCATCAAATGGACGTTTATTATCCTGAATGATTTCCATCACATTGGAATTAAGAATGGCATTTCGAAGCACACGGTCACGGATCTCTCCTGTAAATTCGCGATGCTCGGTTCTGAGTTCTCTTATATCCATAATAAACCTCGTTTCTGCGCACTGTATGCGCTATTGCTATCTTACATCCTTTATTGTGTATCTATATCTTGATGTTGGGGTCAAAAGGCTTTCTGACCTTTTGACCCTGGTATCATATCTTAAATTTATATTGTGAATATTTTCACAAAGAAAGCCGTCAGCAAATGCCGACAGCTTTCCTCTTATGACAGTGGGGATCACGTTTTCCTGCCCACTACTGTCGTTTTTCTTTTCTTTGTTTTCCCTTCGTCCAACCACCTTAGTCAGTCTTTGTACAGACACAAGCTTGATCCAAGGCCGAACGGACGCATGAAATTTAAAATCAAATGATGTTGGGGGCAAAAATCCTCTTGCAAGCAAGCTTGCATCGGCTTTCTGACCTTTTGACCCTGATATCATCAAATCAGAGACTTATACAGTTCTGTGATCTCCTCGACGCTGGTCTCTCTCGGATTACCCGGTCTGCAAGCATCATCGTATGCAGACTGAGCTAAGAACGGAATATCCTCTTCCTTAACGATATCCTTTAAGTCAGCCGGAATACCAACATCCTGAGACAGCTTGCGAACGGCATCTACTGCTGCCTTGCGGTACTCTTCCTGAGTCATCTCGTCAACACCCTGAACGCCCATTGCTCTTGCGATCTCGCGATACTTCTCACCGGTAGCCGGAGCATTGTACTCCATAACGGTTGGAAGAATGATTGCATTTGCAACACCGTGCGGTGTATCATACAGAGCGCCTAACGGATGTGCCATGGAATGAACAATACCAAGACCTACATTGGAGAATCCCATACCTGCAACGTACTGTCCAAGAGCCATGTCTGCTCTTCCCTCTGGAGTATTTGCTACTGCACCGCGAAGGCTTCTGGAGATGATCTCGATTGCCTTTAAGTGGAACATGTCAGACAGTTCCCAAGCTGCTGCGGTGATATAACCCTCGATTGCATGAGTCAGCGCATCCATACCTGTTGCAGCGGTCAGTCCCTTTGGCATAGTGGACATCATCTCAGGGTCAACAAATGCAACAACCGGAATATCCTTCGGGTCTACACATACCATCTTACGGTTCTTCTCAACATCGGTAATAACATAATTGATCGTAACCTCCGCTGCGGTACCGGCAGTAGTCGGAACAGCAAAGATCGGAACGGACTTATTCTTTGTCGGAGCAACTCCCTCAAGGCTTCTGATATCCTCAAAATCCGGGTTTGCAATAACAATACCGATACCCTTTGCGGTATCCATGGAGGATCCGCCACCGATTGCGATCAGATAATCAGCACCGGACTTCTTGAATGCAGCAACACCAGTCTGTACGTTCTCGATTGTTGGGTTTGGCTTAATATTGGAATAAATCTCATAATCCAGACCAGCCTCATCCAGTACGTCTGTTACCTTCTTGGTAACGCCAAACTTGATCAGATCCGGGTCGGAGCATACGAATGCTTTCTTGAATCCTCTTCCCTTTGCCTCGGTAGCAATCTCCTTGATTGCACCTGCGCCATGATAAGATGTCTCATTTAACACAAATCTGTTAGCCATTTGTCTTTTCTCCTTTAATATTTAAATATATAATGATGTTGGGGGCAAGAAATCAAAAATCCTCTTGCAAGCAAGCTTGCATCGGCTTTCTGACCTTTTGACCCTGG